>JAAENB010000151.1 GCA_024224995.1 bacterium | reverse complement strand
TTCAGTGTCACCAGGGTATTCACCCGTACCAGGAGCTCACTCTTTGTTAAGGGCTTGGTTAAATAGTCATTGGCTCCGGCCTCAAAACCGGCAACCAGGTCCGGTATGGTATTACGGGCCGTGAGGATTATTACCGGAAGCTCATACAGGGAAAACTGCTCACGAATTACCCGGCACACTTCATATCCCGATATCCCGGGCATCATTATATCGAGCAGTACCAGGTCGTAATCCGACTCTTTCAGCAGATCAAGGGCCTGAATTCCGCCTGAGGCCAGGGTTAAATCGTAACCTGCTGTTGAATCCCCGGTTGATAAATAATTATTTATTACCTGCAAATTAACCAGGTCATCATCTACCGCCAGGATACGAGCCCCTTTTCTGCTGCTTTTCCTTACCCCTTCTCTCTCTCCGGCAGAGGCAACTTCTTCCACCAGGCGATCCCGTACCCGGGAAGCCTGTTCAAGGCTTCGGGATATGCTTTCCAGGCGGGCCTTCCCTTCGGCGGCAGGGATCGTGAAGAAAAAAGACGATCCTGCTCCTTCCGCAGACACAAGCCCCACTTCCCCTCCATGCAGTTCCACAAGCTGCTTAACAATGGAAAGCCCTATTCCGGTTCCGCCGTATTGCCTCGCGATTGAACCATCCACCTGCTCAAACGATTTAAATACATCATCCTGCTTATCCGGAGGAATCCCAATCCCCGTATCCGACACGGTGATACGAATAAACCGGCCCTTCGCGTTACCGGCCTCTACTACATCCGCTGTTATACGAACTTCTCCCGACTCCGTGAACTTGATACTGTTGCCCACAAGATTAAACAAAATCTGCTGAAGACGGTTTTCATCCCCATTCACTGCCGGGGTCCCGGCATCAATGGCGTTTACCAGTTCCAGGCCCTTTTGCCGGGTAAGGGGTCTTGAAAGGTCTATCACCACATCCGTTAATGACTTGATATCCAGGGGGACGGGATTAAGCCCGATATCCCGGTTCTTGAGCTTTGAAAAATCGAGTACATCATTTACCAGGTTGGTCAGACGTCTGCCGCTTGAGACAATAAGGGACAAATTCCTCCCGCTTTCTTCGTCAAGATCATCCCGCTCAAGCAGGGAATCAGCTATCCCGATTATCCCGTTCAGGGGAGTGCGAAGCTCGTGCGAGGTGTTTGCCAGGAATTCATCTTTTAATTCATCCAGTTCAATAAGTTTCTCATTCTTTTGTTCAAGATCATCGTACAACCGCGCGTTATCGATAGATATGGCCACCTGGGACGAGATCACCTGCAATATTTCCAGGCGCTCAGGGGTAAAGGCGCCGGTCATGAGATCATTTTCCAGGTATACCATACCGGTAAGTTTTCCCTGGCTTATGATGGGCATACACAGGACCGATTTTGGCTTTTGCTCAAGCACATAGGGGTCACGGGTAAACTCTCCCTCAATTTGAGCATCAGTTAAAATAAGGGTTTTTTTTGTCCGTTCAACAGAATTAACCATAGCAGGAGAAAGCCCGGGGTGAAGCTCTACCGGCACCGATTCCAGCACCCGAACCCCGGAATTTCCCACTTCACCTTCCGCTTCAACAAAAATCTTTCCCTCTTTCTCAAGCAGGAGACAGCCCTTCTCCGCTCCCGCGTTCTCCAGGGTCAGCTGCATAAGACGCGAAAGAAGCCGTGAAAGAACAATCTCTCCTGATATGGCCCGGGTGGCTCTTACCACTGTTGACAAATCGAGCGACTCCGAAATAGTTCCTGTTGTAGAAAGACTCGTTGATCCTTCCGCCCTCCGTGCAGCCCCCTGACTGAGAAGCCCCGCTTTTAAAGCGGGAAAATCTTTTTCAATTTGTTTAACCTTACTTACCGCCCCCCACCGGGAATAAGAGGCGTGGGCTCTTTTCATATAGATATTTGCCTTTACAAGATAATTCCTATCCCGGTAGAAGCAGGCTGCCGCTTCATTCGCGATTCCCTCTTCATGAAGAAATCCGCTTTTCTTCGCGGTTTCTATGGCACGATTAAAAAGGATTTCTCCCCTGGTAGAGACCCCATTTTCATCACGCTGATTCTTACCGGTAACTCCGGCCAATGCCGCCTGAACCAGGAGATATTTATTCAAAAAATTCTCCGGACATGCTTTAGACCACCGCAGCATTTTTCGCTGGTAGCCCTTTATTTGTTTAAAATATGCTTTCTGCTTTCTTTTGGAAAAACCGGAATATATCGCGAGCAGGGCCAGGGAATAATAAAAATTATAAAGAGCCTGTGAATACATTGAAATCAGTTCTTCAATATTGTTCTTCCCCTCCTCCGCTATTTGCACTGCCTCTTTATAAAATCCGTGAAGATAGTAAAGAATGATTTTACTCTCGATATAATGCCCAAAACTGTTTAGCTGCTTTTCACGCTGCCAACGGGTTACACTCTCTTCCTCATCAAAGATTTCCCCTTTTATAATCCCAACGTCATCCGACTCCCCTCGTAAATTCAAGACTAACTGGTAACGAAGTTCATAATACTGAATTGTACTCTCCTGCTTCAGGCTCTTCATAGTCTCGTAATTTGTTTCATACTTTTCTTTCAATTTATCGAGCGGTTCGGCCGCGTATATACAATAAAAAGAATAATAGGATAAACTATATGCTCCAAAACCAAAATCCCCGTGTTCGGAAGCACTCTTGTGTGCCTCCATAAAATATTCAAGACTCTCTTTTACCGGCCTTTTCCAATGACTAATAAATCCCGCGAATAATAAATACACCTTTGCCTTTAACTCTTCTCCTTCCGACCGGTCAATTATCCCTAATGCCAGCCGGCCGTAGCGATATCCTTTTTCAACGGTCTCCGGATTATTGCATAAAAGCATCCCATAGGTCGCGTACGCATATGCGGATGTAGGAGCCCCCCCGTATTGCAGTGACAGAGTTAAATGCTTTGATATAATTGTAGAAAAATAATCAGATACGACAATATAACTCGGCGGGAAAGCGATCATAAGCAAACGGGCAATAGCACGTTCGCGGGGATCGGTCATATTCTCCGTAGAATGCAAGAGTTCCTCGATTGTCCTCTTTCGCATTTTGGACTTTATCATGAGCTGTTCCTTGAAAACGTCCATGGGGGTGACTTTTTTAGGGAAATGAACCCCCAACCCGGAGAGTGCTTCCATTGCCCATGCTAAGGCTTCCGTCATTTTATTCATGCTCATATCGAGCATTATTTTTGTTTCATACGCTTTAACCATATCCAGAGCCGTTTTTGCTTTATCAAGAACCAGGTCGAGAAGTCTTTGGGCCTCATCCGTGTCTCCGCTTAAAACGCAGGCCTCTCCACACTCCGTATAGAGCGCCAGAGCCAGTTCATACTCCCGCTCCCATGCCTCGGGAGAAAGGAATTCAATGCCATACGTGAAAAACCGGCATGCGCCATTATAGGCGCTCGTTGTTTTTGCTTTCCGGCCCGCCAGAAGGTTCAGTTCCGCCAGTTCATGCCGTTCTTCAAAATCCCGGGCCAGGTCAATACCGTAATTCAACTGGTTTACTACTAAAAAAATATCATCCCGCAATTCTTCCGGAGAAATATTGCGAAGAAGCATTCGTCCTATTTTGTAATGAAGCTCCGCTCTCTCATCCTCGGGGATAAGCGAATAGGCTCCTTCCTGTATCCTGTCGTGCTGAAATTCATACACATCATCCCGGATAACCAGGAGCCCCTCATCAATCGCTTCCATTAGAGAATCAATGATATCACTCAGCGGCTTTGCTGTAACAAGGGATACTCTCTCCGGATTAAACCTGTTTCCAATGCAGGCACAGGTTTTCAACATCTCCCTGGAACGCTCTTTCAGTTTCGTTATCTTATTTGCCATAAGTTCAACAACATTGTCCGTTACCCGAACCCGGCGAATTTCAGCCACATCCCATTGCCATCCAAGAGCAGAGTCCAGTGTCAAGAGTTCATCATCATAAAGAGATTTTATAAACTGGTTAATAAAAAAAGGATTTCCATTGGTCTTTTTGTGTACCAGCTCCGTAAGGGAAGAGATGTCTCCGGTCTCTTTTCTTAAGAAACCGCCAATATACCGGTTTATGGCATCATTGTCCAGTGGGCGGAGTGTTATGGTGTGGAGCGGAACACCGGTATCCGTAACAGCAGCCGTCATTCCTGTCACCGGGTGTGTGCTGTCCACCTCTGTATCACGATACGCGCCAATAATCAAAAGAGCCTCAATGCTTTGATCTGTTATTACATTTTCAATAAAAGAAAAACTTTCAATATCGGCCCATTGCAGATCATCCAGGAATAATACCAGGGGATGCTCTTTTTGAGCAAAGACCCTGATAAACTTTTTAAATACAATATTAAACCTGTTCCGGGTTTCCTCAGGACCAAGCTGGGGTACATCCGGCTGTTCTCCAATAATAAGCTCAACATTGGGGATCACATCAGTAATAATTTTTCCATTGTTTCCCAGGACGCGGTGAAGCTTTTCTTTACACCGGGTAATCCGTTCACTGCTTTCGGAAAGAAGCTGCCGCACGAGTCCCCGGAAAGCCGTAATTAGTGAACTATAGGGAATTCCCGGACCGAACTGTTCATATTTACCGGAAATAAAAGCCCCTCTCTTTTCCACAATCGGTTTTCGAACTTCGTTAATCAGTACCGATTTCCCAATCCCCGGAGCGCCGGCAACGAGCATCATTTCCCGCGCTCCATCACTCACCCGCTCAAACGCAGACAATAAAATACCCAGCTCTTCATCACGGCCGAAAAGTCCCCTGGGAATATTGAATTTTATGGAGATATCGTTCTTTCCGGGTTCAAAATAATCAATGCGTTCCCTTTTTTTTAATTGTCCAAGGCACTCGCTCAGGTCCGCCATTACCCCAAAACTATTCTGATACCGGTCTTCCGCGCTCTTCGCCAGCAATTTCATGACTATATCCGAAACGACCGGGGGAATGCTGCTGTCGATCTCCACCGGGGGAGTTGGTTTCTTCGCAATATGGGCATGTATTATTTCCAATGGGTCTTTCGAACGAAACGGAACTGCCCCGGTTAACATCTCATAGAACGTAATTCCCATGGAATAAATATCGGTCCGGTAATCCACGCCGCGGCTTATCCTGCCGGTCTGTTCCGGTGACATATATACCAGGGTTCCTTCTATTATATTCCTGTTATAGATCTCTTCATGCTCATGGCTTAATTCCGAAGAGATCCCAAAATCGATCAATTTCAACATTCCCGTTTCCGGGTTAATTAAAAGATTATGCGGTTTGATATCCTTATGAATGACATTGTTTTTATGCAAGGTACCCACAATATCCGAAATCGAGATCGCTGTTTCCAGAAAAAACCGGGTTTCGCCGCCGCCCGCCTGCCGCTGTCTTTCCCGCATAACAGTCTTCAGGGAGCTGCCCTTAAAATCTTCCAGCACCAGGGCTATCCTGTTATCAGTTTCAATTATATCATAGGTCTTAAGAATCCCCTCAAAATTGAGATTCTTGATAATTTCGTACTCCTGTTTAAAACGGGCTATTTTCGACAATGACGAATTTTCAAGATTGTGAACCTTAATAATGACGGTCCCTTTCTCACGGTCCTTGCGGCCCCGGTAAACAATTGAATTGACGGTCTCATCAATTCGCTCTATTATTTCATAATCCAAAATCTTTTTCATTCGTGCCAAACCCGGAAATTGATCTCTACCCGTGTTCCTCCCCCATCCCTGTTCTCCGCGGTCACCGCTGCTTCTTTACTCCGGTATTTGAGCCGCTGCAATATATTTCCCAGGGAGCGGCTATACAGTTCCTCACCCTCTTTTTCAAGTCCTGTACCGTTGTCTTCAACGGTAACTATCACCCTATGGTCCCGGCATTCTGCCCGGACCGTTACTCTCCCGTCCCCCCTGTTGTCCTTTAGCCCATGCTTTAAACAATTTTCCAATATGGGCTGGATCGTAAGGGGCGGAATAAACACTCCGTCAAAATCACCATCCAGGGTCATTTCCGTCGACAATATATCATCAAACTGCAGTTCCTCAAGTTCGAGATAATTTTTAACAAACTCCCATTCCTCTTCAAAAGGAATCACCGATTTCAATACCTGGTCCATTAAAAAACGGTAATTATGAGCAAGTTTCAACAGCGCGCTGTTGGCTGTTTTCACATCCCGGTACATTAACGCGTGGATGGTATTCAGGGCATTAAACAAAAAATGAGGGCTCATGCGGTCTTGCAGCAGTTTATACTTCGCTTCCTTGTGCTCTGCCACGGTCCGTTTCAGTGTCACCAGGGTATTCACCCGTACCAGGAGCTCACTCTTTGTTAAGGGCTTGGTTAAATAGTCATTGGCTCCGGCCTCAAAACCGGCAACCAGGTCCGGTATGGTATTACGGGCCGTGAGGATTATTACCGGAAGC
>JAAENB010000150.1 GCA_024224995.1 bacterium | reverse complement strand
CTGTATAAAAATTGATTATATGCGGATTGATATCGGAAAAAAGAGCTTTTTTTGCCCCTGAGTTAAACCCCACTACTCCGGAGCCCATAAACGGCTCTATCCAGGTTTCGTTTCGCGAAATTGCCGCGTTTTCCAATATCCAGTGTACCAGTTTGGTTTTAATCCCCTGGATCTTAAGCGGTGGTACTTTTACTTTTTCCATAATTTTTTTTTGACAAATTAATGCCTTTTTGTCTACTATATATATATAAATTATTTATTTTTCCATAGGAGGAAATACTATGAAAAAAAACGTATTCAACAAAAATATCCTGATTATTGCATTTGCTATAATTCCGGGGCTGTTCATTTTAGCTTCCTACTTTGAGGCTAATGCCGGGAATTCCCGTTTTGCCGGCAGCTGCAGTGAGGCATCCGCTCCGAATATCACTTGCGTGGATTATTATAAGGGGTACACCAAAAAATCCGCGAAAAACACCTGTGCTAAAACTGCAAACAATACCTTTTCTTCAAAGAAATGCAGTGTAAAAAACCCTTCATGGTCAAAAATTCCCGGTAAATGCGAAGTTACCGAACCTTCGGGCAGGACTTCACAGGCCAGTTATTATACCGGTATGTTTAATGAAACTTCGGCAACCATGCACTGTAATAGCTATAATGGCCCATATCTTCCGGGATACTCATCGCGTTGGATTTCCGACTAAATAACCCTTGACGTCAGATGGACAAAATATATATGGATATATATCTATTTTGATGTAAATACCATGAAAACAGGTCTAATAAACCTGTTTTCGTATTTTTATATAAATCAACTAAATTACAAAAAATGATCAATTGATTTAATTGCATATTTTTTAACAATATAAGTGGACATTATGCCGATATTTAGGTATATTATAATGTATACTATTATAACAATGTTCTTTAAATAATAAATATCTGAAACGCTTTGAATTAATAGTAACAAGAGTTATGAAGCTGCAGGTAAAGATATAGAGATATATTCTTTCTTTCGCAGGTAATATTATGCGGTACCAGGAAAACTCCTGATCCCACATGATCGTACCTGCCGCTTTTTACCTCTTACTATCTAAATAAGCACTTAAAAGGTGGTCGCACGTTGATATTCGTATGCCCGATGACCGCTTTTTTACTGCTGCTAAATTATACATAAAAAGAGTGGAAAAAGCAAAAATGAAATTTACAGAATTTAATCTCAATGAAAAGCTTCAAAAAGGAATCGAAAAAGCAGGATACGAAGAATGCATGGAGGTTCAAGAAAAATCACTTGTTGAAACCCTCCAGGGAAAAGACGTCTTTGTTCAATCTCAAACTGGTACGGGTAAAACCGCTGCCTTTCTTGTTGCCGTCCTTCAGCTTATTCCGGAAGAAACAACTCCAAAGAAAAAGACCCTTATTGTTGCTCCCACAAGAGAGCTGGCTGTCCAGATCGAAGAAGAGGCCAAACTTCTAAACCGTTTTTTAAACCGGTCAACTGGCTGCTTTTACGGCGGTGTGGGCTATGCCGAACAGGAGAGATTGCTCCAGAAAGGTGTTGATATTATTATCGGTACTCCGGGTAGACTGCTCGATTTTGCCCAACAAAAGAAAATCAATTTTAAAGATATTGGATTTCTTGTTATTGACGAAGCCGACCGGCTCCTGGATATGGGTTTTTGGCCGGATCTTAAAAAAATGCTCAGGCAAATGCCGCCGAAAGAGGAGCGGCAAACCATGCTTTTTAGCGCGACCTTAAGTTTTAACGTAAGGAACCTCATCTGGGAATACATGAACGAGGCTGCTGTTATTGAAATTACTCCGGAACAGGTTACTGTTGAAAAAATCGACCAGAAGCTGTACCATGTTGGCAGAAGCCGGAAAATCAACCTGCTCCTTGGCCTCCTGAAAGAAGAAAATCCCAACAACAGCCTTATCTTTACCAATACCAAGCATTCCGCTTACGAAGTTGCCAAACGCCTTGAACATAACGGTTATGACTGCCACTTTATTACGGGCGATCTTCCGCAGAAAAAACGGCAAAAGGTTATCGACAATACCAAAGCCGGAAAGATACAATTCCTGGTTGCTACTGATGTTGCGGCCCGGGGTCTTCACATTGACGACCTTGAACTGGTTATCAACTATGATCTTCCTGCTGATTGTGAGAACTATGTTCACCGTATTGGCCGTACCGCCCGTGTGGGAAAAACCGGTAAAGCCATTTCCCTTGCCTGCGAAACCTATGTATACGGTCTTGAAGCTATTGAATCCTACATCGGCATGAAACTGCCTGTTGAATGGGCTGAGGAAAGTTCCTATATTGAAGATAAAAGCGCCGGCAGATACTTTAAAATGGAAAAAGAGGGCGCCAGACGTGACAGCAGAGACCGGGGAAGAAGTTCCTCAACACGAAATAAACCCACGACCCTGCCTAAAAAAGATCATGGCGCTTCCCGCAGGAAAAAACAGGACCGGCATGTTAAAAAGGCCGAAGTTCATGGCGCTTCAAGTTCGGAGCAGCGTATGGATAAACCATATTACTCCGGCGCGTCTCATCACGGTGCCGCAGTTCCCGAGCATGGAAGCAGTGTTAAAAAAGATGCCAAAAAGTATCCCGCTCGTAATAAGAAAGATGTCCGTAAGGCTAAAAGCGGTTCCCTTGATGACCGGCTCGCTTATTACAAGGAAAAATACGGTGAGGACTTTAAGCCAAGCCCCGAACTCTTAGCTTCGGAAAAAACCAAAAAAAGCAATAAATCTTTTATCAAAAAGATTACCGGCTTCTTTAGTAAAAAAAAGTAGAAAAAAATAAACTCTTGCTTCAACAATCGCCGCATGAATAATGCGGCGATTTCTCAAAAAAAACAAAGCTCAGTTTTTCATTTATCTTTTCGGTCCTGAAAAGTCTATACCCGCGATTCCGGTAAAACCGTATATTGTTTTCACTCTTCTCTCCCGTGAAGAGCTCATACCGTTCCGCTTCTACGAACCGGTTTTCTATCTCCCGCATTAATCGCGCCCCTATCCCCTTTTTTTGCTCCGCCGGGTCCACTATGAGCTTGCCGATATAACAGGTTCCATTTTCACAATGAGCCCGCACAGAACCCACGATACGGTCATCTTGCCTGGCTGCCAAAACCACTGAATAATCATATTCTTTTTCCAGCTCCTCCCGGGTCTGGGTCAGGGGCGGGATGGTAAAGTCATTGATAATTTTGGCTTCGCTTTGATACGCCAGTTTCTGGAGTGCAAGTATCTCCCCGGCATCGCTTATTTTCGCTTCTTCTATTTTCATAGTCTTCCCTGTATTACCCCCGGGAAAAAAAGCAATAAAAAAGTGTTTGTTTAAAAATTTTTGGGCACATTGTGCCCCTTTTTCCTACTATATATTAAATGAAAACCGGTTTATTTTTGTTCAAAACAAAAAAATAAGGAGTAACTAATGAAAAAAATCTTTTTTGCGATTCTAATACTGGCTGTTTCAACAAGCATGCTTTTCGCGGGGTATTCATACACTGTGTCAACTTTCGTTCTAACAAGTACTACTGGAAGCGGCAGCGCATCCGGAGTCATTTCCAATGCGAGATCCTCCGCTGATGTGGTACAATATATCGGTTGCTACGGATATCGTACGGCAACCAGCTATTTTTGCAGGTGTAACGCGAGAGATTCAGCGGGTCTTACTATTAGCGGGTATTCATTCGATGAATATTATTTTGATCTGCTAAAAACAATTAATAAAGATTCACATATATCTTTCAATGTTGATGATACGGGAAAACTGAGCTTTTTATTTATCCGTAATATGTCATATAATGTTTATTAATCTTGATGAATTTTAATTAAATAAAAAAATAAACCGGATTTTTTATTTTTAAAGGAGAACATACAATGAAAATTCAACAGAATAATCAGAAAACCAAAAGCGCACTACATATTCAATTAATAATTTCAATAATTATAAATATTATTTTATTTATCTTTTTAATAACAAACAATAATTCCAACAGTTCGCCGGAAATAAACCAAAAACTCGATACCTTAATCTCCATTCAAAAAGAGATGGCTATAAACGGCTACCTGGCCAAAACTACGGGAACTGAGAACTCCACGGAACCCCGTGATGCCGGGAGTAATTTTGGCCTTGCTCTTCTTCAACAGGAGATCAGGGACACTATAAAAAAAGAACTCGCTGCAGTTACGAAAGACTCCGGCGGATTTGAATATGCCGACCAGGAAAAAAAGCCGGCTGTTCAAAAAATACCCGCTGCCGCGCAAAAAGAGGCGTTTCAAAACGGCTCATATGTTGTGAATGACGCGATCAAAAACGGCTCCTGGACTGTTTCCGATGCTGAAAAATTCAGGGATGAATTTCATAAGATGTCCCGGGAACAGCAGGAAAAGATTTTACAAAAATTGATCCCCGCAATGAACAGAGGAGAATTAAAAGCGGAACCGGGCGCGGAGGTTTTTTAATTACCAATCAACAACAACATAATTTTTATACAGCTTCCCATATTCTTCGCGGCCGTGTTTGCGTGTAGGGGAGAGGCATGCCTCTCTCCTACACGCAAACACCTCTACGGGCTTCTTACCGATCACCGATCACCCGGCCCTCCGGGCCTCCGGGCCACCGGGCCACCGATCACCTTCCCCCCTCCCACTCTTCCATTTCGCGGTTAATAAAATACGAAACCAGTTCTTTATATATCGTTTCAATAACACCGGGGTCCAGTCCTTCTTCCCCGGCCCAGGATCTTCTTTTTTCCAGCATTGCTTTGACCCGCTCAGGAGCCTTAACTGTTTGCGCGCTGGTTTTAAATTTTGAAGCTGCCTTTACGTATCCATACCGTTTTCCTATAGCGGATATAATATCCCTGTCTATTTGGTCGATCTCTTCACGAATATCTTCCATATTCCGGCATTCATCGGGCTGTTTCATCGCATACTCCTTATAGTGAGATTGCATTTTTGTATAATTATATTATTTGGTCAATGATTAATCAGGAGGGGCCTCCCTCTCCTGCCGCCCTGACAGGAGAGAAAGGATTTAAAACTCTACTCGGGGTAAATTTTTCTCGTTCATATTGTCCGCCATGGTCCAGAAATGAGCTT
The DNA here is from genome assembly GCA_024224995.1 of bacterium. The sequence goes on along the minus strand of JAAENB010000150.1, from coordinate 1,718 downwards.
CTCCGCGTACGATCCTGAATAGCGCGATATCGGCATCGGTTCCTTCTGTGGCCTTTTCGATATCTTTTAAGAACGGGCGCTCTTCTACGAGCCTGGCTTTTAGATCCGGGTCACTCAGGAACTCGACTTCCCCTGCTACCCGCAGCATCTTTCCCGGATATGGATCGAGTTTAAAATAACAGACTTCTACCTTTGGAGTAGCCTGGATTTGTCCGCATACATTCTTTGCTGTGGATGTATGAAAATAAAACCCTGTTTCATCGGCAAACCACATCATAACCCCCCGTACCCTGGGCTGATTTCCTTCGGGTGTTGTTTCAACTGTTGATAAAAAACATCCCTGGTTTGCGTTTGCAAATTCAAATACTTCTTGTTTAGACATATTGTACCTCCTGCTCTTAAGAAACTAAATAATGCTTGTGCGCGGGCTTGAAAGCATGGGCTCTTTGGATTGCTGCGGAACTCGCGTTGCTCAAACAGTCCTCACAACCCAAAGAGCCCATACTTTCAAGCCGGATACAGCTTGCAATAGTATTTAGTTTCTGATCTATTTTTCCCTGCCATCCGGTGTCTGAGCGGAGCCGAAGACCCGGGTTAGCTGCTCCATAATATGGAGTTCGCATGTTTAATTACAAAATAACAGGCAGGAGCAATTTAGTCTTTCAGTATTGTGCTTTTTTATTTCGATATTATGCTTTTTTATAAAGGCGGCGGTATTCGGAAGGGGATACTTCGTATTTTTCAGCAAATGAGCTGGAAAGATAGGCTGAGCTGTTAAATCCGCATTCGTACGCGATCTCGGTAATAGTCCGGTCTGCTGCCTGAAGCATCTTCTTCGCGGCTTCAAGACGGGCCTGTTTTAAATATTCAATTGGCGTGGCGGTTGTTTCCTGTTTAAAGATCCTGGTAAAATGTGAGACAGACAGGTTTGCCCTGGATGCCATATCTTCCACCGCGATCTTATGCCCAAGGTGGGTATGTATATATTCAAGAGACCTGTTTATTTCCATGCTTGTTGATATGCTGCTCGTTTGAGCGGTAAATTCAAAAATGCTCCTTATTATAGCATGGCAGAGCTCAAGGCTTATTGCCTCCAGGAGCTGTTCCGAGCCGGGCAGATTATTCTCGTATTCTCCGCCAAATTCCCTTACCAGCGGTAAAACCCGGGGCGATACCGGGTAATTTTCCCCGTTTAACCGGATATCCCTGTTGGGAAAATAACGGTTAAGCTGCTCTTCAAAAAAAGCTTTTTCAATGAAAATAGCTGCATATCGAGGCGGCAAATCGGCGGGTAATTCCTGGTGAGGAATTCCGGGAGAAAGAGCCATTATGCGCTCAGGAATGGCCCGTTCAATCCTGGTACCGATCTTTACTTTTGTTTCATTATTAAAAGCCTGGATAAACATATACCCCGGATGACTGTGCTCCGGGGTTATGGCATAAAAACAGGCTCCTGCCACAGGAATAAATATGGCAACCCGCCTGGTTATAAAAGAATCCACATACCGAAGATCCTCTTCCGTTATTGGACCTGCCAGCCTGCGGATATTTTTCATTATTTCCGTGTTTAATTTTTCTTTCATAGCAATAAACCAGTTATTGTCAACTGTCAACTACCCTACTTAAGACTAAACCTGGTCAATTGATCTTTCAGTTCCGTAGAAATATTTTTTATTACTTCCGAAACCGAATAGATCGTGTCTGCATAGCTGACGATT
>JAAENB010000149.1 GCA_024224995.1 bacterium | reverse complement strand
GGTGGAATGTAACTAATGGTATTTCATAATAAAATATGTTAATTTTAAAAAATAAAACAAAAGAAAATTTTCATCCATTAATCATATATGTTAAGAAGTAGAAGTTCTGGGACGAGGGCAAGATGGCGGAAGAGTAAGATGCGGAGATCACCTTCCTCCCCACAGATACACCAGAAATACATCTACACGTGGAACAACTCCTACAGAACACCTACTGAATGCCGGCAGAAGACCTCAGACCTCCCAAAGGCAAGAAACTCCCCACGTACCTGGGTAGGGCAAAAGAAAAAAGAAAAACCTGAGACAAAAGAATACGGACAGGACCTGCACCGCTGGGAGAGGGCAGTGAAGGAGGAAAAGTTTCCACACACTAGGAACCCCCTTCACTGGTGAAGGCAGGGTGGGGGGAAGCTCCGGAGCCACAGAGGAGAGCGCAGCAACAGGGGTGCAGAGGCCAAAGCGGGGAGATTCCCGCACAGGGGATCGGTGCCGACCTGCACTCACCAGCTCGAGAG
>JAAENB010000148.1 GCA_024224995.1 bacterium | reverse complement strand
TCTCAACCGAGGAATGGGATCCATTTCAAATTCTTTCTTTTTCTTCTCATCAAGACAATCAATTACTATCTCGGAATAACCTTTTATGATCCCCTTAATCTTCTCATTACCTGTAGTTTGTACGCTTTCTAAAGCTGTCATCTAAATACTCTCCTTAATACATTAAAATTTAATAAAAAACATCTGAATTTCCATTCAGAGCTTTATTTATTTTCTTCAAACGCCTGTAACATTTCGGGAGCGGCTGTGACAAGCGGAACATACCAGGAATCGACAACCACTCCTATTTTTTCCTCAACAGCCCACTCCTGGTTTTCAGTTCCCCTGTAGGGAGCATATTTCATGATCTCTTGAGCCCGGGGAAATTCTAAAACATGATTTTTATCTTCCCCCACCCCTCTACGGTCCAGTACCATATACCGGTCAAGAAAGGGAGTCATAAGCAGTTTTGCCTCTTTCCATGATGCCTGCCATATGGCAACTTCCATGGAAATTTTTTCAATTAATTCCCGGTGCTTGTGAGCTTCCGATGGATACTCACCCACAAAATAATAAGCCAGTTTCTCAATATCGGCCCATTCCGGATATATCATGTTATACACTTCCCAGGGACGCATATTCGTAATCTCGTATTCAAAGGGTTTTTCAAAATAGCATGAAAAACGCTCAAGGTATATACAGAGAAACTTATTGGGGGCCTGGAAATGACGGATAAGAGGAAGTATTCTTAATATCTCTTCATAATCCTCCAGTTTGTCCCCTGGAATTCCCCAGAGCATAAACCAGTGAAGATCTATTCCCACAGCACGGCCGTTTTTTAACAACTGCAGGTTGTCTCTCGCAGTAACTCCTTTATTCATCAATTTCAATAATCCCGAAGAGAAAGACTCAATACCGGGAGTAATTTTTTCAATTCTCGCTTTTTTAAACTCTATAAGTTCCTTAAGCTTCAAATTTGCCTTTGTATAATAAAAATGAATTGCCGGGTATTCCTTTTTTTCCGCGAGGACAGGGAGAAGCTCATTCTGATATGAAAAAGGCATTATATTGTCGGCCATGACCACAACAACACCGGGATATCGCTCCCCCAATATCCCTAATTCTTTAAGCGCCTTTCCAGCCGATTTCTGTCTGAATTTTAAGGTTTCTTCATTTTGACCACAAAAAGTACATTTGTTTTTTTCCCCCCACCAGCAGCCCCGGCTCGTTTCATACCATACTCCGGCAGCCTTAGGAGCGTCATCCCTGAGAAAAGCCTTGAGCTGTGTAAAATAATCCTTATAATCCAATAATGGTAATGACTCCAGATCATAGAGAGGTTTTCCCGTAATAATACGCTCCGAAGGCAGTTGTTGATCCGAACAGGCGCTCAAAAATTGACTGAAAGTATATTCACTTTCTCCGGAAAATACATAATCAACGGCATCACTTAAAGAGGCGATTCCCCGGGCCATTTCCCCCTGGCAATTCGTCCCGCCCACAATAGAAATAATTTCCGGGTTAATTCGTTTAATTCCGTTTATAAGAGCAATACTGCAATTGGTTTGCCCCATACGGGTTGTACACCCAACAATTTTGTAATCAAGTGAAGCAATGATCCGAGCAGCCTGGTTCACAAACAAATGGCATGTCTCTTCCAATTTCCAAAAGGGCTCAAGGTCAAATTCTTTTGCTTCAAAATCAATTATCCTGTGTTCTTTGCCCTCTCCACTAATTGACCGTGCCTGGTCCGCACAGAACTCAGGAGATATTCCCAATGCCGGCAGGCCGTAAGCGCTGCGGGCAAAGAGCCGTTCCGTTAACATGCCCCAGTATTGGAACAATCGCGAAACGCCAATATCTTCCGCGAATTCAATTCCAATGATAGAAGCAAAAAGAATATTGAGATATAACACATCCGCCCCATATCCATTTTCATGACTAATGGTTTGAAGAATGTGAGGCCCCATTACGGGACTATTGTTACTCGCAAAAGGGGGGACAATAAAAAGAATATCGCCGCCCTTTAAAACAGACGTGATTTGCTCTTTAATGTTTTTAAATTGATCCATATTCCCGCTTATATAAATAAACCGATTGGATTAAGTTCTTCTTCTTTTCGGGGTCTCTCCAGCCAACCCATTTTAACCGGAACATCATACAAGCGGCCCGGAGCCAGGCGCTGCCAGAAATGCCGCAAGCCCGGAACGATTACTTTCACCACCGGGAGTCCCACATCGGGCTGGGTAAGATCAAGGACCAGGGTTTCCAGGTCCTGCTTCGCGGCAGCTTCAATACAGTGCGTTACACTGTCGTAAATATTCGGCGCGCATAAAGGAGCATAGTCGGAAGCCTTTTTTTCCGGAACATTTTCCAGGGGTAATAAATAGGGCTGATTTTCCCTTGTAGCGGAACTCAGCCAATCCACAAAGACTTTATCCTGAGTGAGATATTTTCCCTGGGCCCTGTCTGCTTCGGGAACATTCGCTATGGGCAGCAGCTGGTTGAGTTCCACTATGGCTCTTTCCAGCGCTATTTTAGCATCCACATGAGAACCGAAGCCGAAGACAATGTCCTGGCTGCCATTGTCCAAACGGTGCGAAAACGCTCCAAAAGTAGGAATTTGCAAATCAGAAGTAAGGTCCAGAACGTATATACTCCTGTTAAGCGATTTATAGTATTCCATAACCGTAAGGAAATAGGGTTCGTTAAAACTATGGAGATCTACCCCCGGTTTTCGAACCATGTTATACCACCACAGGGCAACACAATCCCGTTCAACCATCTCCAGGAAACCCTGCAAAATGGCCTCTTCACGAGTATTGCCGGCAGCGCAGCCGTTGCTGTCGGGATAGGAAAAAAGATGCCATTCGTCTTCAGCCGGGTACTGGGCATAGCAGAAACAGGAAGGCAGGTACTTGAATTTTTCTTCGCTAAGAGAGTAAACAGAGGTCCAGTCCATTTTAAGTGATTCATCAAAAGGAATGGGAACCAGGGAATAAAATTTTGCGCTTGTTTGATTAATGCTTTCCCTGTTCTTGTACTGCTCTTCGCTATAGTTCATGCAGGCATTGGGGTGAATACCATGACCCGGTAATTCCAGTAAACTGCCCTGAAAAGAAGGCTCCTGGTCATGATACATAAGGCTGTACCGTTCAATGGATTCGCATAAAGCCCCGGCTTTTGCCTGGGACCATGTTTTCCCTTTGCCCCCGTTGGAGCTCCGAAGATGTTGATTTAACCAGAATATTGTTTTACTCTTCAGCGCGGTATTATGACCCGATGTGTAATTATATATGGGAGTATCTTTTTTGCTGTGATAGGGTTTTAATGTCTGTACAACACCGGTTACGGGACTAACGTGATGCCGGTACTTTTCCACAGTATCTTCGGAAGAAACCTCTCTGTACCCTCCGTGAGACGTGACACAGCCGGAAGATCTTTTTTCAAGAATAAGGGGCCGGAGTTCACTGTTATTATACCCGGGATCACCACAGGCTTTACACTGGGGCCGTTTAAGCAGAACATGAGACTCAGCGTGAAAAGAGGCAGTGTTAAAAGCCGCGATCTTACTGTTTAATTCCTCATTTTTTCCAAAATATAACCATTTAATTATTTCAATAGCAGCCTGGTTCGCGGCGATTTGTATGGACTGGGGAATGGCGGAAGCAGTCATTTGCGGATTATCTTTTGTATTTTTTTGCAATTTATAGAAGGTGCTAATGGGACGATTAATACCAAGACGCTGGTTTAAACACTCCCAGCAGGCCGTTTCACCCGGTTCAAAAATGGGACCAATCCATAGTTCAGTGCCGCTCGGTTTAATCGGCATCCATGCCTGGTTCGAGACAAGGGCTTCACTGTTAATTTGTTGAAACTCACTTCGTTCGTAATCATCGGTAATAACCACTTTTAAAGAAGCAGTGCCGCTTGTTTGAATGCCCATGGCATTAAATGTCTGCGTAAAAATATCGGCGGAAAGGGGCCCCAGGGTTTCAAGAGAAATCGTTTTCTCCTGTAAAACCCGGGCCAGTCGGTGTACCTCTATTCCAAGGCTGTCCCAATAGGCGCAGGTTTCGGGCGGAAATGCCGGGGCATCCTCTGTAATGTATCCCTTTTTTTCCAATTGATCTATGGCAAAATAGACCTGGAATGGAGAAACGTCCTCTTCCAGCTTTGCAGCCAGTTCATCAACGGGAAGGCCTGTATGCTGAATTTCAAACAAGATCTTACTGTAGAGCAGACCGGAGACCATGGAGCTATCGTTTTCCGACAGCAGCAAAACTTTGTCATCGTCAAGGAATTCTGCATGATACGAGTACTTCAGTCTTGGGTTTTCTATCATAATATTTCACTTAAACTTATTTATTTTAAAAGGAAACGGGATAATTGGCCTGTCACGGCACGAATTCCATGACAGGCCAATTATATACTAGCAGCTCGATAAGATGATGTTCTTATCATTGGAATCGTTAAAATCTACAACCAGGAGCATATCGTCCATAATATCATAGAAGGGCATTTCCACAACGATCTTACAGCATTCGTTAAAAGATTCCTGAATTTTTTGGTCGAGCCGCGCAGGACCAACAATTTCAGAACCCGGAGAAAACTCTTCAATGGTTTTTAGATCCCGTTGTCCCATTTCAGCCAGGTTTGTAATAACCTCAAATGACCGTTTGCCTTCAATAATTACGTATTTGGGATTATCCTGGTCATTAGTATGGATATAAACTCTGGGCCAGCGCAGATCACTATCGTTAAGAACAACAGCAACACCTTCGGGGATCTTCATTCCAATACTGTTGAGACCGGCAACAGGATCCTCACGAAACGCGTTAGAGGCTTCAGGATTGTCAATAAATTCAACCAGCTTTGTAAGATAAGCCCGGCAGATATCCTTGACTTCTTTTACCGCGTCTTCATTTTGATTCACAAACATGTTTACGGAAACATTTTCCGTAGTTTGGGGGGTTTGTTCTGCTACCATATTCATATAGTTTCTCCTTCCATAATATATTGATAATAATACCAATATACCACACCAGGAAAATCCTGTCAAGAGGGCTGGAATGAAACCCACCTGTAGGGGAACGAACAACAGTATTTTCAAAAAAAAGTTAATTTATTCCGAAAATTGCGATAATAATTCAGCAGAAGCCATAACAAGGGGGGTATACCAGGAATCAACAATAATGCCCAATTCTTCCTGAACGGCCCATTCCTGGTCTTCAGACCCCGTATAAGCAGCATATTTCATGATTTCCCTGGCACGGGAACTCTCTAAAATATGCTTTTTCTCATTCTCGGGATTTCTGCTGTCGTATATCATATAGATATCGGCAAAGGGAATCATAAGGAGTTTTGTGTTCTTCCATACTTTTCGCCAGTTATCCAGTTCAGCAACAATATCCCGGATTATTTCCGGATGTTCATCGGACTCACAGGGGAACTCACCGGTAAAGTTAAAGGCGATTTTGTCGATATTCGCCCATTCAGGGTATATCATAGTATAAACAGCCCAGGGCCGCAGATTTGTAATGGAATAGGCAGAGGGATCTTCAAAATAATTGGAAAACCGCTCTATTTGAACACGGAAGAATTTTTGCGGCGGTTCAAGATGACGAATAAGAGGCAGTATCTTAAGAATTTCTTCATAGAATTCGAGCCGGTCTCCGGGCATTCCCCAGAGCATAAACCAGAAAATATGAACACCCAGGGACCGGGCATTCCTGAGTAATTGCAGGTTACTCCCGGCAGTTACTCCTTTATTCAGCAGCTTTAAAAGGCCCGTTGAAAGAGCTTCCATCCCCGGAATAATTCTATCGACCCTGGCATTTCTTAAATGTATAAGATCTTTGAGTTTAAAATTCGCTTTTGTATAATAAAGACAAATGTGAGGAAAATCCTTTTTTTCAGCCAGTTTCGGCATAAGCTCCCGGTTATAGGAATGGGGCATGATATTGTCGGCCATGGCAACAGCAACACCCGGGTACTCTTCTTTTATCGCACTTAATTCTTCAAGAGCTCTTTCGGAAGATTTTTGCCGGAATCGCAAGCTCTCATTATTCCGGCTGCAAAAAGTACATTTCTTTTTTTCTCCCCACCAGCAGCCCCGGCTGGTTTCGAGCCATACAAACTGAACTTCAGGAGTCTCATCCCCAAAAAAACTCTTTAACTGGGTAAAATAAGTCCCATAATCCATTATTGGCAGGGAATCCAGGTCTTCAACCAGGGGACCGGTAATAATACGTTCCCCGGGCAATTCTCCATTTGAATGAGCGGTTAAAAAACCGGGAAAAGAGATATCGCTCTCCCCGGAAAAGATATAATCAATGGAGTCACTTAACGAAGCAATTCCTTCAGCCATTTCTCCCAGGCAGCTGGAACCGCCCATTATGGTTGTGGTCTGTGGGCGAATTTTTTTTATTCCATTAAGAAGAGCAACACTGCAGTTCGTTTGTCCCATACGGGCAGTACAACCCACAATAGCATAATCAAGGGAGGCAATAGCCCGGACCGCTTCATCCACAAAAGAGGCGCATATTTTTTCAAGTTCAAAGAATTTTTCCATGTCAACAGCTTCCGAATCATAATCCATTTTTTTATGATCTTCCATACGGCCCGTGGTAGACAGGGCTTCACTGGTACAGGATTCGGCCGAATTTCCCAGGGGCGGCAGCCCATAGGCGCTTGCGGCAAAAAGACGCTCGTTTAACATAATCCAATATTGGAACAATTCGGAAGTTCCTATTTTTTCGGAAAGATCAAACCCGATTATGGACGCTAAAAGAAGGTTTAGGTATAAAATATCAACGGAATATCCTCTTTCCAGTGCCCCAGCCTGAAGAATATGAGGGCCAATGGAAGGACTATTGGTTGTGAATGGCGGGACAATGAGAAGAGCGTCTCCGCCGTTGAGCCGGGAAAGAATATGTTCTTTTATAGTATCTAATTTATTCATAGGAGAGTAAGCAAAAAGGATAAGAACAAAAAAATCAAGCATTTTTTGTTTCTTGACAAACCTGCCTTTATTGGTTAAAATAAAAATAATCATAAAAAGGGATAAAATAGAGTTGGAAATGATAGTAAATGATTTGTTTTCATTCAAAAATCAATTGAATTCCGAAGGGATTTTATTTTGTTATTCAGGCCTGATCTCACAGGGAATCATAGAAGAAATCGGGGAAGCTGTGCGCCAGAAGGTTGGAATTGCGGCAACGGTTAGCGCTTCCGAAAAGGTTTTCGGAATGCTCATAGAGCAATTGGTCAATATTGCAAACTATTCGGTTAAGAAAAAAATAGATCCCGACTCTGATAGTGAATTCAGTGAGGGCCTGGTATTGATCGAATACGATGGAACAAATTATTACGTAGCCTGCGGGAATTTAATAGAGAACAGGACAAAAAAAACGCTAATAGAGTGGCTTGAAAAAATAAAAAGTTTGAACAAAGAAGAATTAAAAAATCTTTACAAAAAACAACTAAAGAATAATATCTTGCCGGGCAGCAAGGGAGCCGGCCTGGGTTTTATTGTAATGGCCAGGAAGTCATCCGGCCCACTGGAATATTACATTCAGGAAATAGACAAAAAATACTCTTATTTTTCAGTAAAAGTAATGATATAGAGGACCAGGAGAGAGAACAATGGAAAATTTACATATTGAGGATACCAAATCCAGCCCTTATATTTTATGTGACTTCAAAAAGAACCTTATTTCTATGAAAGGACGTTCTTACCCGGAAGATGTTGTGGGTTTTTACAGTCCCCTTTTTGAATGGATAACCAAATACCTGGAACAATTAACTAAAAAAACAGTTGTAAAAATGGAATTGACATATATCAATACCAGCAGCACAAAAGCAATTATGACCTTCTTTGACATGCTTGATGAAGCACATCAAAACGGAAAAGATATTACTGTTAACTGGTATCACGATCCTGAGAACGAGGTAGCACAAGAATGCGGGGAGGAGTTTAAAGAAGATCTTGAACTGCCCTTTAATATTATTTCCGGGGGTGCTCCTGCCGATAATGAATAAACCGGTAGAATTATTAAATAACCATTTAAGATGGATATAAAGGAATTACAGCTGTACTTTAAAGAAGAAAATATCATTGAAAATGCTTTAAGAATATGTTCCGAAGAAAAACATTCGGACAATGAATTGCTGGATGACTATTCAAAACTGCTTACTGAATACCAAAAGCTCTTAAAGCAGACCAGGAAACTGGTTCGAATGAGCGACAACCAGCAAAAAGAGTTAAACTTAGCAAATGAACGCTTAAAAAAGTTAACCAGTGAGAAAATAACTGCTTATGAAAAATTAAATGAGGTATATGAAACACTAAAAGAGGACCTTTCATTTGCCCAAAAAATACAGGAGAATATTTTACCGGGAGATGAGATTAATATACCGGGGCTTGATTTCTGCGTAAAATTCTTTCCAATGATTGAGGTTGGCGGGGATATTTATGATATTGCTGAAATCAGGCCGGGATATACCAGGTTATTCCTTGCCGATGCAACAGGGCATGGTATCCAGGCAGCGCTTGTAACTATGATAATCAAAAGCGAGTATGAAATGTTAAAGAAAAATATTCTGGCTCCGGGAAAATTACTCGATTTTTTGAACGAAATTTTTATGACTACCCATCAAAAATTGAATGTTTTTTTTACCAATATAGTGGTTGATATTGATTTAAATAATAATAGATTAATATACGCAAGCGCGGGGCACGCGGATCAGTTTCTCATCACCGGCGACAAAATCTTGAAATTGGAGCATACCGGGAGACTCATGGGATTCGCAGGGGACCTGAATATTAAGGAAGAAGAAATAGAGATAGAGGAAGGCTGTAAGATATTACTCTTTTCCGACGGTTATTATGAGCAATATAACTCCAGCGGAGAAGAATATGGTGAAAAAAGATTTTTCGAGAGTATAATTCAATATAAAGATATGCCGCTCCGGGAATCAATTGATCGTTCGCTCAGCGATTTAGATGATTTCATGAAAAATGATGAGTTTAAAGACGATCAAACTCTCATCGGAGTTCAGGTACTGGCGAAAGAGAACGGGTAATACAAATGGATAAAAAAAAAATGAACCTGTTTTATAAAGAAGAAAATATTATCAATAGTGCCTCGCAAAAATGTTCCGAAGGCCAATATTCGGACAATGAATTGCTGGCAGAATTCAAATCACTGGTTGACAATTACGGGCTGCTGTTGAGACAAACCAGGAAACTGGTACGGATGAGCGACAGTCAGCAAAAACAGTTAAATTTCGCGAATGAACGCTTAAGTGAACTAACCGAAGAAAAAACACTGGCCTATGAAAAGTTAAATGAATTATATAAACATTTAAAACAAGATCTCTCGTTCGCGAAACAAATCCAGGAAAATATTCTGCCCAGGAAAGAACTGACGATCCCGGGACTCGATTATTATATCCACTTTCTTCCCACTATTGAGGTAGGCGGAGATATATATGATATTGAAGAAATCAGGCCGGGATATGTACGAATATTTCTTGCTGACGCGGCAGGCCATGGCATTCAGGCAGCGCTTATTACTATGATCATCAAAAGCGAATACGAAATGATCAAACAAATAATCAAAGACCCCATGCAATTACTGTTGTTATTAAATGAAATTTTTGTGACCACCCATAAAAAATTAAATGTTTATTTTACCTGCGTGGTGGTAGATATTGATTTAAGAAATAAAAAAATAATATACTCAAGCGCGGGTCATGTGGATCAATATCTTATTAATAACAATGAAATTATCACACTGGAACATACCGGGAAACTCATCGGGTTTACAGAGGATACAAAAATCCATGAAATAAAACATGATATTAAAAAAGGCAATAAGATAGTACTCTTTTCTGACGGTTTGTATGAACAAATTAAACCTGATGGAGATGGATTTGGTAAAGAAAATTGCTTTAAGAGTATTGATTCATATAAAGAGCTGCCTCCCTCTGAGATTATAAAAAATACGCTCAATGACTTAAACGAATTCATGGATGGCGAGATATTAACCGATGATCAGATTGTCATTGGGATCGAGATCGCAAACAACGAAAACGAATAAAAAAACACACTTATAAAGAGTAAATCGCGAAAATACTGTTGTTCATTCCCTTCCACCTAGCGTTCATTCCCTAAAGCTTGACGATCAAAAATTTTTATTGTATTTTTAAGTAGGTACAGAGAAAATGGCACAATTCGGTAAAACCCCCTGTTTTGTGTAAATCCGTATAAACCCAATGAATAAGGATCAAAAAATGAAGTATATTACTGATATAATTGAGACCATGAGTGATGAGGAAAAAGAACTCCATAAAGAGCTTATTGAAGAATGTAGAACAAGAGAAGCGGAAGTGATCGAATTCGCCGGAGTAATCCGTGAAAACCTGGGTAAATTATCAGTCATCTTCGAAGGGATACAAAAAGACCTTAATTCCATCCAGGCCGGACAGGAAAATTTTTCCGGTCCCGAAACTCCCATAGCCAAAGAATACCATTCGGCAAAGGTTGAGCATCACAATATATCTTTAGAAAATATCCCGGACAGTGAATTTTTTAAGGCATAGTGCCCGGTTTAGAGTTACTCGGAACCGGTTAGCACCAGTACCGCAACTGCCGCCAGTACAACCAAACCGGTTCCTACAAAAACAACAGGATACCCGGCAAGTTCAATAACCGGGCCCATGGTCCAGACAGCGGCTGTATACCCTACGTTAAACGAAGCATTATATATCGCCATCACCCGTCCCCGGACCCGGTCTGCCACCCCTTCAATAGTATGGGCGTTTAACGCCGGAATAAACAACCCCTGTGACAGGCCGAATGCGGCCCCAATTATTGGCAAAATCCCGGGCCGAAGCCATGCCATTGCAATAACCGAAAGCCCCACAAAAACAAGAGTAAAACTTGCGATTCTCCGCCTGCCAAAACGATCGGCCACTCCCCCCAGGAAAACCCGCGCGATTATAGCAGATATTGTATATCCCACAAAAAATCCGCGCACTGTATGAATCTCAAGGGAAAGAGCAAAAGGCTGATAATAATTGAAAAGGATACTGAATGCCGCTCCGCAGGCAGCAACAGCAAACAGGACCGGCAGCAGCCTGCGATACGAAAATCCTTTTCCCCGGGTCTGCTCCGCAGCGGAAAAGGAGCCCTTCTTTTTTTCCCGAATAAATAATGAAATACCAAAAGAAGCCAGGCCGGGCAGCGCCGCGATAATAAAGACCCGGTCCCATCCGTATTCTCCGGCAACAGGCTCCAGGACATATGGAGCAGCGCCATTGGCAATCATAAGAGAAGCGCCAAATAAGCCCAGGGCTTTACCCAGGCCCCCGGCAGGAGCCATATCCGTAACAAGTGTTGCCGCTCCATTAAGAGTAAAGGCAAACGCGAATCCCTGGCATATCCGCAGCAGGTACAAAAGCGGCCCAACATCAGTTACCCAAACATAGCCAAAAGCAGGGAGCGCGCACAGGAGCGTTCCCAGTATAATAAACCTTTTTCTGCCATAGCGGTCTATTAACTGCCCCACTAAAAGCATGCCAACAACTATTGCTATGCCAAACGCGGCAGAAACTGTTCCAATCTGCGAGGGGGTGGCTTTCAATTCAGCAGTCATATATTTCGGCAGCAGGAAAAAAGTGAAGAAACAGAATCCGAAGGTGACCTGGTTCAGGAGCACCAGGACAAAGTCCCGGGAAAAAAGAGCCCCGGGGTTTGTATGCTTTGTTAGAGGATCTATCATATGAATATCAACGTAAACACTTTGAGGGGACGACCGTAATTATGCAACTCATATTTTATTGCCGGGAACTTACCTATACTAAGACGCGACCACGGGGTCCGCACTCTCAAGAAACTCTTTTTGCTTGTGCGCGGGCGTAGAAGCATGGGCTCTTTGGATTGCTGCGGAACTCCCTCCGGTCAAACAGTCCTCACAACCCAAAGAGCCCATACTTCTACGCCAGATGCAGCCCGCAGTAC
>JAAENB010000147.1 GCA_024224995.1 bacterium | reverse complement strand
GTACTGCGGGCTGCATCTGGCGTAGAAGTATGGGCTCTTTGGGTTGTGAGGACTGTTTGACCGGAGGGAGTTCCGCAGCAATCCAAAGAGCCCATGCTTCTACGCCCGCGCACAAGCAAAAAGAGTTTCTTGAGAGTGCGGCCCCCCTATTTTATCACTTGACAAGTATACCTCTGTTTCTGTATATAATAACATATTTTGTTCCATAAACTGACGAGGCATGCAATGACTACATTTGTTTTTCCGGGGCAGGGGTCCCAAAAAAAAGGAATGGGGGATACCCTGTTTGATGAATTTAAAGATTATACTGAATTGGCAGATTCTATTCTGGGCTATTCCATAAAAGAGCTGTGTTTAATGGATAAGGATAACCAGTTGGGCGAGACTCAATATACCCAGCCGGCACTCTATATGGTTACCGTATTAAAATATTTAAAAAGAATGGAGCATTGTAAGCGTAAACCAGATTTCCTGGCCGGGCATAGTCTGGGGGAATATAATGCTCTTTTTGCTGCCGGAGTTTTTAATTTTGAGACCGGGCTTCGGCTGGTAAAAAAACGGGGAGAATTGATGAGCCGTGCTTCCGGTGGAGGAATGGCCGCGGTTATCGGGTTAACCGGTGAGAAAGTTCAATCCGTATTACAGGAGAATGGGCTCAGTAATATCACTATTGCTAACTATAACACCCCTTCGCAAACAGTAGTCGCGGGCCCCCGGGCCGATATAAATAATGCCATGTCTTTTTTTGTTAAAGCCGGTTCGCGGTTATATATGCCGCTCAATGTAAGCGGCGCCTTTCATTCTCCTTATATGAGCGGAGCCCAGGAGGAATTCGCGAAATTTCTTGAAGGAATAACGTTTGCTCCCCCGGAAATCCCTGTTGTGTCGAATGTGACTGCCAGGCCCTATGAGCAGGATGAAGTGAAAACAAACCTGGTAAAGCAGTTTACTCATTGCGTGCAATGGACCGGGACAATTGATTATCTTTTAAAGCAGGGAGAACGTGAGTTTGAGGAGATTGGACCCGGGAAAGTGCTGACAAAATCAATACAGGGGATTCAAAAAGAAATAGTGTAGTAAAAAGGCTACTCCGGGCTCATATCATCCGGCTGTTCTTCCTCTTCTTCGATAGTCTTTTTTATTATTACGGAATCATCCGTACCGATCATGAGGCTTCCCATTACAATGTTGAATGTTTCATCGTGTTTGTAAAAACTTTTAATAGGGGAGCTGCACTCTATTACCAGGAGTGTTTCATTGAACCGGGCCAGTAATATTTTTTGCAAAACCCTTCTGCCCCGGGAGACATATTCAAAAATAAGCAGCTTGCCGGTAATATTTTTGTTAATAGTAATGGCTTTTGTTTCTATTATTTCACTCAGCCGTCTGCCAATCCCTTTGGTATACCACTTTTTCCAGTTCTTCCATTTTTCTTTTTCTTTAGGGTCCGGCTTTGTGGCTGTTATTTTTATTTCGGAACGGTCTCTTCTCGATAATACCAGTATTTGTTTATATTTCAGGTCAACTTTTGCTTTGGTCCATATTCGCGGAATAAGAATACTGAAGTTGTGCCTGGAGTCCCGGTACCTGCTGAATTCTTCATCAGCTCCAATATGAGTAGTCCATAGCAGTATAAAGATGAGGGGGATGTAGTATAATCTTTGACGCATATAGATGTATCTCGTTATATATTGTGATAATGTTTCAAATTTTCTATTGCCGAAATTAAACTGGGCTTTAATATCTTAATTCCCTCTTCGGAGCTGGAAAAGAAATGGAACAGGTCCAGGTCTTCCGGAGAAATAAGTCCGTAGTCGACTAATTTATTGAAGTTTATTAAGTCGGTCCAGAATTCTTTGTCGTACAAAAGAATCGGCAGATTTTTCTTTTCCAGTTTGTGGGTTTGTACCAGGGTCAAAATTTCAAAAAGCTCGTCAAAAGTACCAAACCCTCCCGGAAATATTACCAGTGCTTTGGCATAATAGAGGAACCAGAGCTTTCTCATAAAAAAATAATGAAATTCGAAATTTAATTCCGGAGTTATATAAGGATTTGATTCTTGTTCAAAAGGAAGCTCTATATTAAGGCCAATGCTGGCAGCTCCTGCCCGTTCAGCCCCCTTGTTTGCCGCCTCCATAATACCTGGACCGCCGCCTGTACAGATGCTGAAGCTGTTCCCCAATTTTTTTTCTATCTCTTTGCTGAGAAGCCCAAGCTGGTAAGCAAAATCTTCAGCAGCATGATAGTATTTTTTGGTATTTTTCGGATCATTCCCATCCGGCAGCGTCCGGGCCGATCCAAAGAAAGCTACAGTATGGAGCACATTCTGCTCTTCAAACCGTTTTTCAGGTTCAAGATATTCGCTTAGTATTCGTAATGTTCGGGCTTCTCTTGAGGTGAGGAATTCTGAATTCTCAAATGCTTTGAGTCTTGTGTCGTCTTTTTTGCTTTTTTTCATGTTTTATTCTTTATTATGCACGAGGTTTATGCTTAATATCGTCTGTTTCTTTTCATATTGAAGATAGTGCCGTCGGTATGTTCCGTAACCACAGGGGTCAAAACCTTTTCTCTGTCAATGAGGTCAATTGTTACTGAATCCATAAAACTGAGTATAATTTTAAGCCCGGCTCCTATTCCTCTCAAAGGAATCTCTTCACCATTGATCCGGACTTTGATCTTGTTTTTTTCCGATTCCGAAGCATAACTGATTATCTGGGAATGGTAATCTCCGGCGTCTTTGTCCGGAACCGTGCTGATTATATTGAAAATGTCGAGCCCTTTCCCATGATCAATAATCGTAGCATCGAACTCATTCTCGGTAATTGTATACCGTATAGTGATATCGCGTCTGTCGGTATTAATACCCAGGTTCTTATTTTTGTTTATTGTTTCCTGAACAGCATTGGTTACGGATTCGTCCATTGAAAGAACGATTTCATCTATTTCTTCCTGCGGATAACCTATTTTCTTTAAGTCATCTATAAGTTTGTTTACCACATCAGGAACAATAGATGTATCTGCTGAGAAACTGTCAAGGAATCCTATTTTTGTTTTATTCTTTTTCATATATTGATAAATTGATAATATTTACATATTATAAGCTATTTTACCAGTTTTATAAGCTTATAATAATAATTTGTATTTAAAAATCAATAACTAAATTTTTTATTCTTTAAAAATATTTGCATACTGCTGAAAAAAGTTGGGCTTAACTGCTAAAATAAACCGTACTCACCATGGAACCGGGTAAACCACTTATAAAGTTATTGACGAATTACCCGGATTGCTGGAATTATCGGACTATAAAAATTGAAAATATTGAGGATATATATGAAGAACACCTTGAAATATACTATATTTTTGTTGGCCGCATTGGCTTTTTTGTCCTGCGGTAAAAAGAGAATGTATGAGGAGGCCGACGCGATTTGCGGTACTTTGACCCTGGAACAGAAACTGGGACAAATGCTAATGTCGGCTCTTCCGGGGAGAAGTCTGAATCCCCGGTCCCATGATATTATTAAAGAAAATTTACCCGGCGGTATTATTTTTTTCAAGTACAACCTGGGGGATCAAAGCGGTATTAAGCAGTATATTAGTGATCTTCAGGAGATTTCAATGAAAAATTCCGGTATTCCCCTGTTTGTTTCCGTTGACCAGGAAGGAGGACGGGTTTTCAGGATTACCGACGGAGCTACGGAATTTCCCGGCGCTATGGCTGCCGGTGTGGCTGATGACGCTGACCTGGTCTATGACTGGGGTAAGATCCTGGGTATGGAACTGAGACTTCTCGGAGTAAATATGAACCTTGCCCCTGTTCTTGATGTCAACAATAACCCGGAAAACCCCGTAATCAATACCAGGTCCTTTGGTTCCGAAACCGGTCTTGTTTCCCGGCTGGGAGTGCGATATATTGAAGGAATTCAGGAGTCTTCCTGTATTGCTGTTGGTAAGCATTTTCCCGGTCACGGAGATACGAATAAAGACTCACATAATACCCTGCCGGTAATTCCTTATTCCATAGAGCGTCTAAAAAAGATTGAGTTTCCTCCGTTTGTTAAAGCCATTGACGCGGGAGTTGAAGGGATCATGACCGCTCATATTGCCTTTCCCGCTATCCTGAAAAATGATTATCCTGCTACTCTTTCCCCCGTATTCCTTACGGATATTCTCAGGAAACAAATGAAGTTCCAGGGTATTGTTATGACCGATGATATGGAAATGGATGCTATTTCCAAAAATACGGATATCGAAATGGATATGGGAGAAGCTGCGGTCCAATCGGTTCTGGCTGGTGCCGATATTGTCCTCATTAGTACCTATGGGAAAAATATTGATATCATACTTACTGCTCTAAAAGATGCTGTTAAAAAAGGTATCCTTACCGAACAAAGAGTAAATGAATCAGTAAGAAGAATTATTGAACTTAAACTGAGGTACAAGATCCTTTCTTATAAGAAAGAAACTTCAAAAGAAACCTTGAAAAAAGCTTCTCTTTCCAGGGGGGCTGTTGATTATTCCGATGAAGACCGTGAAATTTTACAAAAAGCCCGCCAGGTTAACAAGAGCCTGTCTCAAAAAGCCATATATTATCACGGCAATAAAGAATTTCTTAAAACCGCTGCCGGCCGGGGCAGGATTATTGTGAGCCCCAGCAGAGTATTAAAAAATACCATTAAAAAAGACGAAAATACCGTGATCCTTGGCAGTCTCGGCACATTGTATTCATATAAACCAAAAAAATTAGCCGCATTGTTCCCGGCTTTAAAAAACAGCAAAAAAAAGACCCGTAAAATTTCGCTTTTTTATCATATAAGGAAGCCAAACCTGGGGGTGCTGAAAAGACTGGATCGTTTTTGTGAAAAAAATAATCTCGATCTGGTGGTTGTTTCAAGCGGAGATCCCTTTCCACTGGCTCGTTCGGGTCTGTATAAAGCCATGCTCCTCTCATTTTCCGGTACCGAAGGCTCAGTTGCAGAGCTTGCTCACTGTATCAACGGTAATTTCGAACCAAAAACAAAGATTGGCCTCCACCTGGGGGTGAAAGAGGAAGACAAAGACAGGAAAGAGGTGCAAGGGGAAAGTGGCAAGAAAGAAGAGGGGGAAAAAGGGGCCGACAAGTGAGTTCTGTTGGGCTTTATATTCATGTTCCCTTTTGCCGAAAGAAGTGCGATTATTGCAGCTTTTTTTCTGTTCCTGTTGATCCTGCTTCAGGGGACGGCTCTGACCTGGTTGATGCCTACTGTGCCCGGCTTATGGCGGAAATTGACGATAAGCTTGGCTCTCTTGACAGGGGATCAATTGATTCCGTTTACCTGGGCGGAGGAACCCCGTCTATCCTCAGCGCGGGGCAGGTTTCTTCTCTCCTGGAGAGGGTCTTTTCTCCCTCTTATGCTGCTTCCGATGTTGAGGTAACTATTGAAGTAAATCCCGATGATGTTTCCCCGGAAAAATTAAGCGCCTTCCGGGACGCCGGAATTAACAGGATCGTTCTGGGAGTGCAGACCCTTTCCGGAGCTCATCATACGCTCCTGGGCAGAAGCGGCCGTTTATGTGATCCCGGAATCCTTGATACGTTTTTTGGTATTGATGGGATTATACATTCCCTTGACCTTATTACCGGTATTCCGGGGCAAAAAGAAGCCCTTTTTCTACAGGAAGTCGACCATATTGTCTCATACCTGCCCAAACATATTTCCGGCTATATCCTATCTATTGATGAAAAAACGCCCTTATATGAGCGCCTCGCACGTCTCAGGGCATATGAGTTCAAAGAGCGGGGAGAGTCTGTTCCCTGGTCCTCTGGTGATCCCAGGCCCCTGGATGAGCTGCAGCGGGATATTTTTCGTGAAACCATGACCAGGCTTAAAAGCAGGGGATATCTCCATTACGAGGTCTCTAACTATTGTCTCCCGGGATTTGAGTCGCGGCATAATATGAAATACTGGAAATTTATGCCCTATATCGGCATTGGGCCCGGCGCTCATTCTTTTTTTAATAATGAACGCTATTCCAACAATATGTCTGTTCAGGACTATATTCGATCAAAGGACGTTGTGTATACCTATGATGAGCGGGGTGAAAACGCTGCCCTGGTTGAATTTATTCTTACGGGCATTCGCCTGCTTGCGGGGTTTTCCATTCAAGAGCTGGAGCAGCGCCTTAAAACAGTAATTCCAACACCTGTTACGGAAAGGATCGACCGCCTGGTAAAAGGCGGCTATCTCTTCATGGAAACCGGTCCTTCGGAAACCATCATCCGTCTCACCGACCTGGGACTCATCTTCGCCGATTCCGTCATCTATGATATCGTAGAACCCGAACTCTGTGTCTAAGAAAAGCGGCTTCTCCGGACCCTGATCCGTGTTGATGATATATCACACTTGTATTCTATACAGGCAGCAGTAAACCCTTCGGTCCCTGTTAGCAGGTCCCGGGGATCGTAATAAACGCCATTATCCATACGCCCAAGGAATATTACGTTCATTTCGTCCATTTTGGCTTTTTTTTCCCCTGTTACTGCCCGGTATTCTTCCAGCCAGCGCAGGGCTGTATCATAACCCATGACCCAGGAGGGTGATAAAAAACTTAAACAGCGCTGTTTGTCGGAATAGAGGGGCGCGTCCGTTACCAGGAGATACGAATACCATTCAAATTGTTTTATCCGCTTGCTTATCTCTTCTTCCGTATAGGGATCTTTTTCATAGCGGCTCCTGCTTAATTCAAAAACCACTGTATATCCTTTGTGAGTCAATAGATCCCGGATACCTCTGTGTCCTTCATGCAGGGGATTATATGACCCGGCATATATGGCCAAATTGTTGATATCAAGAAGTTTTTCAGGGGCCACATGCCGGCCGTCGGGTGTTATTAAAATCATGAATTGTTCCTTCCGGGAAATGAGCAGCGCCTCTTTCAAAGGGGGAAAATATTCTTGTTTCCCCCTTTGAAAGAGGCGCTGCTCATTTCCCGGATGACGTTTTATTATAGGGACTCCAGGTATTCAAGAGTGATTGCCATGACCTGTTCCGACATGTGAAGGTCCTGGGATTCCCTGGTATCACCCTCTGCTTCTATTTCCTGCCGGTAAAGTGCACTGTTGTGGTAAATTGATATAAATCCACGGTCGCTTCCCCGGCGTTCCCGGTTGGTCTTGAAGGCACAGGTGAGCGAGATTGCCAGGTCTGTTCCGGTCAGTTCCGCCAGCCGGGCTGCCAGCATATCTGCTGTTTCCGCGCTTACGAATTTTTCAGTCAGGGGAAAGCCGAAAAAGGTCTCAAAGGAATGGGCGTTATAGAGCATCCTGGCTTCCGCCATGACCGCGCTGCAGCCGGGAACCGCGAAAAGACGGTATAGTCCCACACCGCCTCCTGCCGTTACAAAGGAGATAGTTATATCCTGCTTTTTTGCTGTTTCTACCAGTTTTTCATGTATTTCCATATAAATCTCCGTGTAGATCTGATTTATCCGGAATTATATACCGGAAGTCAACTCTTTTATTGAATGAATAGCCGCGTAAAACAGGTTGTGTATTGATATACTTTATTTTAAAAAAAGTTGACATTCCAGATTGATCTATGGTCTTGTTAGTTGAAACGGTAGTAGAAAAAGTAGAAAAATTTCGGGAGAGTAGGGTACTCATGAGAAAAAGAATACAAATAGAGGATTTACAAAAGATCGCGAAATCGCGAGGCGGAAAATGTTTATCTCCGGATTATAAAGGGGCCGGGGAAAAACTGAAATGGCAGTGCGGAAATGGCCATACCTGGGACGCCCTGGTGAGTAATATCAAATACGGTTCCTGGTGCTCCGAATGCAGCGGCAAAAAGAAGTTAACCATAGAAGAAATGCAGCAGATCGCGAAAGACCGCGGGGGAGTCTGCCTGTCGAAAAAATATGTAAACAAATCAACCAAATTAAAGTGGCAGTGCAAAAAAGGACACGTATGGGAAGCCCGGCCGGGAAACGTGAAAAGCGGTACCTGGTGTCCTGTCTGCGGTATTGAAAGCAGCTATACTATCGAAGATATGCGGAAACTGGCTAAAACCCGGGGAGGGAAGTGCCTTTCCAAAGACTATAAAAACGGCACAATAAAACTGGAATGGCAATGCCGGAAAGGCCACACCTGGCTTGCCGGGTACAGCAGTGTGCGCCAGGGATCATGGTGCCCGGTATGCAGTGAAACGCTCAGAAGTGAGAGCAGGCGGCTTAGCATGGAAGACATACACGAGACAGCGGCGAAAAGAGGGGGAGTGTGCCTGTCGAAAAAATATGTGGACAGTGTATCGAAGCTAAAATGGCAATGCAGTGAAGGGCATACCTGGGAAGCGTCAGCCAACAGCGTTCGCCAGGGAAGCTGGTGCCGGAAATGTTCCGGCAGGAATGGAAGAAAGGAATATTGTGTTGAAGCATTGGAGAGTATGAAACTGTTGGCGCGGAAAAATGGCGGAGAATGCCTGTCAAAGACCTATAGCACCAGCTCAACAAAAATGAAGTGGCAATGTGAAAGAGGGCATGTCTGGGAGGCTATTCCCAATAGTGTCAAACAGGGGAGCTGGTGCCGGAAATGTTCCGGCAAGAAGAAGGCCTGAGTTCATTGTTAAAATCGAATCCCTGCTTGAGCAGGTTTTGAATTGGTAAAAAAAGCGGTTCCGGGAACCGTGCAGGTTCGAACCAGTCCCATATTTCACATTTATGGGGCTCTTTCACCTCTACGGTGCCGGAATTGTATTGGGCTATCATATACAGAGTTATATAGTGCTTGTTTTCAGGGGCAAAAATATCGTTTGTATAGGGGCCGGTGGAGATGTTTTTTATCGATATCCCGGTTTCCTCAAGTACTTCTCTCCGGGCACAGTCTTCAACTGACTCATTGAATTCCAGGTGTCCGCCGGGAAACTGCCAGCCCCCTGCTCCATGGGCGTTTTTTCGCTTTCCCAGGAGTATTTTTCCCTCTTTTACAACAATAACTCCAACACCAACATAAGGCCTGTTTTCTGTCGTGTTTTCCATCTTATTATCGCATTACAAAATATTTTTTATAATGTTCATGAATATTTTTGAAGTGGCCGGCCGGCTGGGGCTTGTTGGTTAATTTGTAATAATAATAGAGAAGCTGGCTTGCCTTAATAATGAAAATATTCATATTTTTTCCTTTCATACCCGAGGCCAGCTCCCCTTTTCCTTCTTTCAGCAGGTCAATTGCCAGGTGAACATGGTGCCCAACTTTTACAACCTCTTCTTTTAAGGTAGGATCGCTGCTGTTAACCAGCTTCTGGACCTTTTCTTCGTCAAGCCCGCCGGAGAGAAGGAAATATTTTTTTGTTCTTATCATGAAATGGCTGATCGCTGCCTTTGCCTGCGCGTCTTTCAGCTTGAGTTTGATAATCTCAAAGGATTTAAGCTTCTGGGCGTCGGTATCGGGAATATCGTTATACGCGGCCTTATAGGAGTTAAAAGCAATTTTTTCAACTTCCCGGCAATCTATATCCTGGGATATAATATTCCCCAGTTTCCGGTAATTATTCGGATTTCGCTGAAGTATTTTTATATAGAGCTCTATTCCATTGATGGCTTCGGTATAAATGGGGTAGGCCTTGGAAGAATAATTCCTGAGAGTAAGATACTTTGTTCCTTCAATGACCATTGATGATTGAGCCGTAATTAACAGGGCATCCATGTCAGGTTCGAAATCCTGCGATGATCTTTTGGGAGAATTGTCATCCTCTACCGGAACCGGGGCAGCAGCAGCCGGTTTTTCCGGTACCGGGATTGCATCGGGAATGGGCTCTTTAAATGATTCTTCAATCTCCGGCAATTTTTCAATGTCCGGAGCTTTTTCCGATTCCGGAATACCCTCCGTCCCTTTCAGCTCTTCTATATCGGAAAGCTCTTCCATGAAGCCGGAAGCGTCATCGTCATCAAAAGAAAAAAGATCCTCATCCGCGCTGTCGCCGCCATTTTCCGTGGAACTGTCCGGAGCCTCTTCGTTATCGTCAAAAAGGGAATCGAAATCAATGTCATCTTTGTCAGGCATAGTATATGTCCTCTAAATATAGTTGTCATAATCCGGTAGTTCCTAGCCGGCAGCGGATTCCTGTTCTTCGATGATATCATAAACAAGATTAAACGAGATGAGGCATGCCAGAGCTGCTTTAAGAGGCATACCGCTTGTTACTGAAATCATGTGTTCGTTGGTGACCTCTGAGTATTCCCATTGTTTTCCATTTACAATAATGGAACCGGAATATTCAAAAGAATCGGCATCAAAAAGCTTTACCTCTTTAATTTGCATTGTACTTCTCCTTAAAAACACTAAAAAAAATGGATATCTCTTCTGAGAAATCCCTATCCGATATTCGGAAATATCGATTGAATGTCAATTCATATTTTTATATGAGGGGGATAATATTCCGGGTCGTGTCTTAATATACCGAAAAGCGTAATTCCGGGCTGATAAAATTTATTTCCGGGAGTTTTCTATTATTGATACAATTTTATCAGTGTCTATGAATTCACTGAATTTATTATAGATTCTCGGGGGAGGGGGGGAGAACAGGTTGATGATAGTTTTTTGTGTGGGATGGGTAAAAGAGAGGTGCAGGGCATGAAGACAAATGGAGTCTTCCCCGCACTTTTCATGTGAACCGTATTTTTTATCTCCAATAATGGGCATCCCTTGTGAAGAGAGTTGTGCTCTTATTTGGTGTTTTTTCCCGCTGTGGAGGTCAATGAGGAGCAGGGAATATGTACTGTCCGAGCCCAGGAGCCGGTATCTGAGTGAGACCGGTTTGGAGCAGGCTGTCTTTTCGTCCGTGATCTCCGAATATCCTTTTCTTTTGAGAATAGACTGCTTGAGTGATATCCAGGTATCAACGGGGATTGGTGTTTTGGGAACCAGGGCAAGGTAGAGTTTGTTAACCTGCCTGCCCAGGAATTGTTCGTGCAGCCTGCTTGCGGCCTTGGAAGTCCTGGCAAATACCATAACCCCCGATACGGGCCGGTCCAGGCGGTGAACCAGGCCCAGGAATACATTCCCCGGTTTATTGTACTTAACCCGGATATATTCCCGCACCATATCCAGAAGAGAACTCTCCCCGCTTATATCCTGCTGAGAAAGGATCCCGGCCTCTTTTTCCACCGCAATGATATGATTATCTTCATAAAGAACTGTAAGATCCATGCTGATATTCGACAACTCCTGTCTTCTCATTCGTATTAAACAAAAAAAGATGTCCTTTTTACGGAACATCTTTTTTAATAACCAGGAGCCACAAATAAAAATTATTTATGGCACTTTCTACAGCTTCTTGGTCCCTTTCTTTGCGGCCGGTGGCATTCGTTAATACAGGTCTTGTGAACAGCCCTCATTCCTTTTGTGCCCTGGTGGCACTTGCCGCAGTCGTCACGAACAGATCCTTTGTGGTGGCAGGTTTTGCAGCCTTTTTTAGCTTTTCCTCTTGCCATATGTTTGTTGTGTTCAAAAGTAACCGCACTTTTTTTGTTGCCGATTTTTTTTATTTTGACATTTTTTGCAGAAAGCACCAGTGGTATAACCAGTAGCAGGGCTGCTGCAAAAGCTAAATACCTGTTTTTCATAAAATAACTCCTTTTAAAGGTGATGATACGTATTGTGGTTTCCCATTTTATTTATTTTTGTAATCTATTGGTACCGTGCATATTTGTCAAGTTTATTTGCGCCGGATGCAGCTCGTACGACTATTTTGTTTCTGACGTATTTTTTCCCCGCTTTGTGGTGCTGTCTCAATATACCGAAAAACGTTATTCGGAATGTAAATTATGCCTGCCCGGAGTGATGCCTCGGCAGGTTGTGAGGCTGTCTGAGCGGAGCGAGTTCCGAACGTTCTGCAGAGG
>JAAENB010000146.1 GCA_024224995.1 bacterium | reverse complement strand
GTACTGCGGGCTGCATCTGGCGTAGAAGTATGGGCTCTTTGGGTTGTGAGGACTGTTTGACCGGAGGGAGTTCCGCAGCAATCCAAAGAGCCCATGCTTCTACGCCCGCGCACAAGCAAAAAGAGTTTCTTGAGAGTGCGGGATATTAGTCTCTAATATCTTCAATTAGTTTCACAGTCGTGCCATAAGTTATTAAAGCAGGCATAACAGGTGCCAGAGCCA
Organism: bacterium; assembly: GCA_024224995.1. Next base: position 24,458 of record JAAENB010000146.1, on the reverse strand, counting down.
TCATCCCTAATCCAACGATCGCCATAGGCGGGAAAAATATACTGGCCACAGTTATTCCGGCACCGGTGGCACCCATCAACGGTGCTGAAAGCGATGCAGAGGCATAACCAATAAGAGCATCTTTTGCTTCTTCCCCTGTAAGCCCACCGCCATAAGTCATTGCGGCCTCATGTTTCTTTAGTTCTCCCGATTCCATTGTTAAATCATTAATTTTGATACTTTTCATAGTTTCTCCAAACCTTGATATTTTATAGATATTTAATCACGAATTGTCTATGTAAGTTTTAGTTTACGTGGCGTCAATTTTTAAATTTTGATTTAAAAAAAACTACGAACCGTATGGGCGGTTAATATTGATTTGACATAAACACAAAAAATGGTATACTGCTGTATTCTGGTGCAAAATTTATTGCAGGAGCTCTATATGTCATTAAAAAATTCCGGAAGAATTGCGGGTTTTCTGTTTATATTTACATTTGCCGTATCTTTTTTCTTAGGGGGAATTTTATTCCCAAATTTTATAGCAAAAGATGTTTTAGTAACATCCGGTAACATAATAAATAATGAATTCCTGTTTCGATTTTGTATAATTACTGAACTGATCAGTTGTTTTGCTACATTAGTGTTTGCTTTGCTTCTTTATTCGATTTTCAAATCCGTGAATAAAAATATTGCATTGTTCGCGGTTTTTTTGAAGTTGATGGAAGCAGCCTTGTTGGCTGTTGTTACTCTGGGACATTATATTGCATTGTTGCTGTTGAAGAAACAATTCTCTATAGGAGGGTTAGAGTCAATACAGGTGCAAAGTTTTGCCGGGTTATTTGTTAACATGCATTTTAACCTGGGAACATTTAATATGATATTTCATGGGGCAAATTTGATGATATTTTTATATTTATTTTTCAAATCAAATTATATTCCTAAAATTCTTGCCGGCTTTGGTATTTTCTCATATGTTCTTATTTTTCTTTACGCTTTAATGACCATTCTTTTCCCGGATTATTCAAATATATTGATAATTCAAATTATTTTCTTTGTTCCGAGCATTCTTTCTGAATTGATTATAGGATCGTGGCTTATTATAAAAGGAATAAATTTAAATAAATAGGAGAATAGTTTTGAAAGCAATTGTATGTCCAAAATACGGATCGCCCGATGTTCTTCAGTTAAAAGAAGTAGAGACGCCCATTCCAAAGAAAAATGAAGTAAGAATAAAAATTATCACAACAACAGTAACTGCAAGCGATTGCATTGTTCGGGGATTTAAATTATCCAGATGGAGTCCAATAGGATTTCTAATGGGACTCATTGTCGGTTTCACAAAACCCAGGAGATCTATCCTTGGCCTGGTGTTGGCAGGTGAAATTGAATCTCTTGGTAAAGACGTAAAAAAATTTAAAAAGGGAGACCAGGTTTACGCGTATACGGATTTGCGCATGGGGGCTTATGCTGAGTATACTTGTCTTCCGGAAAACGGAGTGATTGCCTTAAAACCTGTCAATTTAACATTTGAAGAAGCTGTGGCTATTCCATATGGAGGCCTTTTGGCTTTGCATTTTATAGAAAAAGCAAATGTTCAAAATGGACAAAAAGTTCTTATTTACGGAGCTTCAGGAGCAGTTGGAACTTCCGCAGTGCAGCTTGCCCGGTATTTTGGCGCGGAAGTTACTGGTATATGCAGCACGGTGAATCTTGAAATGGTTAAATCCCTGGGCGCAGCTAAGGTTCTTGACTACACAAAAGAGGACTTCACTGAACAAGGAGAAAAATATGATTTGGTTTTTAATGCTGTTGGAAAAAAAAAGGTACAATTGCAATGCAAAAAAGTGCTCACTCCGGATGGAAAACACATAACTGTTGATGACGGAACACCAACCCATCATGTTGAAGGATTAATGCTGCTCAAGAAACTTGCTGAGGAGGGACATTTAAAACCGGTTGTTGATAGTTCTTATCCATTGGAACAGATGGTGGAAGCACATAGATATGTAGACAAAGGTCACAAAAAAGGAAATGTGGTTATAAAAATATAAAATAAGTTTTTAGTCCGAAATACTTGTTATAAAAAATTTTCTCCATCATTCTGCTTCAAATACCCGGTTCTGATAAATTAGCCAATAGAATGGTTGATCCTTATCCTGTAGTAATCTTTCGTGGGGAGTGGTATCTTATTGCATTTTGCAATTTCCCGAATAAATGTATAGTGAGCCCTTTTGTCAATTAAAGGAAGAGTTAAAGCTTAAAGGGGACGAAGATACGATTCACCGAGAATTAATCGTCCTGGCCAAAAGTGAGTTGATTGAGTGGCATGTGGATGATCATTTATTTCGAGGCTTACAGCAAGGAACTATAAATCTGGTATTGCGCCACCGTTTTAAGGAAGATATAGCCCAAAATCAAGCTGATCCCGGTTTATATCTCAGTTTTCAAGAACAAGCCGCTGAGTTACAACAAAAAAATGAGATATTGCAGGATAAGATAAACCGTTTAAAAGAACACATTCCAACTACCAAAATTCTTGAATCTTCAAATTCAGGATATTTTCAAAAATTTATGCCAGGTATCCCGCCTCAGTTCAATTCTCTTACCACGATTGCCTTTGTGATGATATAACTGCATCTCGCCAATCAAGTCGGGAAATCTTACAAAAGCTGACAATAACTATTTGATGGGAAAAAAATATTGCATGGTCCGGGGAAATGTAATCATTGGGTATCTATTATGAAAAAAAATAAACGTACATCAAGAAGAACTCGAAAGAAGGAGTTTGAGATTAATGTAACATCTGATGCAATTGAGGAGTATTCGAAAGATATTCAGGAATTAATTCAAAAATTATATGTATTGACTTTGGAAGATTTAGAAAAAGCTATCATTAAAATTCGCGAAGCTATTGAAAGCTATCCTGAAATACCACAATTTTATAATTATCTATTTGTATGTTATAATGAAATGGGAGATTTTGAGAAAGCAATTTCTATTTTAGAAACAACACGTCGTAAATTTCCGGACTATCTTTTTGCGAAAACAAATTATGCTCAATTATTATTAGGTGAAAAAAAATATTCTGAAATTCCTAAAATATTCAATAATTATTTTGATCTCAAACTGTTATATCCCGAACGAGATACTTTTCATGTTACTGAGGTAATGTCTTTCTTTTATGTAATGGGTCGATATTTTATAGGAATCAACCGACTTGATATTGCTAAAAAATACGCTTCTACAATGAATGATATTGATCCGGACGATGCAATGTCAAAAGATATTGAATATTTATTATTCCATTATGAGAACCACCCCGGAGAGGAGCCGCTTCCTCCCGGTAGGTGATCTGAGGGTGCATTGCAGAGCAATGCGGTATATTGTTGGCTTGTTGCTTGTTCTGGTTTTTTTTGGATTTTTGGGCATAGGTATAGTGTAAACTGAAATCAGGTGAAATCCCGATCCCAGTCCTTCCAGACGGGGTTAGAGGGGAAATTAAGTAGCCTAAAGGCTGGTTCCTGGAGGAGGCCTTGAGGGTACGAGGCTATAAAATCCCGGTTTTTTCCTAATTTCCTCCGCGTATATATAAATAAATTCGTCTATTTCCCGATTCTGAGGTTTGCCGGTAAGGTATTCCCGGAAGGCTGTGTTTTCTTTTCTTCTATATAATACTATTGTTTTTCCTGCTGCCAGCCTTTTCATATTATACCCGATAAACGCGTTGTACCCGCTCATCTGGTAGCGGTTTCTCTTGATATGGAGATCCCAGGAGTGTTTTTCTCCTTTGTTAAGCTGCTGCCAGGTGGTTATTAACCGGGCAAAGTTGTTTCTTGATTTAAGTTGTTTATAAGTTTTTGGATCGTATGGCTTGACCCATTTGCGGTAGAAATTGGTTCCTTTCCGGTTTATGTATACAATATTTCCCAGTTTTCCGCTTATTTTGAGTAGTAGCGGGTTGGGGAGTAGGTTGTATGGGTCTGTCTTTTGCATCTTTGTTATTTTTCTATAGTTATATTTTTATTCTAAAAATGATACTAAAAAAGAGGGGAAGGGTCAAGAGTTATTTATAAGAAAAAACAAAAAGAGACAAAACGATCTCGACCATTTTGTCCCTTCATAATTTAATTGGAATGTCCACTGCTAAATTAATTCAATATATTTCTTTATACACCTCTGGATTTCTGCCTACATGAAATACCCACTCTTTGATAAACTTTTTATTTGAATCTGTAGAAATCTCTAATATCAACTTAACTTTCCCACCGTCTCCATAGCCTACATATAACCAGGGATTCCAATATATTATGGCACGATTTTTATTTACTACTTGGGTACTATTGCCTACTCTTCCTCTATAAATAGAACCGGAAGTAGAAACAAGATCACTCTTGTTTTCTGTTACTTCATAGGTGAAAGAGCCAACTGAAAATTTATCAATATCTTTATATTTTATTTCTAATTCTGCTATTTGTTTAAAAGGAATTTTTATTTCTCCTTTTGAATTTTTTAAAACTTTTAATGGTTTTAAGAAAGCTGTTGATTCATAATCACCAATTTTATTAAGTAAGTTGATCTCTTTTTTCATGCCTTCCGACCAACCTATCCTTACAAGTTCGGATATTGTAACTAAATTATGTTTTTCAACTTTTGTACATTGTGATAAAAGTAAAATAAAAGCAGTAAAGATTATAAATTTTTTTGTCATTATATTGATTCTCCTGGGTTAAAATTTAAAAGGTTAATTTTTTTCTATGGAATTAGATAACCAAAAACTATTTAAATTATATTAAATTAATAAGACAATACTGTTTTATAAAAAATAGAGGCCAAAGCTCGGATTTCAACTTACCAATGATAGGGCTATAAAGAATCAGGTGGTTTAAAAGAACCTTCATGAAATCTAGGCCGATTAAAAAGCCCGGGATAGATCCCGGGCTTTAGCTTTTTTTATTCAAAAGCATTTCCAATTACCGGCAGGGGGTCACCTCACTTTTGAAAACAGGGTACGCAGGGCTCGCATTTCAAACCCATACAGGCTAAACCTGAATTGCCCCCGTTCCGTCGGCACATCGGAGCAGTAGAACTCTTCGCCGTTTTCCGGGTCCAGGGGAAGGTTTAAGATTATCTCCTTGAGTAAAACAACCAGGCTTTCCCGTTCCTCGTCGTTCAGGTCTACGGTTATTCCTTCGTTGTACTGTTCTATTGATTTAGAAAACTCGGACGCCGTGTCCGGTATTGCCGGTGCAGGGAGTTTAAGTACTTGTTGTTTATTTTGTTTGTCTTGTGGCATAGCTGCCCTCCTTAATAATTAATTTTTTATGATTGACAATTCTTAAGAAGAGCCGGTTTAATTTAGGTCTGATCTAAAGGGCTCTTCAAAAGAATTGTCCGGAGAAGTCTCATCCCTTGCAGGGGATGGGGCTTCTCTTGTTTTAGCTTGCTTAATATTCTTCCAGCACATTTTTAGCTTTCCAGTTTGCATCTGATCCCCGGTGACGCTGCCAGCAACCATTAGACGGAGCCCACCTGAAACCATATCTTTTTAGCTTGCTTCTTATTACATCGTTTGGCTTTCCGGGAAAAAAGAGCTGCAACCGGTTTCCTTCAACATTGTCAATCACAGTTACACCATTAATTTTCTTTGTGGTCGTTTCTTCCTGTGACTGTTTAATGAGTCGTTCAAGCCTCTTTTTATTTGCCTGGATGTTTTGTCCAAGATTTTGAAGTTGATATGATTCAAAAGGCTTCCAATTTCTATTGGCAAAATCTTTTGTTCCAATATTGTCCCGTATGGCTTTTTTTATGCCGTCAGTAACATCCAAGCTTTCAATTTTGGTGACATCCCCTTTGACTTTACGAAACTCCTTGTTGATATGCTTCATCTGTTCTCTCAACTTCTCCTGCTCAATAATTTTTTCTTTCAGTTTCCTGATTGCTTCCGGATCATCACTGAAAATAGCAGTATTGTTCTCTTTTATGTCCGCTCTTCGCTCCAGTTTTTCGGCCTTGCCGAGTTCCTGAAATCTTTTGTCTTCATAGTCCCAGACTCGCTCCAGGTCTTTCCGATGTCTTGGTGCCGAGTGGTGATCTTCTAAAATAGGTTGCCCTGGAGGAATATACTTTGATATTTCGTCCGATTTCTCTTTATACCGCTGGGATTCGTCTCTTGCTTTTCCTGCTCTCTCTCTTAGCCGGTCAACCCTTGCTTGTTTCTGTTCTTTATAAACTCTAATTCTTTCTTCAAGTTTGGGGTCGCCATGTTGTTCTTCTTCCTGCTTCTTCTCTATTTCTACTGTGGTTCCTTTATCCGTTGCCATTACTGACCTCCTGATGTAGATTGTTTTTATGAGTGCAATGTAACAAATTTGTTACATTGTGTCAAGCGGGTTTTGTAACTTTTTTGTTACATTTTTAAAATAAATTTTTGGTTGACTTTTTATAATGAATTTGTTTTCCTCTATTACATACCATTAAACTATAAAAAATATAAAGGAATATTATGAAAGCTGAGAAAATTGAATTCCATGTACTGGAGAAAGAAGAAGCTTTAAGAAATAAAATAAAATCTCTTCTGGAAAAAAATACTTCAAGTGAAATAGCTAAAATGATTGATGTAAACAGAACAGACTTATCTGCCTGGATGAATAAAAAAAGAGAATGGGAGTATCGTAAGATTTTAAAAATAGCAAAAAAAGTGGGCTTGTAATGAACGACCATGATAACCCCCTTTGTTATTTAAAAATAAAATATGACAAGTCGCTGCGGTGAGGACTGTTGGTAAGTTGGTAACCCGGAGTTCTTACGTAGGGTTATCAACTTACCAATGGTAACGCTATGAGGAAACCTGCGGGTAAAAAGAACCTTATTAAAACAAGGGGTGATAAAAAATTTAATTGTCACATAAAAATTTAAAAAATTGTTATGGTTAGCCATTGTTTAAGGAAGAACCCGGTTTGAACAATACTCTTCCGGAAAAAAGACTTTTTGAATTTTTATGTGGCAATTAAATTTCACCTATGACACGGGTGGGTGGGCTCTTACTCCCAGCGCAAGGGATACGAAGGGTTTAGTCTTTCGCTTGGTCTTTTTTTGTCTCCAAAAAAAGACCAAGCGAAAGACCGGAGCGAAGCGGAGCCCGGAGAAGCCCGGCCCGAAGGGTGCGCCCTGATAAATTATCTTTTTAGATATCTCTGATACAAAATATTGATAAGAAGGATGACTCTGTATCCTTTGATTATAAAAGATAGCAGATAAAAGTAACGATTTTTCGGGGGGATTACACTTTGCCTTCAGTTTTGTTTTTTTGGGCGGGGTGGCTTTATAGATTTTTATCTAATCCTATCACTGTTAATTATATCTTTTATAATTCCAACATTCTTTTTGGTCTGCTCTGTGTATAGTTCAATTTTTTTTATTTCTTTTATAAGTTTCAATTTTTTTACTCTTTCAGTTTTTTGTCTTATAATTATTTTTTTTACATTCTTTATCGATGAATTTTGCTGCACATTGTCTAATTCAATTTTTTTTAGTTCTTTAACTATTAAATTCTGTGACTTTGAAATTTGTTTTAGCTCATGCCTGGCATGAAACATAGCGGGTAACGATGTTAAGATAAATAATATAAACAGGGCTAAAAGCGAATTTTTTATAGACAGATAGCTCCAGACAATATAATTATTTCTTTTTAGATCCATTGTTACATTCATTTCAGTACATAATGCAATTTCAGCAACTTGTTTTTTTTTACTAAGGGTGGTAGTAGCTGGTTCCAAAGAATAGAACACATTCAGAGCGCTGATTACTTTTAAAGAAAGAAGTCCGGCTATTATCAAATTTATTAAAGAATAAAAAGATAAAAGGAACAATGTCAATGCAAAAAAAATATTATCAAAATTATTATTGTTTATATCCGTTAGTAATTTTTGCAATCCAATTATTAAAGTTATTGAAATAGCCACAACAAAAAGATTTGCCTTTGCCTTTTCTTCCAGCTTTTCTTTACTTTTAGCTGTTTCTTCATAATATTTTGTTGCATTTTTCATACTAAGTTTTTTATAGTCTTTCATGAAATAGGATTTTTTTTTATTCGGATCCGATTCAGGAAGCTCATCTAGAGCTTTTAACTCTTCAATTTTACCATCTATCGGTTTATTTTTCCTCCAATACTCAATGACAGGAATTACTAACTTTAATAATTTATAAAAAATATTTTCTTTATTTTCCATTACTGATTCTCTCCATTTTCCAAACAATTACAGATATCTTCAAAAATATTCAGACCGGCTGTTTCTACAAGCCATGCCCATTCGCCTGTTGGATTTATTTCTAAAAAATAGAAATCATCATCAGATTCAATCAAATCAATAGCGCCAAATTTGAGATCGAGCATCTTAACTATTTCAATGCAGTAATCAATAATATTTTCAGGCAATTCAAACCTGATAAATTGAACATCATTTTTTTCTTTCCTCCAATCTCCATCAATACCTTGATTATTCTTTAATATTCTAACAGCATATACCTTTTTGTCAATAACGGTTACACGAATATCAATTTTAGGATAAATGTAATCTTGAAGAATTATTGGTGATATACTTAAATTTGATTTTTTTATTTCAGAACCGCTAATTTTATTTGAGTACACAAATGCCTCTTGATTTCCAATATTTAAAACAGCAGAATCTATTGATTTAACAATAAATATCTTATTGTCGTTACTATTGATATCATTATCATTGGTTATTGTTGTTTCAGGACACAGAAATCCAATTTCATTTGCATAGAGAAGCTGCAGCATTTTATTTTCTGCATTAAATGTTGAAGTTGGATTATTGATCCAGGTAATATTATTAAAAATTGTAAGATTCCTGATAAATGCAGTCCATTGAGTCCGAAATAATTGTCCTTCTGGTGGGATATTTGGTTTGTAAATATCGCGTAAATATATTGGAGCCCGGTAGTATATTGATTTTAAACTGTTATTATTTATACTATATATTTCATTATCAATTCCGATTAACATTTCTCTTGAAAGTAATGTAAGAGTGATTCTATATTTATCAAAATCATCTCTATTAAGTCTTAAATATTGTAGCTTACGCCTGGATAATTCAAGACAAACATAATCTGTTGTAAAATCTAATTTATTGGATATAATAAGAATATCTACATTATTCACCTTTTTGATCTTCTCCGGTTTCAATATCACATTTTTTACTTGTTGGGGCTATTGCACTTTCTTCCAGGATAAAGGGTGTATTTGTCCCATTCATTACCCAATATCCTTTTTTATCATCAAAACTGCACCCTCTTAATTCTTGAGTTTTTTTGGGTAAAGGGTAAATATAGGCTTTTTCAAGCAACAGATGACTTTTCATTTTAGACCTCACTTTATTATTTTAATATTTGTTTCTTTTTACAATACAAGTATAAAAAGCTCAAGAAATTTATTGATAAATAATAAGTTTTTTAAAATTTATGCTATAGTAAGGCAAACAATCAGATTTTTTTATTGACAAAGAATTTAGCCCGGCTACAAAAAAAATATTATGGCGTTATTGTTTTAAATCAAGTACAAGCTCCCAAGCTTAAAAATATGGAGTAAATAAGTGAATACCTTAATAATTCAGCACATTCCTAATTCTTCTCCTCCTAAATTTTTGTTGCAAGAACCAGAATACTCCGACTATTCAAAAAATACACAGCTTTCTGCTTTGCCTTCTCCATATGAATTCCCTGTAATAGGAGTTCCAAATACAGACTTGATGCAAGGCATTCGTTGGTATCTTGAGGATTTTCTCAATTATCCTTTTGAACCGGATACTGACAAAGCCAAATATATTCTCGCTGCACTTGAAGAATGGGGTACAAAAGTTTTTGATACTCTATTTAATCCCCCAGAAGCTGTTAATATTTACAGAAAAGCTACCCAAAAAGATGTAAAGAATTTGCATCTGCTTATCTCTAGCGATAATCCCTTTATTCTTAGCTGGCCGTGGGAGGGTCTCCATGATAAAAATATAGGTACTTTGGCTCATTTCTGCCAATTTGGACGTAAATTAAATAAAATTAAAAATTCATTTAATATATCTAATGATCTTCCTCAGAATCAGATTAATATTCTGATGGTAACTGCACGACCATACAAGAATGATGTTCCTTATTGCTCTATGTCAAGGCCCCTGGTGGAATTGATTAAAGAAAATCAATTGTCTGTTCCTGTAAAAGTTACAATCCTTCGACCTCCCACCTTTAAACAACTTCGTGAACATTTAAGCCTAAAGCCGAACCATTATCATATTGTTCATTTTGATGGACATGGTGGTTATGGCTATTTTTCAAAATCAAAGAATTCATCCGATAGTTCTAAAGAAGGCATTATTGTTTTTGAAAATGATAAAGGTGCGGAAGATCAAATTAAAGCTGATAAACTCAGTCAATTGTTAAAAGAATACGCAATCCCGGCTGTAATTTTAAATGCCTGCCAGTCAGCGATGCTGGATGAATATGCACAGGATCCCTTTGCAACTGTAGCAGCATCTCTCCTTAAAGCTGGTATCCACAGTGTTACAGCAATGGCATATGTACTTTATGCAAGTGCTGCAAAGGTCTTTTTATCTGAATTCTATAGTCAGCTTTTAAAAACAGGCAGCATGACACATGCAATCCGTGCCGGAAAGCAGCAGATGTTTTCTAATAATAAAAGGATATGTGTCCGTGGTGAATACCCTTTACAAGACTGGCTTGTTCCTGTGCTATATCAACAGGAGTCAGTGAATTTTTCTTTTGCCCAAAAGGGGATTGGTTTTATTCAGGACAAAGAGACTCTAGAATCTGAAAAAACAGAATCTTTTCTTCATCAACTTCCTGATGAAGATAATCCATATGGTTTTATCGGTCGAAACAGAGCAATTCTGGAACTCGAACGAGCTATTCGACAGGATAAACCGGCTATTTTGATTTACGGTATGGGGGGTGTTGGCAAAACAACCCTGGCTTATGCTTTTTTGCAATGGCTTAATGATACTCAAGGGCTAGAAAATGAGCCTTTTCTATTTTCTTTTAAGGAACAACAAAAAGCGAGTGACATTTTCAACCATATGGTTGAAAGGTTCAAGCCTGTTAATATCGAACCTTCTATTGATAAAAAAATTGACTATCTTGCCGGAGAGTTTAATAAATATTCACATTTGATTATCTGGGATAACTTCGAAGTTGTGAAAGGAATTCAGGGGACAGCTATCAAGCCCGTATTATCGGAAGAAGATTGTAGTTACCTGTCAAAATTTCTGGAAAAGATTTATAATGGAAAAAGTAAGGTCATTATCACCAGTAGAAGTCCTGAAAGATGGCTTGGTGAAAAACTTTGTAGCCAGATTCCATTAGGTGGTTTAATGGGGGAAGAACGTTGGGAATTCTGTGAAGTTATTCTAAATGAGCTTGGATTGCAAATTGACCGTGATGATATAAATTTGATCAGGTTAATGGATATTCTTAACGGACAACCTTTGTTAATGCGTGTGATTTTGCCAACATTGGAAAACAGGTCGGCTGAATCGGTTATTTCTGTAATTAATGAGCAATTATCAATTCATGATAGTAAGGATGAAGTACATAGTCACCTTTACGCAATCTTACGATTTGTGGAAGACGAGTTGCCTGAAGATTTCAAACCGTTGTTGGCACCTCTAGCATTTTCTGAAGAGTTTGTTGATATAAGTATATTTAAAAATATATGCAAACATGTAAATTTACAATGGAATAAAAACAAAATTTTTTCCTTCTTTCAAATTCTTTGTCATGCCGGATTGTTGAATGAGTATAGTACAGAGAACGATATATACCGGATACATCCGGCTCTTACCGGCTTTCTGCGAAATGTAGTGCTTACAAAAATTTCAACTAATATACATGACGAGTGGATAAGGGCTTTTGTAAATGTTTTTGGGGAGCTGGCAGAGATATCGTCTTTTAATATGCCTCACGATCAGGAACCAATTTTTTATTTCCACAGGGCGAACTTTAATTATGCTTTAACAATAGCTAAACGGCAAAATATGGTTATGCATATAGCAGCCTTAATACGTTTTTTAGCTAAATTAGCGGAAACAAACAGAAATTTTAAGAAATCAAAAGATTTGTTTATAGAATTAGCGGAAATTATGAAAAAAACAAATAATCAAGAAGGGGAAGCGGAAGCATACTACCATTTAGGAATAATTGGGCAGGAACAAATGCAATTAACTGATGCCAAAAAATGGTTTAAAAAATCTCAAGGTATATATGAAAAGTCTGGAGATCAAGCTAAAATATCAATCATAAATCATCAGCTAGGGAGAATTGCACTCCATAAAGGAAATTATTGTGATGCGGAAAAAATGAATGTTATAAGCAGGGAGTTATCAAAAAAGTATAACAACGAACGTGGAGAAGCCACCTCATATTTTCAATCAGGAAGGAACGCAGAAGAACAAAAAGAATTTATGGAAGCGAGAAAATACTATAAGAAAGCGTTGAAGATTTTTAATAAGTTAGAAGATTTTCAGGGAGAAGCATTAATTTATCATCAATATGGTATGATAAATGAAGCGGAAAATAATATTAGTGAAGCACTTAAATGGTATAAAAAATCTCTGGATATAAATGAAAAACATGAATATGACCTTCATTCAGCAAAAACATATCACCACTTGGGCAGAATTGCAGAGAAGGAAAATAATTTAGATAAGGCGGAGAAGTATTATATGAAATCCCTACAAATAGAAGAGAGGTTCGAGAATGACCAGGGAGCAGCAAGTTCATATTTTCATTTAGGAACGATAGCTCATAGACGAGGGGATATCGCCAGAGCCAAGAAGTGGTATTTAAGAGCCAGGGAAATTGATCTCAAAATTGAAGATAAAAAAGACGCAGCAAGCACTTGTTATCACTTAGGTATGATAATGGAAGCCGAAGACAATTTTATCAAAGCAAAGGAATTCTATTTGGAAGCTTTGAAGTATGATAAAATGTATAATAATGAACAAGAACAAAAATTTACATACATTCAATTGGCTTTTATGGCTTTGGATCAAAATGATTTTGTAGAAGCGGAGAAGTGGTATCGAAATGTTTTGGCTATAAACGAGAAATATGATAGTCAACATGAAGTCGCAATCTCGTATGCATCATTAGGAAATATTATCCTTCAACAAGAACGGTTTGAAGAATCAGCTCAGTGGACAATAAAAGCGTTACTCATCTTCTCCAAATTAAATGATAGAGATTCTATTCCGAAAGCTACTTCACAATTTATGACAATTTTCCAAAAATCATCACCTTCTATCCGTAAAAAATTGAAGTCACTATTTAAAAAAGAGTTGGGATATTTTCCCGAGATATAGAATTAACCTTATTGTGAATGCAACTCTTTAATGAAGCTGATAGTTTTTTAGCTTAAAATAAGTTGTTAAATCCACCTAATGAACTCTTTTCCTGTAAAAATATGACTGAATATTAAATAAAAGTCAAAATTTGAAAAAACTCCCCTTGTTATTTTTTATCATGATCACCAATTTCCTATTCCGGGAAATCCCCAATCTTTTCCTCCCACATGGCTTTTAATTTTTGCCGAATTTTAGGAGAGGCTTGTCTAAAAAGTAACATGAAGTTATCTGTAATTTTTTGAGCTGAGTAATTATCATTGCATTTGGTAAAAGTTACCAGGGCTTTTATACACCACTGGCCAGCTTCTTCGAATTTTTTCTTCAATCTTGCAAGGTTTCCCAGTTGGCTACAGGAGCTTCCTACTCCATCTTCGTTTCCCTGATTTTCTTCTATTTCCAAAGATTTCCGATACCACTTTTTAGCTTTGTCAAAATCCCTCTGCTCCCCTATCGTCCCTAATTGGTGCATGGCTCCGGCTTCCAGTTTCCCATTGTTTGCAGCCTTACAGACTTCTGCGTATCCTAAAAACAGTTCTTCCGCCTCTATAAAATTCCTATTATTTTGTGCAAAGAGTATCCGGGTAATACGGATATTCCAGGAATTCCTGCAGGTACCATCGCAGCCCCTGCATAAGGGGCATGTTGGGGATCCCCGCTATGGGAAACCTGTAAGGGCTCGGGAGCTCTGTGGTCTTCCCCCTGGTATAACCGGATAATTCCTCTACCCGGAACTGCGGGGGATCGGTCTCCGGGATATGACGGATCATCAGTAAATTCATTGTCTTCCTTCCGGTTTTTTACAGGTGGTTTCTTCTATTTTTTTAGTAAATATATAGAGCTTTTATTTGTTTGTCAAGGGAAAATTGGCCGATGGTTTTCTATATTAAGAAGATAATCCAGCTGTTTTCCGTCGACTCTTTTATTGCAGATACACATATTTTTTAAAAGGGCTATCTATACGGGAAAACTTGTTCCATTTTTTAACCCTCGTGCTCTGGATTGGGAAAAGCATTTTGAATTGGACGGGGCTTTTATCCGTCCCCTCACTGCGGAGGCTCGGGTAACCGTAAAAATATTTCGTTTTAATGATGAACAACGTGTTCTTGAACGTCTGTCTATGATAAAAGCCGGTTTATTACTGGAGAATAGTATATCGAAAAAAAATTCATTTGGGTATACTCCTCCGCCGAAAAAGCCGCCGAAGAAAAAGAAGTAGTTTTTTTATTATGCCGGGAGGGGATTCACTTTCGGTAAACTCGCCGAGCTTTTCCTCCCACTGGGCTTTGAGGTTTGATTGGGTTTCCTGAGATACTTGGTTGTAGAATACCATGAAGTTACAGACTACTATTTGGGCAGAGTGCATATTATTACAATTGATAAACATAATCAGGGCCTTTATTAACCACTGGCCAGCTTCTTCGAATTTTTTCTGCAAGCCTGCAAGGTTACCCAGTTGGGCATATGTGCTTGCGGCACCATGCTCGTTTTCCAGCTTTTCGGATATCTCTAGAGATTTTCGATACCACTTTTCAGCGTTGTCAAAATCCCTCTGATCCTCCGCGATCATCCCTAATTGGTGATATGTCATTGCGGCTTGATGCTCGTTTCCCTGCTTTTCAAATATCTCTAGAGCTTTTCGATACCACTTTTCAGCGTTGTCAAAATCCCTCTGCTGCTGGGCTGTAGTCCCTAATTGGTGATATGTGTTTGCGGCACCATGCTCGTTTTCCAGCTTTTCGGATAACTCTAGAGCTTTTCGATACCATTTTTCAGCGTTGTCAAAATCCCTCTGCTCCTGGGCTATTATCCCTAAGTTGTGATATGTGCTTGCGGCACCATGCTCGTTTCCTTGCTTTTTTTCTATTTCCAGAGCTTTTCGATACCACTTTTCAGCATTGTCAAAATCCCTCTGCTGCTGGGCTATAGTCCCTAATTGGTGATATGTCATTGCGGCTCGATGCTCGTTTCCCTGCTTTTCAAATATCTCCATAGCTTTTAAATACCACTTTTCAGCGTTGTCAAAATTCCTCTGCTCCTGGGCTATTATTCCTAATTGGTGCCAAGCTGCGGCTTCTTCTTCCAGGTCATTTGCAGCCTTCTTGACTTCTGCGTATCTTAAAAACAACTTTTCCGCCTCTGTGAAATTCCGGCTTTTCCGGGAAAATTCTGCCAGGGATTGGAGCAAAGCCGATATATCGCTATCCATATTTAATTGCCTAGCCACGGATAAAGCATAATAAAAGTTTGCCCCATGAATATAAAATAAAGGCTTCTGCTCATGATGCTCTTTTGAAGTTAAGGCATCTATTAAACTGCTAAAGTTATCCACAAAAACCCTACCCCACTGATCATGTATATCCTCGGAAATATTATCAATAACAATATTCCGCAGAAAACCGGTAAGAACAGGATGCATTTGATAAACAACATCACCAGATCTATACTCATGAACCAGCCCGGCAAAACCGAGTATACGAAAAAAACGAAGGATATTCTCCTCAGTCCATTCCCCGTCAACCTGACCAGCTATATCCTGGAATGTATAAACATCAACAAATCCCTCATAAAAGGCCAATGGAATAAGCAACGGCTCCAACTCTTCCGGCATATCATCCTGAACAAACCGCAGAATAGCATAAAGATGAGCATTGGCCTTATTCTTATCTTTACTGACAGGCAACCGTTCTTTAATGGTAGAAAGAATCGAACCAGCAGACCTGGACTCCAACATGGGCAGTATAACCCGCATAGACAGGGGATGGCCGCCAAGCATATCCATAAGAGATGAAAGTTTCTCATCTTCACGATCAACCTTGATACCCAGCCCCTGCACAAGAGACTCACAGTATTCCCACTGCTCCTCACTGTGAAACCCGCCCAGGGAAACCTTGCAGCACTGATCAATACCAAGCCAATCCTCGACGGCCCGGCTGGTTATAAGAACCTTGCTTTTTCCACCGTGCAATTTCTTCAAAAAATAAAGCAGATATTCGTTATCTTCATCAGAAAAAACAGTCTGTCCTGTTCCCTCGATTCCTTTAACGACCTCAAAGTTATCCCACACTATTAAAAAAGGATACTGCTTTAAAGCATTAGCAAGATGATCAATTTTCTCTTTAACAGGAAGTGTGCTAAAAGCAGGCTCAAACAAACGTTCACCAATACGATTAAAAATATACTCGGCAGAACGAATCTCCTGAAAGGAAAACCAGAAGGGAGAGTTTTCCAATCCTTGTGTATCAGAAAGCCATTGCAGAAAACCGAGAGCCAGGGTTGTCTTGCCCACACCGCCCAGGCCGTGAAGAACAATGGCAGGTTTTGGAAGGCGGATAGCCCGCTCCAGTTTCAAGATGGCGCTGTCCCGACCGATAAAACCGTAGGGGGTATCGTTAGCCGGAATATCGTCAAGCAGGATATCCTTATTTCCCTGTTCAATGAAAAGTTTTCCCTCAAGCTTATTGTTCTTCTTCTCGATAAAGGAAAGATCAACAGGCTCCTGCTGATATAGCACGGGCACCAGCCAGTCCCGCAGGGAAAATTCCCCCCTGATACAAATTCGCTTGTCGTGGAGCAGCATATGCTGCCTTCCGGCACGCATGGCCCTGGCCATATTCCCGGTTGCAAAAAGCAGCCGGTAGAATTCCGGCAAAAAGACCCTGGCACCGCTTACGTACAGGATATATGCCATTGCCGTGACACTGCGAATTCCGGCTTTGAGCAGTGAGGCTGCAACCATTGCAAAAGGATCCTTCCCGTCTTCATCTATCATTGCCGACTGGCAGGCATTTAACACCACAACAGGGATTGCATGTTCCCTGAGCAGCACACTGATCTTGTGGGCTTCAACAAAATCTTCTTTCCCGTTTAAGTCTTCAAAGACCAGGACACCCTGCTTATTACCGGAGACTCCCACAGGCCCATATCCTCCATGACAGTCAAAATGAACTATATGATAATGATTCGGCTTTTCCCTGAGATGCTCTCTAAGCCGGTCAAAAGTCGGGGGCCGGAGTATGGTCAGGTTTACAGGCAGATTCTCATCTTTTATCAGCTCCACCAGGGGCCGCGACATTGTGCGATAACCCACATCAAGTTCATGAAGCCTGGCAGTTATCATCAGGATATTGATACAGTCTGTGGGCAGTTTGTCAGAAAGAGGCGCGGCATCTTCAATTTTATTCAGACGCCGTTCCACCTGGCAGGTATGGGCCAGTGTGCCCATAGTTTTATGCTCCAGCGCCTCCCAGGGCCAGCTCAATACCCCCGGATCATCACTCGATATAAGCAGGTATAGCTTATCAACCCCGTCTTTCACTGCTCGCTGATACATGGTCGCACCATCCATATTATCAAACAGGGCATCAAAAATTTGTATACCCCACTCCTTTAATGCTGCCTGCACATACTCCGCTCTATCTGTATCCGGGTGATAGGGATATTCCAGGAATTTCTCCAGGTACCATTGCAGCCCCTTTATAAGGGTCATGTTCGGTATCCCCGGAATAGGGAACTTGTAAGGTGTGGGGAGCCCTGTGGCCGGAGTCTGCTTCCCCCCGGCATAGCCGGATAATTCCTCCACCCGGAATTCCGGGGGATCGGTCTCAGGGATATGACGGATAATCAATGGATTCATGCTTTTCCTCCGGTTCAGTTCTATTTTTTGTTAAGCGATAATATAGAGCTTTTGCTTGTTTGTCAAGGAAAAATTACCAGAAGCTCCCGACAGTAAAAAGAAAAGCCTGCCTTTTCCCGAGTCATTAAAAATTACTCAAGAAATTTTTTCCGAAGATATTACTTCCAATTGGTATAGGAACCATTGTATACAGCAGCCTCAGCCTGAAGTTTTTATGAAGTCATCTGAAAAAATGGATGATATAGAGAGTGAGCCAATAGGATGCTGCATTACATCTCCTCCATATTTGAATAATTTTGATTATGCTGAAATGACACGTCTGCAATTGCATTTATTGGGTTGGGCTCATTCCTGGGGAGATATTACAGAAAAAATAAGAAATAATCTTATAACGAATACAATTGGTTTCTATAAAAAAAATTAAAAGCAATAAGGTTGGTGCAGTTGAGAAATTGAGAACCCGGAGGTCTTCCGGAGGGTTATCAATTTCTCAACTGTAGAGCTACGAAGTCTCCTCTTAAAGACGGGGGAGATAAACAAATTTAATTGGTACAAAAAAATTTTTGAAAAGATATTACCATCAGCTCTTATTTGAAGAAAAACCCTGTTTAAATAATGCCCTTTTACAAAAAAGGCTTTTTAAATTTTTTTTGTACCAATTAAATTTCTCCTATTAAGGGGTGGGTGGGGTCTTGACCATGCAGCAAACGGACCTTGAATTAGAAGGGTTAAATAAAAAAAAATGCCTAAATAAACAAAAGGACAGCATGCAATGACCATTATCAAAAAAGCCCCTGGAATGAGTTAGCAAAATTATAAGACTGCGCCTTAACCCCTGGAACAAAACCACCCTTTAATAGAAAAAGTAAGCCAATTCCCCGGCCCCTACAAACGCCAATGAACCACCAACGACATAACGAACCATAACTTACTATAAGGTATATTATGTTCGCCGATGGAGCCGAGTGAGCGACCCCAAGGAGCGAGCGATGCGACTGAGGGTACATTGCTGTGCAATGCGGCATAATGCCAGCTTATAGGAAGTTAACGCTCACGACGCACGCGAACGCCTTTCTCAGGGGCCGGGGAATTGGCATTTATCTAAGAAAATCCTTTATTACCTGTAAGGCAGTGTCTTATAGTTTTGCGTTACCCTTGTAATCCGGCACGCATAGTGACCCCCTATCGGCATTCAAAGTGACCCCCCCCCCCGGCAGTGAAAACGACCCCCTGTCGGCACTCAAAATGACCCCCCAAACGGCATTTAAAGTGACCCCCTGATTCCGTTAAATATAATGTCTTTCAGAAAATATCTGGAGGGCAAAATGGCACGGGAGAAATCAGCAATGGAACTTTTTGACATATTAAGCAGATTGCGTCATGGGCACAGCAATAAGAGAATCCACCGTGATACCGGGACACATCGAACGGTTATACGAAAATTGAGGTCAATCGCGGAAGCAAACGGCTGGTTAAATGCGAATGTAGAGATGCCTGTCGAAAAAGAAATCTACAACGCGTATCATAATATAACAGAGCAGCCAACGACTTCTCATCCTCTGGAATCATTCAGAGAAGATTTAAAAAGATACAAAGATGAAGGGTACACCTATGTGGTAATGCATGAGCTGATAAAAGATCGTTATTCATGTTCAGAAAGCACTGTTCGCCGTTTTGTACAAAACCATATCGAAGACAACCACCCACGAACAGGTGTTATTCGAGATAGAGAACTTTCAGTAATGGAAGTTGATTTTGGCCATCTGGGGATACTGTATGATGACTGTGAAAGAAGGAACAGAAAGGCGTATGTTTTTTCAGGCAGGCTGCGTTATTCTGCGAAAGCCTACAGGAAAGTAGTTTTTGATCAAAAGCAGGAAACATTCTGGCAATGTCACATGGAAGCCTTTGAACGATTCGGAGGAGTGCCGGAGCGTGTGGTTCCGGACAATCTTAAAGCTGCTGTGGTAAAAGCATCTTTTACTGATCCGGAAGTAAACCGCGGATACCGAGAGCTTGCTTTGCACTATGGATTTTTAATAGACCCCTGCCTTCCCTATCATCCGGAACATAAGGGAGGAGTTGAAAATGATATCAAATATATAAAAAGAAATTTTTGGCCTGTGTTCAAAGAACGACAAGGGCAAAAAGGCAGAGCTGTCCCGCTGGGCCGGGATAGTCAGGAAGCACTACGCTGCTGGGAAGAAGAAACGGCTGATATTCGAATAATCAAAAATATAGGGGCGTCACCTAACGAACTGTTTGATTATGAATGTTCAAAGCTCTCACCTCTTAAGACGGAACGATTTGACATACCGGTATGGAAAAATGGAACAGTGTCTTCGGCTGCACGGATTACTTTTGACCGTTGTACCTATACTGTACCGGAAAAAAACATAGGAAAGAATGTCATTATAGCTGCAAACAGGCATAAAATCCGCATATTTCATAATAATGAGCTGATAACCGAGCATAACCGCTCATATGAGCCTTATGGTGATATTGAGAGGCCGGAACACCGTTCAGCTCGTGCTGACGCGTATTTGAATTATACCAGGCAGAATCTATTAAAACAGGCCCGGCAGATAGGCACACATGCCTATGCAGTGATAGAACATATACTGTCAGATAAAGCTGTCTCAGGGAATAGCCCGGCATGGGGCATTGTAACCCTGGGGAAAAAATTTGGGTTTGATCGCCTGGAAAAGGCATGCGCCCGCGCTTTGTTATATGAGGCAGTGAATTATAAATCCGTTAAACGAATTCTTGAACACAAACTGGATTTACAGGATGACGAAAAACCGGTGGATTCTCATGGGCAGAGGTCATTTACTTTTGCCAGAGCTGCCGGATTTTTTAATAAATCAAAAATATAAGGAGCGATTAGTATGAACGCAATAGCACAATTAAAGCCAAAGTTGGTAAGGTTAAAAATGTCAGGGATACTTGAAAACCTTGATCAGAGAATACGGGAGGCGGAAGAAGAACGTTCCGGTTATTCGGAATTTCTTCTGACACTCTTTCAGGATGAAATTGAACGAAGGGATTTCAAAAACCTAACAAGCCGTTTGAAGAAGAGCGAGCTTGACCCGAAACTCACTCTTGAAACTTTTGACTTCAATTTCAATACACAGATACATAAACCACTCATTAAGGAATTAGCGACGGGATCGTTTATCGAAAAGCATGAGAATATATTTTTAGTAGGCCCGTCGGGAGTCGGTAAAACTCACCTTTCGTCTGCTATTGGTCATGCGGCATGCCGGCAGGGTATTGATGTATTATTTCGAAGAACATACTCGCTATTAAAATGGCTGGGCAGCGGGAGAGCAGATAATACTTACGATAGAAAATTGAAATACCTTTCAGGTGTACCTTTGCTAATTTTAGATGATTTCGGCCTTAATGATTTAAACCAGATGCAGCAAAATGATCTGTATGAACTTATCTGCTCCCGGTATGAAACCACCTCTACAATCATTACGTCTAACAGGGATTTTGCGGAATGGCTGACGGTTTTTGAAAATCCTTTGATCGGCAGTGCCGCAATGGATCGACTTGTTCATCGGGCTATTAAGATCGTTATTGATGGGCCAAGTTACAGAATGGAAGCCTTTTCTTTAAAAAACAAGATTTCAGGTTGACAAATGAATACGAAAAAATGATGTAATGTCACAGACGGAAAGGGGGTCATTATATTTGCCGGACCGGGGTCACTTTGACTGCCGGATTACAGTAATTTAATTTCTTTTGTACTAAACTTCATACTCCTCCATTTACGAAAAAGAGACCGATAATTACCGGTCTCTTATAGTATTGCAAAGTAGTGTTATCAAGGCATTTCAGAACTTAATAGAAAATGCTTTTTTTGCTCTATCTATCATTTCTTTCGGTGTATAAAATCTCCCAGTGGCTAGTCTTACAGAGCCGCGAGTATTTCTAGAATACTTGTTTACCGTTTCACGGTCGTACTCTTCGCCTAAATCGGGAAAATCACTGAACAGAACGTCTTCTTCATGTTTTGTTAATTTTCGTGACATAGCTTACCAGCTCCTTTGATTATCTAACTTAGGATACTTTTCACTGCATTTATCAACGAAATGTAGTGGCTCGTTCTTAGCATTTCTACCTTTACACCAAGGATCAACAACCTGTTTTTAATGTCAATTTATATTTACAGTATTAATCGACATTAAATTCTATATTGGTTACATTTAATATTGAATAATTTATTTTGTCAACAGTATTTGCACAAAAATCACTAATATAGCGTTCTCTTCATATAATACGATTGTTTTTAATGATTATATAAATATATCATATCGGTATTTGATATCGCTTCTCATAGTTTTAGTATTAGTTTCAAAAAATTTCTGTTTCCAACTATCTTCAAAAATTGAACCAATAAAAATATAATTATTGATATTGAGAGGGTCATGTATATAAATAGTTCCATTCGGAGACATGAATAAAGATACACCGTATCTATCTTGTATACTCCCTGGTTCAATAGTGTATTTAGAGTGGACAGTTTTTATTGAACTTACTAATTCGCTAAATTTTTCGTCAGATAAAAAATATTGACTGTTGGCATTTATGGCATTATGAAGTGGAAAAAATTGATACAAGCTCCATATATGTATATTGTAATTATTTAATAGATATGCAATATCCAAAACATCTTCGTAATTTATTTTTGAGGCAACAGTGTTTATTTTTAATTTTATATCTAATTTTTCAAGAAAAGTAATATGATTAATTATGCATGAGTGATGGTTGCTCTTTGAATTTCTCATCTTATTATGAATTGCTTCATTTGAGCCATCCAACGGAAACGAAAGTAGAGAAATAGTCTCACAAATTTTTTCATAGTCATTCTCATACATGTTAATTCCATTTGTATCAACATGTATTTCAAAGCCTAATTTTTTTGAATAATCGAATATTTCAAAAATTTTTTCATAATTGAACGGATCACCACCACCGAAAGTAAGAACCTTTATGTTTAGAGCTTTACATTTTTCTAATACTACTAGAAATTTTTCAAAATCAACTTTTTCTTCTAGGGAAGGAATATAGCAATATGGACAATTCATGCTACAGTTGTTCATGAAGTTTATATTTATTCTTTCTAGTTGCATGATGTTATTTACGGGGAGTAATGGAAAGCTTATCAAAAGTTGTTTTTTTTAACTCATCTTGATGAATCACTACAAATTCCTCCAACGAAATTGCATTACTCCAGAGATATTTAAAATGTTTTTCGAACATCTCGTAATAAGAAAAACCAAATTCGGAAGTTTTATTCTTGCTAAAAACAAGCGAAATGAAATAATTTTCTAATCTATCTTTTACTTTACTATACCTAAATGGTAAGGATCATAAATCATTTCATGATCAGAAAAAAATAAAGTACAGTAAATTTCATCAGTAAATTTGATTTCTACATTAGGGTAATTGTTATGCAAGGACTCAATTAGGTCTAATCTAAGTTTAGGGTCCAATATGGTTGTGACTCCATTAACTTCATCTCTGATGCGTTTTGATTCACAGAACGGATTTACCAGAAGAAGCTTCAATGAGATCTCCTTGTCGAGTTTTAATTTAATTTCATCCCAATGCCTTCTAGCGCTCGGGTTAATATATGAATTTCCAGATTCAGCTAGTAGTGAAAACTTATTACCATTTTTTATTATTTCAATATTTTTGAGATTTCTTTCATGCATTTCTTCATTTTGCATGTTATAAAAATTTTGAATACCATATTCAAGAAATTTTGAAGAAAACTTAAATTCTTTTTTGATTAAACTATTAATTTTTTCATTAAAAGGTTTAGATTTAAAAATTTTTATTATTATGAAAAGAATCAAGCATATTGATATGGAGATAATGAACATAGTCCAATATTGTTTTTCAGCAAAATATGCAACAATGCCAATAGAAATAATATAGAGTATAATTTCAATGACCATCATGAAGTTAGATATTTTTTTACCATTGACTAGTTGCCCTTATCTGTATAAAAAATATAATAATAAATCTATCTAAGTTTATAGTTTTAGAAAGTCATTACCAAAGAAACAAGAAGCATCATTACCTAAAATATTGCGCCAAAAAATTCATCTCTTTAAACGGATACATCTCATTTGTATAGGAAAATATCAATTATTTCGTTTGTGTCAAGCTCTTTTTTAATGACAATATTCAATCAATGCCCATAATACGTCTTAATCCCGTCTCTTTCCATTTTATCTCTCAAGAAACTAAATTTTGCTTGTGAGCGGGCCTGGAAGCATGAGCTCTTTGGATTGCTGCGGAACTCGCTCCGCTCAAACAGTCCTCACAACCCAAAGAGCTCATACTTCCAGGCCAGATGCAGCTCGCAATACTATCAGGTTTCTGACCTATTTTTTCCC
>JAAENB010000145.1 GCA_024224995.1 bacterium | reverse complement strand
CGGAGTGATGCCTCGGCAGGTTGTGAGGCTGTCTGAGCGGAGCGAGTTCCGAACGTTCTGCAGAGGCATCACTCCGGGCAGGCATAATTTACATTCCGGGTTGATATACCTTATAGCCCGCTCTGCGGGGTCAGCTGCACTTAATGAAGTTTCCCCTCTTTGCAAGCAATGTTCAGGATTGGCCCTTGCTGATAAACATCATTCTGGCTGTTTTTAATTTTTTTTAAAAAAGAACTTGAAATTAAACGGGTGTAATTACATATGTGTTACTACAATTATGACGCATGAGCGAGCGTGGTGGAACTAGGCAGACACGCTAGATTTAGGATCTAGTACCGCAAGGTGTGGGGGTTCGATTCCCTTCGCTCGCATATCGGCGGGAATAACTCAGTGGTAGAGTGCAACCTTGCCAAGGTTGACGTCGCGGGTTCGAATCCCGTTTCCCGCTCATTAAAAAAAGGCTGCTTTCGCAGCCTTTTTTTGTGCCCACGGCACAGATTCCCTCCCATTTTTGGTAAAAAATAAAAAAATATTTGACTCTGAAGTTATTAATTAAACAATAGTTGCTTTTAAATATTTTTTAATTATACACTATAGATATGTTAGTGCTTGTTTTGCGTTTTTGCTGATCAGTTGCCTGAATTTCTATTGTGGGGATAAAAAAAGAGTAGCTTTATTGAGTGCAGAGCAGATTATGGACCTGATGAGGGTCTGCATTGGTATAATATAGTGCAAAACCTGTTGTATACTTCATAAAAAACCTGAAAATCCGGTTACACTTAACAGGAAATAATAAAAATTTTCCGGGGATATGGATTTCCACGAAATTTATCACCGGGCTTTGGCAAATACAGAACTATTTTTAAAGAGGTATGGAAAAGTGAATATTACAGAAAAGAAATTGGAAAATGCGACTGTTGAACTGCAGATTGAAGTGCCCGTAGAAAAGGTCGAGATTGAGTATAAGGCCGTATTTGACAAAATAAAACAAAATGTGAAAATTGATGGTTTCAGAAAGGGAAAGGCGCCGGTGCAGATGGTTGAGACCCATTACCGGGAATACGCAGACCAGGATGTGGCAGAGAACCTGGTGAGAAGCGCTTTTCTGGATGCTATAACAGAAAAACAGCTGACTCCAATTGCAGAACCGCAGTATGAGTTTGATGTAATTAAAAGGGACGAATTATTCAGTTTTAAAGCTGTATTTGAGATTCCCCCAACAGTGGAGCTGGGAAATTATAAAAGTATTGCGGCAGAAGAGAAAAGTTGTGTCGTAACAGAAGAAGAGGTTATGTCTGAAGTTGATACCGTACGTGAGCGTCATGCTGATTTAACGGAGAAAGGGGAAGGAGCTCTTCTTGAAGAAGGCAACCTCACAAAGATCATGGTCAAAAGAACCGATGACGGGGCAGAAGTTTCTGAAGACGGAACAGCGGACTTTAAAGATTATTCCATAGTAATAGGAAAGAGCAAGGATAAATACGCGCTCGATAAGCATCTTGTTGGAATGAAGGTTGGAGAGGAAAAAGAGGTTGATGTAAAGTATCCCAGGGATTATACTATAAAAGATCTGGCAGGGCAAAAAGTAAGTTACCTGGTGCGGATAGAGAAAATAGAGGATATGAAACTCCCTGAGCTGGATGATGAATTCGCGAAAAAGGTTGAATATGAATCAAAAGATGATATGATAGTAAAAACCAGGGAATATATTGAAAAATATGTACTGGAAAAGACCAGGGGAGACGCAAAGGCCCTGATTATTAAAGAAATCGTGGAAAACAGTACTTATGATATACCGGCAACCATGGTGAAAAGTGAGATGAAGAGCATGCTGCGAAGAAGGCTGCAGGAAATGGGTTTTCCACCGGAGAACATGGAGCATTTTGAGTCGCAATTAGATGACGACAACAGCGATTTTCCGGCAGATTTCAAGGAGCAGTTAAGAGGAGACGCAGATAATTCAATAAAGACCACTCTTACTTTAGCTGAAATAGCTAAAAACGAGGAGCTTTCTGTGCCGGAAGAGAAGTTTAAAGAGGTTGTTGAGCGGATCGCGAAGAGAGGCGGACAAACTCCGGAAGAAGTAGAAAAGCTGATTGCAGACAATAATACAAGAGAAAATATAGAACACGAATTGATTCTTGATGAATCAATGGATTTTGTGTATGAAAACGGCAAAATAAAGAAGTTAAAACCAATTCCTCTTGAGGAATTGCTTGCGGATCAATAATTTATGAGTTGAAATATACCGGAATTATTATTATATTAGGGAAAAGATATTGTTCCGGTATATCTAAATTATTTAGTTTATTCTAAAAAAGGATTGCTGATATACAAAGAAATATGCCGAATTAATGTATATATCAATATTCATTAATTTTTATCAATTTTATTAATTTATTATTATCGAGGAGAATTTGTATGAGTTTGGTGCCAATTGTTGTAGAACAAACAAGCCGGGGAGAACGTTCGTATGATATTTATTCCCGCCTGTTAAAAGATAGAATTATTTTTCTGGGAGAGCAGGTAAATGATCATATATCGTCTTTGATTATCGCCCAGATGCTGTTCCTGGAAGCAGATGATCCGGACAAGGATATTTTTCTTTATATCAATTCACCCGGAGGAGTGGTATCATCGGGACTGGCAATATATGATACCATGCAGTATATTAAGCCTGATGTCGCAACGATCTGTATCGGACAGGCCGCGTCAATGGGATCTCTTCTCCTGGCAGCAGGAGCGGCAGAAAAGCGATCGGCTTTGCCCAATTCACGGATAATGATCCATCAGCCAATGGGCGGTTTCCAGGGGCAGGTAACAGATATAGAGATCCAGGCAAAAGAGATTGTTCGCATAAAGAAGAAGCTGAATGATATTTACGCGCATCATTCCGGCCAGAACTTCGACAAGATCGAAAAAGATGTGGATAGAGATTATTTTATGTCAGCAGAAGAAGCAAAAGAGTATGGAATTATTGACAAAGTAATAGAGAGAAAGGAATAGGTGCAGAAGTAAGGATTTTCCATTAGCAGCAGCGTATAATTTTGATTAAGTATTTGAAGGAGAAACTATGGCTTCAAGAAAAAAGGAAGAGAAAGTAAAACTGTACTGTTCTTTTTGTGGAAAAAGCCAGGAGATTGTGAAAAAGTTAGTAGCAGGTCCTGATGTATATATTTGCGATGAGTGTATAGAACTGTGTAATGAGATTGTAGCCGATGACAATAACGCGAATATCGACAACAATCTGAAAACCCTTCCAAAGCCGAAGGATATAGCGAGCATATTAAATCAGTATGTAATAGGGCAGGAAGAAGCCAAGAAGGCGCTTTCTGTTGCGGTGTATAATCATTATAAGAGGATCTTTACCAATACAAAGATATCTAAGAATGATGTGGAGCTTGAAAAGAGTAATATTCTTATGACCGGACCAACAGGTTCCGGGAAAACATTACTGGCCCAGACGCTGGCCCGTATATTGCAGGTTCCCTTTGCTATTGTCGATGCCACATCCCTGACTGAAGCAGGGTATGTGGGCGAGGATGTTGAAAACATTTTGCTCAGGTTAATACAGAATGCCGACGGAGATGTGAAAAAAGCGGAAGTAGGCATTATTTATGTTGATGAGATCGACAAGATTTCAAGAAAATCGGACAATCCTTCAATAACCAGGGATGTATCGGGAGAAGGCGTACAGCAGGCACTTCTAAAAATTATAGAAGGGTCAGTTGCCAATGTACCGCCCCAGGGAGGACGGAAGCATCCTCACCAGGAATTTATATCTATTGATACAAAAAATATCCTTTTTATTGTAGGCGGTGCTTTTATTGGGCTGGACAAAGTTGTTCAAAACCGTATCGGAAACAAAACACTGGGATTTGGAGCGGAGATTAAGTCTCCTAATGAATACAAGCATACAAATGTACTCAAAAATCTGTCTCCCGAAGACCTGGTTAAATACGGATTGATTCCTGAATTTGTGGGACGATTACCAATTGTAGCTGTACTGGACGAGCTCGACAAAGACGCGCTTATTGCCATATTAACGGAACCCAAGAACGCGCTTATCAAACAATACCAGAAAATATTCAACCTTGAGGGAGTAGAAGTTGAATTTACCAAAGAGGCAATTGAAGAGATAGCCAATATCGCGCTTACGCGGGGAGCCGGAGCCAGGGGACTTCGGGCAGTGCTTGAAAAGCTGATGCTCGATTTAATGTATGATATTCCATCTAAGGAAAACGTGGTAAAAATAATTATCGAAGGTGCAATGGTATTGGGAGAAAAAGAACCGGAGATCATATACGAAGAGGAAGAAAAGTCGGCTTAAAAGAATAGGTGTTAAAATGAAAAAGAATTTAGATTTTGAT
This sequence comes from bacterium, assembly GCA_024224995.1. The sequence continues at coordinate 6,606 of JAAENB010000145.1, read as the reverse complement.
AAACAATATCCCTTATTGCCATTACGAGATGTGGTGGTCTTTCCTCATATGGTAATCCCGCTTTTTGTGGGAAGAGAGATGTCGGTAAAAGCGCTGGATGAGGCCATGAAAGGAGACCGGTATATTCTTCTTGCAACGCAAAAGGACGCCCAGGTTTCCGTACCTGAACGGAAGGATATATATGATGTAGGAACTGTTTCGGAGATTCTCCAGTTGTTAAAGCTTCCTGATGGAACAATAAAAGTTCTTGTTGAAGGAGTGGGGCGGGCTTATGTTTCTGATTTTGATACTACAAGCGATCATTTTACTGTTGGGATAAAAAATATTGAACGTGAAGTAGAGGTTGGCCCCGATGTCCTGGCACAGCGGAAAAACCTTCTTGATACTTTTGAAAAATATATCAAGATGAATAAAAAGATCCAGAAAGAGGCGCTTACGACCTCTTCAAGTATTGAAAATACCTCACAACTGGTCGATGTTATTGCTTCTCATGTGGAGATGCGGATTGAATATAAGCAGTCTATTCTGGACATTGGCAATCCTGTAGACAGGATCTCCCGCCTGGTCGAATTGATTAATGGTGAGATTGAGATCATGTATATTGAAAAAAAGATACAGGGTCAGGTTCGCAAGCAGATGGAGAAAACCCAGAAAGAGTATTATCTGAATGAGCAGATTAAGGTCATACGAAAGGAATTGGGGCAGGGCGATGAAGAGGTAGACGAAATAACAGAGCTTAAAAACTCTATTGAAGAAGCCAAAATGAGTCCTGAAGCTACTGCAAAGGCAATCAATGAGCTCAAGCGCCTGGAAAAGATGCCTCCAATGTCTGCGGAATCGGCAGTAGTGAGAACCTATATTGAATGGCTGCGAGATGTTCCCTGGCATAAGAAGACCAGGGATATAAAAGATATTGAAAAGGCAAATGACATCCTGAACGAAGATCATTACGGACTTGAGGATGTAAAAGAACGAATAGTGGAATACATGGCTGTGCGCCAGTTATCCAAAAAGCTGAAAGGCCCGATTCTTTGTTTTGTGGGCCCTCCCGGAGTTGGAAAAACATCACTGGGCAGGTCTGTGGCACGGGCTCTTGGCAGGAAATTCGTACGAATGTCTCTTGGCGGGGTAAGGGATGAGGCCGAGATACGGGGACACCGTCGAACCTATGTAGGCGCCCTTCCCGGAAGAATTATCCACATGATGAAGAAATCAGGCACTGTAAACCCGGTTATTCTTCTTGATGAAATTGACAAAATGTCAATGGATTTTAGAGGAGACCCGTCTTCCGCGCTTCTTGAAGTGCTGGATCCGGAGCAGAATAATTCTTTTAGCGATCATTATATGGAAGTACCGTATGACCTGACAGATGTTATGTTTATAACAACTGCTAATGTACAGCATAAGATCCCAATGCCGCTGCTGGACAGGATGGAATTGATCGAGATATCGAGTTATACGGAACCTGAAAAGCTGAATATCGCGATAAAGTTTCTTTTAAACAAGCAGATTGGGGAAAATGGACTACAGCCTGAGAATATTGAATATTCCGAAGATGCAGTGCTTTTTACCATAAGGCATTATACCAAGGAAGCCGGAGTGCGAAGCCTGGAACGGGTTCTTGCCAAAGTGTGCAGAAAGGTTGCCCGTGAAGTTGTTAGAAACGGGAAAGATTTTACCAAGACTATTACTGAAGACGTTTTAAAACAATATCTTGGTCCTATTAAATACAAGTACGGAAAAAGAGAACAGAACAGTGAAGTTGGTCTGGCGAACGGTCTTGCCTGGACAGAGGTAGGCGGAGATATTTTACATATTGAAGCGCTGCTCATCAAAGGAAAGGGCGAAATAACTCTTACCGGGAAGCTGGGAGAGGTAATGCAGGAGTCGGCTCGCGCGGCCTTTACCTATGTTAAAGCAAACCAGCAGTTTTACTCTATTGATGATGATGTTGTTGGAAAAAATGATATCCACCTCCATGTTCCGGAAGGGGCGATCCCTAAAGACGGTCCTTCTGCCGGTATTACAATGGCAGTAGTTATCGCCTCTCTATTAAGCGGTATTGCAATCCGGAGAGATGTGGCCATGACCGGTGAGATTACTCTCAGGGGCAAGGTGCTGCCTATTGGAGGACTTAAAGAAAAAGTTCTGGCCGCCCATAGAGCCGATATTTTACATGTAATAATACCCAGGGATAATTTCTCAGATCTTGAGAAAATACCCGATTATGTAAATGAGCAGATGACATTTCACCCCGTTGGAACTATGGAAGAGGTACTTTTCCTGGCCCTGAAAGATCCGGACAGGTTTTTCAAGGATCATGAAAAGACTAAAGTTTTGTACGACAGGTGGAAAGAATCTCTTGGAGACTGGAAGATAAATCTAAGCGACTCTAACGCGGAGAAGAATACGATCCAGATGTAGATTGCATAAATTACAAGTAAACAACATTAAGAGCCCTGTGGACATCCACAGGGCTCTCGTGCATATATACTCAATTCACCGGGAACACAATATGAGCATTTTATTCGAGGTATCCTTATAGGGTTCTTTTACGGCATTGGCAAAAACCTGCCGAACAGTGAAGCCGTTATTTTTTAAAAAGACCAGGATTTCATCTTTGGTAAAGGTTCTCATGAGATGCCTGTCGTGGAGCGTTTGTGAACCCAAATTGTCAATAACCGTATATTTATAACTCACTTCAACAATCGTTTTCGAGGGGTTGTCAACGATCCTGAACCCCCGTTCCCTGTCTATTAGCGTATCATTGTATTTGGTAGTAGAAACATGGCTTACTTCTTTTTGCTTGATCATTGCTATGGGAGAGGTGTTCCATATTTCAAAAAGTCCCAGCCCCCCTGGTTTGAGAGCTCTCCAGGCATTCCAGAAGGCTTTGTCCAGGTCTTCATTTTCTACCAGGTAGTTGAGAGATCCGAAAAGGGAAATAATAATATCGAATTCATCATAAAAGTCGAAGTCCGTAACATCGTTTTTGAGGAATTGGATCTTGCCGGGAAACCTGAGACGGGCAATTCTCAGCATATCCTCACTATTGTCAATACCGGTACACTTGATCCCGTATTTACTGAGCTGGTTTAAGTGTTCCCCCGTACCGCAGCCCAGGTCCAGAAGCGCGGGTTCTTTTGTGTTGTGCAGGAGCGACCGTATGAGGGAAAGGTCATCATGGATATCTCGATGTTTGTTTTCTATTGAGTAGTAATACTCAGCCAGTTCGTGGTATAGTTTCATCATATGATCGCAGCAGCATTATAAAAGGATTTCCTGGAATTTTTCCCTGAATGTAGAACGAACTTTGTTTTCAATGTCGGCAGTATCTTCAAGTTTAAAAAGTCCCTCAACCAGTTTTTCGCATTCCGCTATTGTAACGGACCTGATTATTTTTTTTACCTGGTACATATATGTAGGACTCATTGAAAAGTGCCTGTATCCCAGGCCAAGAAGGACCATGGTATATTGCGGTTCTCCGGCAATCTGGCCGCATATTGATATGGGCACGGAAAGGTCTTGCGAGACATTCATTATTTGTTTGAGGAAGCGAAGAAAAGCGATATTTAACGGGTTATAGAGATAGGCTATTTTTTCATTGATGCGGTCTACAGCAAGGAGATATTGCACAAGATCATTTGTACCGATGGAAAAGAAATCGGCGTACTTGGCAAGGATATCCGCGTTTATTGCTGCTGAAGGCACCTCAATCATAAGACCGATTGGAATATCTTCGTCGAATGGGATGCCTTCTTTCTTAAGATCCTCCATTACCTCTTCTGTAAAGCTTCGCGCTTTTTTAAATTCTTCAACCGAACTTATCATGGGGAACATAAGCTTAACATTACCGTAATTGCTGGCCCGTAAAATAGCCCGCAGCTGGATCTTGAAAATGTCGAGGTTTTCAAGGCTAAACCGGATTGCCCGGCACCCGAGAAAGGGATTTTTTTCTTTATAGGGGGTTGTATACGCGTATACTTTGTCCCCGCCAACATCAATTGTGCGTATTGTCACCGGGAAGGGGTGGAAGAATTCCACTACTTTTTTGTACTCCTGGAATTGTTTCTCCTCATCGGGAAGTGCTGATGGTTCAAGAAAAAGAAATTCCGAGCGAAGAAGGCCGATTCCCTGTGCCCCGTGATCTTTAATAATCTTTTTTTCTTCGGGAATTTCAATATTCCCGTATATAAAAATATTTTCTCCGTCCAGGGTCTGTGCCGGCAGGGTAGTGAGCTTTGCCAGTTCCAGCTCCAGCTCAATGTATTCTTTTTTGTACCGGTTAAATTCCTGGATCTCTTTTTCTGTTGGATTGACAATGATCTGGCCGTGAACCGCGTCAATAATTACGGTATCGCCGCTTTTTACCATGGAAGTGGCGTTCCGGGTTCCCACAATTGCCGGGATTTCAAGAGCCCGAGCCATAATGGCAGTATGTGAAGTTTTTCCACCTTCATCGGTAACAAAGGCAAGGACAAATTCTTTGCTCATAAGGGCTGTTTCCGAAGGGGTAAGATCCGGAGAAAAGACGATCACTTCTTCATTTATGTCGGTAATGGTCGAAGTGACTGTTTTTTGGAGATTTCCGATTATTCGTTTGTTGATATCGGAAATGTCGATTATTCGTTCTTTGAGATATTCATCTTCAATAGTGCTGAGGCTGTTAATCAGTTCAACGGAAATGTCGTTTATTACCCATTCGGCATTCCGCTTTTCTTCCCGGATGGTTTTCCGGGCTTTTTCATCAATAAGGGGATCTTCAAGGACCATTAAATGACTGGAAAAAATATCTGCCATATCCTTTGAAAGACTGGAAGCAATCTGCTGCTGGATGAGGCTTATTTCGAGCTTTGTTTTTTCAATAGCAGACTCGAACCGTTCAAGTTCCTTATCGACATTTGTAATTTTATACTTGGGAATTATGATCTTGTTCCCGTGGCTAACAAATGCCTTACCGATCTTAATTCCCGGTGATGCAATAGTTCCGCTTTTTATGATTGTTGACATTGATTTCTCTTTATTTAATCTTCTTTTTACTCTAATTATTTAACAGGTTTTTAGTTTTTCAATACATTATAACTTACGAATTATCTCATATTATAAGGGTCTGTGTCAAGAGAAATATATTACGGGTAAAATGCCGGAACATCAATTCCCCGGGTCTCTTCAAATCCCATCATAATATTGGCGTTTTGAACAGCATTTCCCGATTGCCCTTTTAACAGGTTATCTATTACAGAGACAATAAAAAGTTTTCCCGTACGCGGATCAATAGCAGGCCGTACAACACACCTGTTTGATCCTCGAACCTGGGCTGTATGAGGAGATTTGTCTGTTACCAGAACAAAGGGTTTATCTTTGTAATAATCCCTGTAAAGGGCCTGTAGTTTGTCAGTTGTGTATCCTTCCTGTACATCCGCGTATATTGTGTTTAGAATTCCTCTGTTTATGGGTACCAGGTGGGGAATAAAGAGTATATTTTTTTTGCTGCTGCCCACTTCATTAATAATATTTTCCACTTCAACAAGATGCTGATGATGTCCTTCTCTATAGGTATTTACATTTTCATGACGCTGGGGATAGAGGTTGGCTTCTCCCGAATTCTTTCCCGCGCCTGAAACACCGGTTTTTCCGTCAATTATTATGGTGGAGGAGTTTATAATGCCAGCTTCTATTGCAGGAAGGAGGCCAAGAATCATGCCGATAGCATAACAGCCCGGATTCCCCACTACTTTAGCGTCTTTAATCTGTTCCGCGTTTTTTTCCGGCAGTCCGTATACGGATTCGTTCATTATTTCCGGGGCAAGGTGTTTGTCTTCCATGCCTTTGTTCCTGGCGTATATACCATAGTCTTCAGTGGTGTGAAAACGGAAATCTCCGCTATAATCTATCACCCTTATGCCTTTTTCGTAATAGTCGTTTATCATGGTCATTCCTGCCCTGTCAGGGGTGGAAAAAAAGGCCAGGTCTATTCCTGAATATTCTATATTTTCGGGCGATTCCACTACCAGGTCGCAATGTCCTTTGAGGTGTGGGAAGACATCGCTTATGGGGATGCCTGTGTCTTTCCTGGCTATGAGCTGTTTGATGGCAAAATCGGGGTGTCGAAGGAGTATTTCTATTAGTCCCAGTCCGCCAAATCCCGTTGCCCCGATTATTGTTACGTTTTTCATACAATACTCCATGTTTAAGATAGTTCAAGGGTTTGTGCCTTTCGCCTTTCTCCTTGTACCGTGCCCCTATTTTTTGTAAAGCGGTTTTTTTTTGATAAATATTGTTGTTCATTCCCCTACAGGTAGCGTTCATTCCCTGAAGCTTGACGGCATGATAACAAAGCTATATATAATAGGACTCTTTCCGAAATGTTGGGATTTTTTGAGGGTGTCATTTTTTTTGTTAATCATAAATAGACCGAACATGTCTAAAATTAACTTGTTGAATAATCTTTACTCGTAAATAATCAAAGTCTTTATAGCCATATGCTATTCGCTGAATAACTCGAACCTTATTGTTTAATCCTTCAGCAAAAGCATTTGAATGATTATACCGTAGTGAATTTCTAATAAATGGTTCCCACCGCTCTATCTTTTTTAGGAATTCAGT
>JAAENB010000144.1 GCA_024224995.1 bacterium | reverse complement strand
GACAATACCACCACCGTAGTAGATGTAGCAGCAGGCGGTAATACCTGGATGGACCGCAACCTGGGGGCTACGGCGGTAACAACAGCAGATCGCTCTACTTACGCTAATGACGCTGCTTATATTGCTGCGCAAAGTGCCTCTTTTGGCGACCTATACCAATGGGGCCGTTGTGCAGATGGGCATCAAATACGTACTTCAAGTACGACCAGCGTCAATGCCACCACAGCTTCGCCTTCTTTGGGCAATAGCTGGGATGGCAAATTTATCACAGAAGGCAGCAGCCCATTTGACTGGTTGGCTACGCAAGACGATAATCTATGGCAGGGGGTAAGCGGCACCAACAACCCTTGCCCGGCAGGTTACCGCTTGCCTACTGATCTAGAGTTGGAAGCCGAAATGGATAGCTGGGGCCCAACATACCAAAATAGTGCAGGTGCCTACGCCTCTCCTTTAAAATTGCCTGTGGCGGGCTACCGCAACGACAGCAATGGCAGCCTCTACAATGTTGGCAGCAGCGGCCGCTATTGGAGTAGTACGGTGAGTGGCGCCTACGCCCGCAACCTGTACTTCTCCAGCAGCCTTGCCAAAATGAGCTCCAACTACCCTGCAAGCGGTCGCTCGGTGCGCTGCCTTAAGGATGGTTATGTTGCCACCTGTCACGACAATACCACCACCGTAGTAGATGTAGCAGCAGGCGGTAATACCTGGATGGACCGCAACCTGGGGGCTACGGCGGTAACAACAGCAGATCGCTCTACTTACGCTAATGACGCTGCTTATATTGCTGCGCAAAGTGCCTCT
>JAAENB010000143.1 GCA_024224995.1 bacterium | reverse complement strand
CCGGCAGAATGTTCGGAACGCCCTCCGGTCAAACAGCCTACCAATCTGCCGGAGAATCGCTCCGGGCATCGCTTACATTACGAATTACGTTTTTCGGTGTAATAAGACACGACCGACTCTGTGTAGCGGGGAAAAAATACGTTAGAAACTTGATAGCATTACGAACTGCATCTGGCCTGGAAGTATCCCCTCTTCTAAATGTGAGGACTGTTTGACCGGAGGGAGTTCCGCAGCATTTAGAAGAGGGGATGCTTCCAGGCCCGCGCACAAGCAAAATTTTGTTTCTTAAGAGGAGTGCCATAGATGGACATTGTACTTGCGATTGATGATGATATTACTGCCCTGGAACTTCTTGAGCACCAGCTCGTTAAACGCAAATTCCGTGTGTTTACAGAGACCTCTCCAACAAAAGGGATTGAAATGGCCAAATCCCTCAATCCAAATGTGATACTTTTAGATCTGAATATGCCGGTTGTAAACGGCTTTGAAGTTATGAAAAAACTCCAAAAAGATGAAATTACCAGGGATATCCCGGTTATTATGCTCACCGCAGTCCACGACAAGCAGGTCGTTATCCAGGCCATGAGTCACGGGATTGTGGATTATGTTGTTAAACCCTACGATGTAGACAGCCTGAGCAAGAAGCTCCAATCGGCAATTCAATACGGTAATATTAAACGCAAGAGCAATATCACCGACAAATCGGATTCCATAACGGTCTATATGGAAGACGACCTTATTCTTATTTCTTTTAAATCCAATCCCCATGAAAAGCGTTTTCTTGATGAAGCCAAAACTATCTTTACCAAACATTTTTTTCAACGACTCAAGAACAGGCACGCGGTTATTGACCTCAGGACTCTTGATGAATTTAGTGAAACCGACATTACCGTTCTTGAGACTATTGTAAAACTCTTTGGACAATATAATGTGTATATTGTCACCGGGAGACATTATGGAGATATCATCTCCCAATCGGACCTGGATGAAGAGAGCGACCTCTTTGTATCCCTGGGAGATCTGAAACTCTTCCTTGCAAAAGAAAACGCAAGTGCAAAGTAAACATAATTAACCCCACTGCTCCGGCGGAACCCAGCCGCCGAATTTTTCTTCAAGAAACCGGGCTGCCGCTATGGTAATATGATCATTGCCGTGATTTGAAATAATCTGGACTCCCAGGGGCAGGCCCTTGCTGTCCAGTCCCAGGGGGACCTGGGTTGCCGGGAATTCCATTACATTAAATATTGCCGTATATATACAATTAAAAGGCCGCAGCAATGGCCGCCGGTGTCCCGGCGCTGCCATGGGATACGATGGGAAGAGAATTATCCCCTCTTTTCCCATTACATCGCTAAGCTCCTGCTTAAGCCGCAAGCCTTTCTCCACCAGTTTTTGCGCTCTTTTTTTAGTAAATTTGTTTTTCGACAGGCGCTCAAGAAGAACCAGGACTTTTGCCGGCAGAGTAAAATCGGAAGCCCCGAAAATACCCTTAACAATTTCCATAAACAGGTTAATTTCCTGCCCCCCGGTCATTTCGTCCCGTAAACAGGTCTCATTATGCTCCATAAGCATTGAAGCCCAGATTTCAAATCCATACTTGAGCCTTCTCGCGCTATGGTATTCAACCGGCAGACCTTCCTTTTCCAGTTCCCGCACACAGGCATCCCGCGCCTCTTTCATGGCAGGGGAGATCTTCGCAACCAGGGCGGAATCTATATCCTCAAGAACAACAAGCCTGCTCTTTTTTAGTGAAACAGCTGTTTCGTCTCCCAGCAAAAAAGGCTCGCAATATTCGTCCAGGCCATCGGGCCCTGACAGGATCTTTAAGAGAGGCATGAGGTCTTCGGCCCTCCGGCATAATGGGCCCGACGTTACATAGCGCTGGGCATAGCCCCTGGTATTGGGAAAGTGTCCTGTTCCCGGAACCAGACCGCCCGTTGGTTTATGGCCAAAAACACCATTGAAGAAGGCAGGAATCCGTATTGATCCCCCCACATCGGACCCCAGTCCAAAGGGCGAGGCTCCTGCTCCAATAATGGCTCCTTCACCGCCGGAGCTTCCGCCTACAACACGGCTGGTTTTGTACGGATTTTTGGTACGCCCATATACGTGGTTAAAGGTTTCAAGCCAGAGGCATAACTCAGGAACATTGGTTACTCCCAGGGGGATTGCCCCTGCCTGTTTAATCCGCATCACTCCTGTGGCATCGGCTTTCCCGGTATACTTCTTCCGGGAAACCACTCCTGCGGTATTGGGCATACCTTTCATAACAAAACTTTCTTTTATGGTACAGGGGACTCCGTAATAAGGAGGAAAGAGCTCGCCAGCCCCGGCACGTATGTTCTCATCCACAGTATCCGCTTCCTCTTTTGCCAGGTCAAAACGATTTTGTACCAGGGCATTGAGTACGGGGTTAACCCTCCGGATTCGATCAATATGTGCTTCCACCACCTCTCGTGATGAAATCTTCTGCTCCCGTATTTTCCCTGCAAGTTCAATACCCGATTCCGTAAGTAATGGTTTCATGTCACCTCTCTCCCTCTTTTTGGTTAGTCATCCGACTAACTTTATGTTAATTACAATAAATGTCAATCAAAAATTTGTTAATACGCACTCTCAAGAAACTAAATTGTGCAAGTGAGCGGGCCTGGAAGCATCCCTCTTCTAAATGCTGCGGAACTCGCTCCGCTCAAACAGTCCTCACATTTAGAAGAGGGATACTTCCAGGCCAGATGCAGATCGCAATACTATT
>JAAENB010000142.1 GCA_024224995.1 bacterium | reverse complement strand
GGAGCTGGCAGGGAAGGGGTTTGCTGTAGAGCGGACTACGGCGGCGCAGTGCGGCAGCGACACGCTGAAATCGTTTGACGGGGTTATAATCGGCAGTCCAATGCGGTTTGGGAAATTTAACGCCCCGGTGCGAAAGTTTATACAAAAGAACCGGGAGTCTTTGAGTTCCAAAAAGGTTTTTTATTTTATTACCTGTCTCTATATTGTAAAGAGTAGTGAAACGTCTTCATTGGAAGTTCCCCTGTTTATAGATCCGTCATTTAGTGTAAAAACCCTCTCTAAGAAAGATATGACTATAATGGATAAAACCCACATTGCAGCCGGTTATATTGAGCAGCTTACCCGAATCTCTCCCGATGTGCTGCCAAAAGAGATTGCCGTTTTTAACGGAAGGCTCGATTTTAGCAAACTTGGTTTTTTGAGCAGGGTATTCATGAGAATTATAACCACCGTATCCTCCAAGGAACAGGAAGGGGATTTTCTTAATCCCGAAGCTGCCCGGTCCTGGGCACAGGATGTGGCTGCTTATTTTAAGGGATAATCCCGCGTTTATATAGCGGGACTCCCGGGGGGAGTTACCGGGGAGTTCCCTTGTCGACTACGTACGCGATTTTGCCATTGAACCATTTAATGTCGAATTCACGGGTTGTAACCCCGGCTTTGGCCTTAATTGTATATACCATCATATCATCTACTTTTTCGGCTTTAACGATCTGAGGATTCACCAGGTCGTATTCTTCCATTCCCTGGGTATCGGTTCCCGGTCCGGCATGTTTTTTTAGCGCTGTTGTCACTTTATCCTTAGAGCCGAATCCTTTCATAAAATCTTTCATCTCAGGAATAACGTCACCACTTCCGCAGGAGACTATTCCAAGTGTTACTATTGCCGTAATCATAAGAATGAGTAAATTTTTCATGTGCAATATCCCTGTTGTGTGTAGATTTTGAGAGTTCTCAGTAATATGGTATGTATATACCCTGTATAATCAATATTGTCAACCTTAAAAAATTTCGTTCTTTCTCTCTTGAGAGCAGCTGACCCCGCAGAGCGGGCTATATAAGGTATATCAACCCGGAATGTAAATTATGCCTACCGGGAGTAATACCTCTGCAGAACGTTCGGAGCTCGCTCCGCTCAAACAGCCTCACAACCTGCCGAGGCATCACTCCCGGTAGGCATAATTTACATTCCGAACTACGTTTTCGGTATATTAAGACACGACCGACCCTGTGTAGCGGGAAAAATATAGATCAGAGACTAAATAGTACTGCGGGCTGCATCTGGCGTAGAAGTATGGGCTCTTTGGGTTGTGAGGACTGTTTGACCGGAGGGAGTTCCGCAGCAATCCAAAGAGCCCAT
>JAAENB010000141.1 GCA_024224995.1 bacterium | reverse complement strand
ATTGCGAGCTGCATCTGGCCTGGAAGTAGTATGGGCTCTTTGGGTTGTGAGGACTGTTTGAGCGGAGCGAGTTCCGGAGCAATCCAAAGAGCCCATACTACTTCAAGGCCCGCGCACAAGCAAAATCAAGTTTCTTGAGAGGAGGCCGCAAATAAAAAAAATCATTTTTACCTCCGACCTCCATGGAAACATGGCGCTCTACCGTGCTCTTTTCCAAAAAGTGATTAATGAAAAGGCCGATGTTCTTCTGCTGGGCGGCGACCTCTGTCCGGGTATGTTCATCAGGGATAAATTTATCAGCACTCAGAAGAAATTTCTTACGAATGTTCTTTTTCCCGAAGTTCGGGAGCTGAAAGAAGCGCTGCCGGAGCTTTCAATCTTTGCCATTTTAGGAAACGATGACTCCATGCGCTGCAGTCTCCCTCTTATCGATAATCCCGATATTGAATATATCAGCATGAAAGAAATTGCTCTTGATAATGATCTTTTTCTCTTTGGGTATCCCTTTTGCCCGTTTACCCCCTTTGCGATCAAAGATTTTGAAAAAGCAGACAGCTTGCAGCACTTCGACAGTACCCCGCCCGGGATGCTGAACGGTTTCCGCTCTACGGATATCAACAACCCCAATGACTCCTTTTCGGAATTTTCCTTTGGCAAAGACGATTTTATTAATAATACTATCAAACAAGACCTTGAAAATTTCCCTTTTTCCAGCATAAAAAACACTATAGCAATGTTCCATTCCCCTCCCCGGGGACTTTTTGACATGACCCTTTCAGGGCTTAGAGTGGGGAGCGAAAGTATCCTGAACTTTATTCAGGACCAGCAGCCCCTTCTTACTCTCCACGGCCATATTCACGAAGGGGTGGAAAACGACGGGTTCTTTATTAGCCAAACCGGGAAATCCTTTTCCGCTTCCGTGGGCAGCGCCTGGAACAACCGTTTTTTTTGTTTGATTTTTTCTTCTAATGATATAGAATCCATACAAAGGGTGCCCCTGTTATAGAAAAGCTCTATTTTTTATTGACTTCCAGCTGCCGGAATTAAAAATGTACTATAAATAAAATTGTACCCGGGTGAAAAAACAATGAAAAAGCTACTCTACCTAATAATGGACAAATACAAAGAAGATTCCCATGAAATACGGGTGAAAGTAAAACTCTTCTTTTATCTTCTTCTTATTCTCATCCCTATACTGCTTCTCTATCTCGTTGTTATGAACGTTTTAACACAAAGAGGGCTTTTCCAGGCATTAAATATTGCGGTTTCCGCGATTATCCTGGTATCGGTGCTCTGTTTTTTTCTTCTCTATGCCGGTTATTTTAACATTGCTACGACTATGCTGGTAACAACACTTATCGCTGCAGTGCTCTTTAACAGTTACGGTACTGCGAAAAGCGGTTCTCTGCCGAGGTTTATATCGAGCCATTTAGCTCTTATTGTTCCCATTATATTTTGCGCCCTTTTTTCCAAACGGGGGGTTCTTATTGCTGTTTCAATCATCGTTAGCGCGGGAACCTTTTTGACGGTTCTTTCCACTTCCATTGTTCCCCCTGACGCGAAAAAAATTGTTATTGGGTCTATGAATATCGCCATTATTTTTTCTTTTATTCTTAGTTATTTGATAGGAAAGGTTAATGACCAGGCTAAAGTGCTTCGAAAAGCAAGCTACGAAATTGAAAAGAAAAAACAGATTGAGATTAACCAGAACCTGGTCGATTCCCTGCTCCTGGTTTCGGCAAAGCTCGACAATTCATCCATGCAGATGTCGGGCAATTCAACCGAATTCTCCGACAATCTTATGCAGCAATCGGCTGCCATGGAAGAAATTACCGCGACAATCGAACAGATCTCGGCTAATGCTGAAAATACCAGCAAAAATGTCCAGGATCAGTCTGCTTCCATGAACTCTCTTATGAGTAAAATGCAGGAACTTTCAACGCTCACTAAAGAGATGGGTGAACGCGTTTCTCTCGCTCTCAATAAAACTCTTGGGATATCAACACAGGCAGAGTCCGGTGAAAAATACATTCAAAACATGAACTCCAGCATGAACGAGATCAATAATACCTCAAAAGAAATGACCAATATTTTAAGCATTATCAACGATATATCGGACCAGATAAACCTGCTGTCGCTCAATGCTTCTATTGAAGCCGCCAGAGCCGGTGACGCCGGCAGGGGTTTTGCTGTTGTTGCCGATGAGATCGGCAAACTGGCCGACCAGACCTCTTCCAGTGTTAAAGAGATCGATTCTCTTATTAAAAAAAGTGACGATGAGGTTAACAACGGTATGACCAATGTCCGGGATACGGTCTCCGTTATCAGCGAGATCATCCGGGGGGTAAACGACATCAGCGAGATGATGAACCTCATCAATTCCAGCATGGGTAAAAACCTTGATTCCAGCAGCATGGTTGTTAAAGAAGCTCAAGATGCCATGGATAAATCGGAAATGATCAAGGTTTCCATTCTTGAGCAAAAAACTGCTGCCGAAGAAATTGTCAGCTCCGTTAGTAAAGTCAATGAAATATCACAATCAAATGCTGCCGGTGCCGAAGAAATTTCAGCCAATTCCGAAGATGTGGCTCTTATGTCAAAAGAGGTGAAGGATAAGGTTAGTTCTTTTGATTTGAGTAAGATATAGACCGGGGTCTGTTTCCATAGGCCCCCCAACCCCCAAAGGGGGCGCAAGAGTTTTTGGAAAGGCAATGTACCTTTTTGGGTTTAGAGACCTTTTTTCAGCATCTTCTTCCCCCTCGGGGGGATAGGGGGCAAGCAGATCAAGTTTCTTAAGAGCAGCTGACCCCGCAGAGCGGGCTATATAAGGTATATCAACCCGGAATGTAAATTATGCCT
>JAAENB010000140.1 GCA_024224995.1 bacterium | reverse complement strand
GAAGCCGGGGATTATTTTCTCGGAATAAGTTATGGTAATTGAACGTTTTCAAATTAACTGCTAAACATGCACAGAAACCAGCGAACCGGTTTCCGTGCAAATGACTTTTAAAAAAACTTTCTAATTTTAGATTTTATTGTCTTTTTGATGTTCTTTGCATTTTTCCTGATAATTTTTTCAATTTCATCATAGGGGATTGGGAATGCCTTTGTTACCTCTATGGATATAGGGGTGCGTAAAGAAAAAGAACCTATCATTATATTAACAAAAACTTTGGCTTTAACAATTATTTTATCGGGTTTACGCCCCAGCGATTTCACCGCTTGCTTGAAGGGAACCATAATCTCTATAACCTCAACAGCTGACTGAGAAGGCTTTATTCTTACAAACTTTTTGTGGCTGATTTTTGAAGTCTGGTATCTATCAAGAAAGATATTACCTTCCACACGATCAAGCGCGACTTCCGATTTCGTGGTATTGGTAATCTTGAGGTGAAGATCGAAATAGAGAGATTTGACGCTAATGCCGTCAAGATCAACCTTTTTAAGTTTAACCGTCACCAGTTCATATTTACAATTTTTTAAATTTTTCCGCGCTTCAATATTTTGCTTTAAGGTGGCGCAGGAAGTCATAACCAAAACTGCTAAAGTGATAATAATAAATTTTTTCATGTTTTTACCCTCTATAAAAAAATAATAAATAATGAAATTTAGTTTATGATAATTATAAACAATGTCAATTGTTTTTTATACAAGTATCTTACTATAGTCGAATCCGGAATTCCCGTCATTGTCGACTACTACTCTGCAGCCGCAGTCATTTTGATCGGTTCCTTCCTGGACAACCCAGGTGCGAACACCGTATTGATCATACCGTTCAAGGAAAAAATCCCATTCTCCTCTACCGGGACTCCCATCAAGATTCCCGGTTGTATTACCGGTTATGAAAATATTACCGGCATTTAAAAAAAGACATTCAAATTTTAATATCCTGAAAAAGAGCTTGACCTTGTCCGGATTAATTGATATTTTTATTAATCGGATGAGGTGTACCTGGTTGAAAATTTTGTACTATTCTCCACGCCAAATTCTAATGATTCGTAAGCAGAGCGGTTATAAGTGCTGAAAAAGGAAAGGAGGCCCATAAATGAAATTTTTTATCGTATTAAAACTGTCGTTAGCTGCTATAGCTATAATAACCCTTTTTACTAATGTACTGTATGCTCAAACACTCCCTTCAATGGGATTTGAAGTTGAGATTGAGGTTGACGCTTACAACTATCATTATGGTACCAGTCGATTTGTTTCAGTTGAAGAAAAGACCCCTGACTCTTTAATTTTCAGGACAGAAGGTGACTCTCCGGAATTCGAAAAATATGGTTTATTCAGCGTGACAGTTGATAACGGTTCTTCGATATCAAAGCGTTTTTTTGAAGCGTTTGCGATTTCGGCCAATAAAAACATTCCTGCAGCTTTCAGTACTCAACATGATTACAAATTAAAATATGGTTCCGGGATAATTGAAATAGCCACTGGACCATTGCCATATGACAGAGTATTGCATCACAATGTAAGAGCTGCCGTACGTCTTTTTATTGAAACCGTGTACGATGTATGCACGTTGCGTAATGGTTATAGTGGTGAGGGGGCAATGTTGTCGTTTTACAATGAACGGTTGCCAGATTTAATAAAAGGTAATAAATTTATATCATCCAAGGAAGATATGAGTTCATGGTATAACCTGCTGAAACTCAAGGCTATGAACAAGAAAGGACATTTTTTTTGTTTTAAACACAGAAGTAATGGAAAGAAAGGTCAGGCCACATTCGGCATACCGCTAGAAAAAATATTACATGTACCAGCCCATATATTTGGTAGCTTTAATTTGCAGGAAAATATACATTCATCCAGTCTTTTGCTGAATTGTAATAGCGAAGAAATTGCTATGGATAAAGCGCTTCAAAAAAAAATTGACTCCATGATGTACCTCTGGGGAGTGACCGCTGTATGCGCACAGTCTACAAGTGCATCAAACTACCCAAAATGCAAAAAAGATAACTTCGAAGGATGTAATTTAACTTGCAACAAAAATTGGTTTAGTCCTACTCCACATGTAGATATCTGTGAATTGTACCAGGTAATGAAGCAGCATCGTCCGGAAATTACAATTTTGGAGCAAGAAGCCACAAAAGTGAGATTACAATTATTATTAGATAAATATGGATCTAACAAAGAATTTGATTACAAACCAACGGGTTCAAAATTCAGTACTTTGCTGAGCCCGTTTAATCCCGATCTGACACTATGCAAGAAACATTGGGGTGAAGGTTTCTACAATGTTGATGCAACCAGGATACCGGTTCTGGAACTGCTAACCCGGGATGGTTTAAAAACCGGGGTCGCTATTGAAGATCGAAAAGGACCATTTTCTGAAACAAATTGTATATTGGAAAGCCCAATGGAAAAAGAAAATAAGCAAGCAATTGATTATTTTAATTATTGGTTTGAAATAAGTGAATCAAGAATATCTAAGTGTAAAATTGAAAAAGAAGAAAGAAAAAAAAGCGATGAGCCTTTTCCTAGAGAAGTGGAAGTGTTGAAATGCCGCTAAAGCATTGACAAACCGGGTAAAGAAGTCCCGGATACCGGCTCTGACAACTGCGGCACCTGGTGTCCGGATGATATATCCTCCATATAAAAAATTATTCCCAATGTCACTCTCCCATCCAGGGAGGGTTCCTTCGTATTCAACTCAAACAGCTCTTCATTTTCTGTGAAGCGTTACAGTTCCTGCCTCCTAATTTCAGCAATTGCCGGTTTCAGGAGGGCGAAACCCGCTTTTAGCGGTATATTGGTTGTGGATTGAGTAAATAAACCGGGAGCTGAACCATGAAAAAGTATATCACAATCGTGTTATTATTTATGACTGTTCTAACAGCAGGAAAGCGGGGGTTTGCCCTTACGTTTCGTGATGTTACATCTGTTTCACCTGGAATAAATTTTGGCCGTTCAACTGAAACAGGACACCATATTGGGGCCGATCTGAGTATTGAAAAGTTTTACGGAAGCAGCTTCACCACTTTAGCCGGGTATGGCGATTTTCTTTGGAGCGGTAATGAATTCCGCAGTTCAATGGGAGCGGGGTTTCGATTAGTTGTAGTTGGCATTGACGTGGGAGTCCTTGGTGTTTTTCCCCGGGAAGGAAATGCCGGAATCAAAGCGGGGCTAACAACCCGCCTCATTGCCGCCTGTAGTTTTGGGGGAATTTATGGGCGGTATAATTATTTTCCCGGGGATTCCAACGGATATATAGAATTTGGTGTTTTGCTAAGATATCCTATCAAGTTGTGAAATTGAACAGGAGTTGAATTATGAGAAAGTATACAACAACAGTACTGCTGCTAATGATAGTTCTAACAACCGGCAGCCGGGCTTTTGCCGAGAAGAACAAACCGGTGTATATATGTGTTTCACCCGGAATAAATCTTGGCAGTTCTGCGGGAACGGGATACCATGTTGGGGCGAATTTGAGTATTGAAAGGCTGTTCACAACAAGTTTATACCTGGTTGGCGGGTATGGCGATTTTCTTTGGAGCGATAATGAATTCCGGAGTTCAATAGGACCGAGAATTGGAATACGCCGCCTTAGTATTGACGTGGGATTCCTTGGTGTTTTTCCCAGGACAGGAGATACCGGTATTAAACCGGGAATAACAACCCGCCTGGTTGCCAACTGCGGTTATGCGGGAGTCTATGGGCGGTATAATTATATTCCCGTTAATAATGAAGGATACATAGAATTTGGTGTTTTGCTGGGAGTGCCTATGGTGTTTTAAGGGCGTGCCCCTCCGCACGCCTCTCTCTCTCATGGGCTTCCAATCGTCAAACGTAATCGTCTTTTTTTTACAACTTGCATTTGCCGCCCCATGAAAGAGCTGTTCTTTTCAAACAGAGATCCCGGCGGCCTATTTAATTCTCATTATCCAAACAACGGACATGTTAACAGGACGGGTTTCGGAGGCAGCTCTTGCCCCTCTTACACCTTCGGAGTCAGTTTGAGTATGGGTCCAATGAAATCCATAATAAGTACCTTTCGGGGAAAAGTAAGAGCCGCCGCTGGCAGCATTGTAAAAATGACTATGCTCCTGAACAGCGTCATCTTCCATCGCTCCGGAAGAGCTTGATCCCCTGAGAAATCTTCTTTCTCCATTAAGGTTCGGAGTATTCATTCCATAGTAGACACTATGGGGATCATCAACAGGGGCTCCATTACATTCAGCCCAACCTTCGGGCAGCGTTGGCGTATATGCCAGGTTTTTATGCCATGCCTGTATTGACCCTACAGGCGCGGCAAGCTTTTCCCGAAGGGCTGCTTCACTTTCCAGGGCCTGTATCCGTGAATAATGACCGGACACATTGCTGTTTAAATTATTGATAGAAGCAGTATTCGTGTTAATCGAAGCAGCATTACTGTCAATAGAAGCAGTATTCATGTTAATCGAAGCAGTATTTATGTTAATCGAAGCAGTATTCGTGTTAATCGAAGCAGTGTTCGTGTTAATCGAAGCAGTATTCGTGTTAATCGAAGCAGTATTCGTGTTAATAAAAGCAGTATTGCTATCAATAGAAACTGTATTACTATCAACAGCTGCATTTAAAGCGCCGATAGAATTTGATGAATCACCGCTTAGCGTTCTAATCGTTATTTCCTGTTCATTATTAACCTGCTGCAGTCGCCTGGTCTCTTCCTCTAAAACCTGTATGCGTGAATATAAATCTGAAAAACTAAATCCGCTATCTCCCGAACCAACTCCGGAACCATTCCCCGCATTACTCGTTAAACCAGCCTCACAACCTGAAAAAGCAAACAGACACACCAACCCCATAGAAACAACACCTGAAAAAAATGTATTTCTTTTCATGACACACCTCACCTTATAAAATAAATTTAATTTTTTATAAACACCCGGATGCGCAGCCAGTATTGTTTTACGTGATAAAATTTTGTTTTAGAAAAAATAATTTTGAGTTTTTGAGAAGGGGGGCTTTTCAATCACTCTTTTACAACACCATGAAAATTACGCCAATAACTGTCAATATGAAAACAAAAAAATTTAAAAAATCGAGAATGATCCGGAACAAATTATTTTTAGATTGACAACTCCCGGGAAAGGCTGTCTTTTTAAGGCATAATTATTGATATAAAAACCAATAAGAGGCCGGTCTGTGGAAGAATTAAGAGAAGCAATAGAAAAGGGAAATATAAAGAGAGTTAAAGAGCTTATTGAAAAAGGAGCGGATATTAATACTAAAAATGAATATGGCGCTGCGCCTTTACACCTGGCTTTATACTATGGAGACGCTTCAATTGCAGTATATCTCGTTGAAAAAGGAGCGGAGGTTAATGCAAAAGATAAGGATGGCCAAACAGCTTTACACCTGGCTTTATACTATGACAGTGCTCAAATTATAAAATATTTTATTGAAAAAGGAGCAGATATTAATGCCAAAGATGAGGATGGCCAAACACCGTTACACCTGGCTTTATGCTATGAAAAATTTTTAATGAAAGGATATCTCATTGAAAAAGAAGCGGAGGTGGATACTGAAACCAACAGTGGCAGCACCTTTTTACATGAAGCTCCCTGTTATGGAGATGCTGCAATAATAAAATACCTTATTGAAAAAGGAGCGGAGGTGAACGCGAAAACTAACAATGGCCTCACCCCTTTACATGAAGCTTCCTATTATGAAGACGCTGAAATTGTAGAATATCTTATTGAAAAAGGAGCAGATCTTACTGCTAAAGATGAGGATGGCCAAACACCGTTACATATGGCTTTATACGAGGGAGATGTTGAAATTGTAGAATATCTCATTGAAAAAGGAGCAGATATCAATGCTAAAACCAGTGATGGCGACACCCCTTTACACCTGGCTTCCGAGAAAGGGTATGCTGAAATTATAGAATATCTCATTGAAAAAGGAGCAGCGGTTAATGGTAAGAATAATGATGGCGAGACACCTTTATACCTGGCTTCCGGCAACAAAGATGCTGAAATTGTAAAATATCTTATTGAAAAAGGAGCAGAGGTTAATGTTAAAGATACGGTTGATAGAACACCTTTACACACGGCTTCCTTCAACGGAAGGACTGAAGTTGTAAAATATCTCATTAAAAAAGGAGCAGAGGTTAATGTTAAAGATAAGTTTAGCAGCACACCTTTGCATAAGGCTTCCGAGGCAATAGATACTGAAACTATAAAATATCTCATTGAAAAAGGAGCAGAGATGAATGCTAAAGATGAAGAAGGCAGAACACCTTTACATCTGGCTTCCCTCGCAGGAAATGACGCAGCTGTAAAATATCTCATTAAAAAAGGAGCAGCGGTGAATGCTAAAGATGAATATGGCCTCACGCCTTTACACCTGGCTTCCTTCAACGGAAGGACAAAAATTGCAATAGATCTCATAAGAAATGGAGCAGCGGTGAATGCTAAAGATGGAGAAGGCAGCACACCTTTACATGGGGCTTCCTTCAACGGAGATACTAAAATTGCGTCATATCTTCTTGAAAAAGGAGCAGAGGTGAATGCTAAAAATAATTATGGCGCTACCCCTTTACACCTGGCTTCATCTTTTTTCTCCGAAAAAATTGTAATTGTAAAATATTTCATTGAAAAAGGAGCGGAGGTAAATGCTAAAGATGAAGATGGCAGAACACCTTTAGTGCTGGCTTTAAATAATTGGCATATTGAAACTGCCGAATACTTTATTGAAAAAGGAGCAGATATTACCATTAAAGATAAAGATGGTAAAACACCTCTTGATATTGCGAAAGAAATGGACATAGCAAAAATGTTGAAAATGACAGAATAATTAAAGTTCCAACGGGCAGTTATTTTTTGTAATACAAACCTGAGCAGAGAATAAGATCATCGACACCTTTACAATATGTCATTTTATCTCTTACTTCTTTTGTTTTTGGATGTGAATAAACGTAGGTAATCCATCCCGACCCGGAATTTTTTGTTTTTTCAATCATTTCTTGTCTAAAAAACTTTCCGCGACTATCAATCCAGTTTGATAAATCGTTTCCAAGTAATTGCTTATTCAATGGATTGGCAATAAGCACACCTTTGTTTGTATACGCAAATACATACATGTCATTTATTACAAATTGACCATCTTTTTTATTGAGCTCTTCAATTGTTTTGTCTTTCCCGTTTTTCTCATAAAACGCAAGAGCTTTGTTGACCATTGTTTTCGCGGTGTTTTTCCGTTTGGCAAGTTCGCCAGGTGATGCTTTGCTGTTTTTGCTGCAGCTTGTATTTAGAGCAGTCATACAAATTAATAGTATTGCTATTGAAATATTTTTTTTCATAGTTATCTCCGGATACTATTATAAATAACCAATTATTGCAGCTCTGTCAACACCTTTTTTTCAGGAATTAAGAGGGGGCATAAACAATCCCCCTCTCTTCCCCGGCTACATCGGACCAGTATAACTCCTCGTCCGCTGACTCGTCCAGCGGCAGGTTCAGGATTATCTCCTTGAGCAGTTAGCCCTCTGATATCTAAGATTTACTTCTTATACTCTAAACGTACTGTGGCATCAGTTATTCCGGCTCCAAAATCAACACAGAGTAATGTGGTACGTACTACCGGGGTAGGGCAGTTCAGTAACGGTTTACCGAGTTTTGGTAAAGGATTTGAAATCCAATGTGCAGCTAAATCCACATCAATTTTTCCGGTTTCTTTTTTACAGTAAATAATAGAACCAATTCCACCGGTTAATTGACCTGCTCCAAACGCAAATAGTATCCAACTTCCATATACTGATGATCTAAGAGATTTTTTAAAACATAAATAGTATATGGGATGAAAAAGAGCAAGCGCTGCTCCTGTAGACCATGTACCTATTTTCCATTTTTCATAGGTGGTCAAATTTTTTCCTTTTTTAGTATCCCAAAATCGACAAGTTAAACCGGATATAATTAGTGGTAATGAGAATCCCAGAAATTTCGCTCCTCCCGTAGGAGGATCAATATTCGGAAGATTTATTGAATCTAATCCAGTATCAACTAAAGTAAAGAAAAGTCTGGCAAGGCCACTGATATTATACCCTATCCTTGCATCTGAAGAATCTTTTAAAGTCATATTCTCGGAAAATGGTGGCTCTCCATAAGTTAATTTGTACCAAATTGTGTATGGAATAGCTATTATGAATGAAAGAAAATTTATCACGGTTAATTTATCACCGGTAATACTTTCATAAATAAAACTAATAACAGGAACATCAATAGAATGTTCAAAAAAAGTCTTATATATCTTCATTCCGCCAGCCAGTACATCGGAGGCAGCCTTTACAGTTTTTTTTGCAGCTACAACAATAAATAATATCAACGATTCCATTGCTTTAAAATAATCAAAAACTAATGTTCCATCAAAAGCAGCCCGTGATGTTAAGGAGGAAAAGAATTCACTAAATGAATTCAATAAATCTTGAGTTTCTTTCTCAGAGTAAATGCTTTTCATAATATTTTCAAAATCTTCCCATGCTGCTTTTAATGCATTATCTTTTTTTAGATCCAACTCCCAATTACTAAGACAGCTCATCGATTTATTGAAGTATGAAAACGCGGAAGAAGGAAGTATATCCATAAAATCATCAGACGAATGCTGCATTTTTTGGGTATCATCACCGAGCTTCATATCTTTTACCAGTTCTAAAATTGAATTAAATTGGTCATTGATAAATTCTTTTGTATTATCAAAGAAACTATCAGTAAGATTGGGGATAACTTCCGTAAAAATATGATTAAATTGATCTTCAGCATCAAAAACTGCATCTTTAACTACCTGGGCAGTTTTTTTTATATCATCCCAATCAAATAGAAAACATAACCACATGAACAAATCTTTGAAGAATACTTTTGCTGCTTGCCAAATAGCCTGTGCCAGGTCCATACACATCCTGGCAAAATCAATAACCCCCGTCCATTTGGTATCATTAAAGAACGTTATAACAGCTTTTATAGTATCTTTAAATACTTCTATTGTAATATCTTTGATTTTTATAAACCCTTCTTTTATGGAATCCCATAAATCGCCCCAATCCACTGTTAAAAAGTCAAGATTTTCTCTTTCCGCAAGAAGATATGTAGTTTGCTCTCCGGACAATTCAATACACATCTTATTATTTTTGATAGATTCCGGTCTAAAATCAAGAAAAAATGCTTTCCCTGCGTGTATATATTCTTTTTTCTTTCTTTCCCGTGAACATACACACCTGGCAATACTTGCAGATGTATTATCCGATAGATACTTTCGTGATAATTCATTGTCTTGTGGAATAGTATCAGTTATACCAAGCACCGTTGATAATCCCTTTTTCATTTCTTCAACAATACTGGTTTTCGCATATTCATCTTTCAGGAGTTTCGTATGCGTATCTTGTCTTTTAGCATTTTGTAAATCTTTGACAGTACTTTTTCTGAACTTTGTCCGAATATTTCCATCAGGAGATAGCACCATGTAATCACCCTCATCCATTTCTTCTGTGGTGAGATAGAAATCAGGAGTAGATAAATTATTTCTTGTTAAAATCCTTAAATCAATAGATCCGGATGAATCCGTATATCCTACATACTGGAAACCGTGATCTAATTGAACAAAATCATCATTCACTTCCAGATCAACTATGGAATTACATCGTAGAGTGAATAAACTTCCCGGAATTCCTGCTTGCAACTTCTTGTCTTTCACCAGAACAGTCATATAATAACATGGTGTCTCTTTTACATCTTTATCGGAACTACCAGGAGCTTCCAGCTCTTCATGAGTCCATTCATGTGTTTTTTTATCATTATAACATACAAAGAATGTTCCATCTGTCTTTTCATAGGCAAGAATTGCATTACCATCCTTAGTTTCTTCAGCAGAAAACCAGCGTGTGTCCTTCGCTATTACAACCGGATCTGACCACTGTAATGCACTTGAGTGGTTGCCTGCTGATTTCTCCGGCACTGTTCTGGTAACAGTCAAAGAATGATTAATGGTCAATGCAAATACCATGGGTTTTTGCAAACCGTTTTCGTCTTTTTCTGATACAGCAGCGATATCTTTTATCCCTATGCCAACATTTTCCATTTGAATTCGATCCCATTTTCCCTCGGAAATCAATGGGAAATAACATACGGAACATTTTGAGGAGTTATCAATTGAGAATAAGTATGGTTCATTCTTTACACTGCTTTCTGTAATAGCTAATTGTGTATAACTTCCTTTCGCAACAAGATAACAATTGGTATCATTTAGTCCTTCATCCGCGGCTTTACCTATATAGATCCCCGTATCGTTGGTCCATTTGTTACCGGCGATATATGAATCGCAGGTGACTATTTCCTGGATCTTACCATTCTTCTCATCAACAAATACACCACCGGATAAAATATAATCCTTCATATTATGAAACCAATGGAAAAAACGTAACCCGGATTTAGCATCCTCCCATTTCATATTAGAAAATGAAAATAGAGCAGAACAGTATACGTGATCATTACTATACGTCAATGTCATCACATCAATTACGCCTTCTGAATTTAAAGCAACATCAAATTTATCAATCGTATCAAACTTAGATTTATAATGTGGACCTCCAATATTGGTCCATTTAGCAAATCCGGATTCTTTCATATAATAAAGATCAACGCCATTAGTAACGAAAATATAATATGTATCATCCTTAACTATGGACTTGACTTTATGAGGTTTGACTTTTGCCGGGAAATGAGTGTCTTCGATCACATACTCGGATGAAGTGGAAGATTCTCTGCGAGCATTGTAGACTTTATCATCTTTTATGTAAAATAGCTGCATTTGATCATTTTTATTATCGTGAACAAAAGTAATCTTTTCACTTGTTTGTAATGGATTTTCAGGCATATAATCATTCTGTAATTCCACTTTGCTATCAAT
Source organism: bacterium (assembly GCA_024224995.1). The sequence goes on along the minus strand of JAAENB010000140.1, from coordinate 967 downwards.
GTCCAGAGTTTGAGAATTTTCTAATTTCATGATAATACCTCAATTATATTTTATTGTGATTACAAATAAACATGGAAGACGGAATAGACCTTACAAAAACTCTTTTTAAGAGTCAAGAAGTTTATTCAATTTTCCCAAAAAATTCCGGCTGTAAGAGTATTGGCCGGGGGATCACTTTCGCACAACGTTCCCTATGTCAACTACAGCTACACCGTGCTATATGCCCCCTCGGGAATACCCCCGCTGAGATCGGGCAGGTTAAAATGGGAGCTGTCTGCCGTACCCCAACCGGTTCCGATTGCCTGGTAGAGTTCACTATACCGGCTTCTGTCGAGACCAGCTTCACAGCTGAGAGAAGCAGCTCGCTCGCCTCTGAGGGGCGGGGACGAGCTGCTGATCGATACGAATTAAATATTATTTACTAAAAATTTCCTCCGGTGCTCAGGAACATCCGGGCCCCTGAAACGCCGGGCAAATATCTGAATATATCATCTCTTGCGTCACCGTTGAAGTCACCAACATACCAGCCATTAGGACCGGAGCCGTACCCGGCGCCGGTCCAGCTTCCTGAATGAGCAAAGGAACTTCCGCTGGAGAGAAAAACATCGGCGCCTGAAACACCGGGTAAATATCTGAATATATCATCTCTTCCGTCACTGTTGAAGTCACCCACATACCAGCCATTAGGAGCAGAGCCGTTTCCGGCGCCGGTCCAGCTTCCGGAATGAACAAAGGAGCTTCCGTTGGAGAGAAAAACATCGGCGCCTGAAGTGCCGGGCAAATATCTGAATATATCATCTCTTCCGTCACCGTTGAAGTCGCCCACATACCAGCCTTTAGGGGCAGAGCCGTACCCGGCGCCGGTCCAGTTTCCGGAACGAACAAAGGAGCTTCCGTTAGAGAGGAAAACATCGGCGCCTGAAGTGCCGGGCAAATATCTGAATATATCATCTCTTCCGTCACCGTT
>JAAENB010000139.1 GCA_024224995.1 bacterium | reverse complement strand
GGTGTCGATATTCATAGTCAGCTCCGGCTTTTAATTTTGAGGATTAATTTACCCCTTATTAATAAGACGAATGGGAAAGCTTTTTCATGAAAGAAAAAGTGAACTTTTTTTGTTTTTTTGCAATAAAAATGAAAAAACGGGGAAAATCACGGGAAAGACAGCTTATTAATCAAAAAAGTTGTGATATCATTAGATGATTACAATTCTCTAATAGAAACAAATTATTTATTGTCAAACCCGGCAAATGCAAGTCACCTTTTAAACTCCCTTAAAAGCGCCCGGAAAAAAAGCGAATAATTCTTTTCTAAAGCTTACTCTTCCTTATCCCGTTCCCGCGCAATAATCTCAGCAACCATTTCCGCCACTTCACCGGTAAAAGCGATACATTGTTCCATGTGTTCGGGCGACATCATTTTATGGTCTTTGGTAAGCGCGCTGCAGCACAGGGATTTATGCCGGGATTTAAAGGCATCATGCAGTTCCCTGGTAAGGCCCATAGCCTTAAACACAGCATTGTCTTTGGCTTCGGATCTGCCGAAAAAGTAGCCCAGGACCATAATCCCGCCCGTAACAGCGCCGCAGGTACACCCGGCACCGCCGAGACCCAGAGGAAAGCCCGAGGCCATGGCAACAGCCTCAGGCGGCAGGGGAAGATCCAGTTCATCAATAAAGGTTTTAACAATAGCTTCGGAGCAGTAATAATCGAGATTCCGGTAATAGTCTTCCGCCTTTTCCCGGATTTTCGCAGAGTCAATAACAGTATTTTCGATAGTATCAAGCATAAAAGTCCCTCCAATATAAAATTCACGAATTTATGTGACCAAAGGTTTCATAGCATGAATATATATCAACAAATTATTTTTTTCTCTTCACGGCACTCACCCAGGGAATACCAAACAGCAAGAGCCCGGGCATTAAGAAGAGAACCTGTTCAATGGCACCAGGGGAATTCAGGCCAATAACCAGGGGCTGCAGCACAGCAATCCGGATAAACCAGAAGAGGACAATACCCGTTAAAAACATTTTGCCCAGAGATGTTTCCAGGACTTCACTGCTTTTAAAGAAGGGAATCACCGCGAAAAGCAGCCAGAAGATGAGCATGCACCAGTTCATAACATTCAGATTGCCCAAAATAACTGCGGAATCTTCCGGAGAAAGCGACCCCAGTCTCTGACTCCATTGATACATATTGGGAAAAAATATGTGCATAACAGCACATAAAAGATGAAAAACAGCCCCGATTTTGAGTAAAATTTTCATTTTAGATACCTCGCAAGAAATGTAGTAAAAGTAAACCATTATACAACTTTTACACCAATATACTAAATTTTAGGCAAAACGGCAACTATATTGACAAAAATTTTATAATTAATTAAGATGTATTTAATTTAACACCAAAAGCAGGCGCAGCTAGCGCTGCGCGAAGGAGGTGGGGGTTGAGGGGGGGGCGCGACCCCCACCTCCTTCGCGACGCGCTAGCGTCGCGTACCCTGTTTTTGATCACTTAAAATTCGGGTAAGTTTAAAATGAAAAAGAAATCTAAAAACGAGCATAAAACTCTATATGGGGTTGTAAAAATGAGCGCGAAAGGGCAGATTATTATACCGGCCGATCTGCGCAAAGAGATGGATCTTGGAGAAGGGGATCAGTTGTATGTATTAAAAAATAAAAATGGTGATATCGTTCTGTTAGGAGTGGACAGGATGGAAGAGATCCTCAACAGCCAGCATTTTATAGCAGGCATTGTTTATGATGAGTGAAACAGGGGCAAGGAGCAAGGGAAAAGGTGCAAGGGGGAGATTCTCCTTTTACCTTGTACCTTTTACCTGTCTCACAGGTTAATAGGTTTGCCTTCCTGCTTTTCACTGTCCCAGTAGGGCGAAATATCGAGGAGTCTTTCAACCACTTCCGGAATAACAGAGAGCGTGTAATCGATCTCTTCTTCAGTGGTGTAGCGGCTCAGGCTAAAGCGGATAGAACCGTGAGCGGAGGTAAAGGGAACCCCCATAGCCCGGAGCACATGGGACGGGTCAAGGGAGCCTGATGAACAGGCGGAGCCTGAGGAGGCGGCGATTCTTTTTTCATCAAAATAGAGAAGAATGGCCTCACCTTCGATATATTCGAACCCGATATTTGTGGTATTGGGAACACGCTTATTTTTGTCTCCATTTAAAGAAGCGTTTTTAAACATACCCAGGATACCATCTTCAAGTTTATCCCTGAGTTTTCTAACCCGGGTATCATAATCAGCCAGGTGTTCCTGTGCCAGTTCCACAGCTCTGCCCAGGGCGATAATTCCGGGAACATTTTCCGTACCCGGACGTCTGCCCTTTTCCTGGTGACCGCCGTAAAGAATGGGACGCATACGGGTACCCCGCCTAACGTAGAGCGCGGCAACTCCTTTGGGAGCGTGAAGTTTGTGCCCGGAAATGGTTAACAGGTCGCACTTGATCTTTTTAACATCTATGGGAATTTTTCCGGCGGCCTGTACCGCGTCCACATGAAAAGGGATCTTCAATTCACTCAGGAGCTCGCCAATTTCTTCAACAGGAAAAATAACCCCTGATTCATTATTCGCGTACATGATAGAAACAATAGCAGTATCATCATCAATCGAATCTTTAAGATACTGCATATCCAGGTTTCCATCCCCGTCAACAGGGACATAGGTAATGCGGTACCCGTCCCGTTCCAGCTTTTTACACAGGGAAATAAGAGCCGGGTGTTCAACGCGGGAGGTAATAATATGCCGTTTATCTCGATAATAGGCTAAGGTTCCCAGGATAGCAAGATTATCGCTTTCAGTACCGGTACCGGTAAAAACGATCTCGTAATCATATTCAGCGCCCAGGAAGGCGGCAACGTTTTTCCTGGCCTGGGCCAGGTCAGTACCCACTTCACCGCCGAAGCTGTGAATACTGGAAGGGTTACCGTATCGTTCCGTTAAAAACGGCATCATGGCATCTACCACTTCCGGGGCAATTTTTGTAGTAGCATTATTGTCAAGATAAACTACTTTATCCATTATCTTTCTCCTCTCTCAAGAACCTAAAATTTGCTTGTGCGCTGGCTTGAAAGCATGGCCTCTTTGTATTGCTGCGGCACTCGCCT
>JAAENB010000138.1 GCA_024224995.1 bacterium | reverse complement strand
TTGACTGATAAAAGCTTGATTAGAAGTTTAATTAGAAGTAAAATTGATAGTTGAAGATGATTACCTGGAAATAGCCGTAATAACAGGCGCCCATTCATTACATGGACGTTTGCGAATATTGGTATTAACCGATATTATGGATCGTTTTACTGTTGGAAGAGAAATATTCCTAAAAGAAGAAGGCAAGTATAACAAGTACAAAGTTCTTGAATTTCAGGAGCAAAAAGGGAAAGTATGCAGGCTCTTCCTTGAAGGAATAAACGACAGAGACGAGGCTCTTTCTTATAAAGGAAAGGGAATCTACATAGAAAAGGCGGAAGCCGAAAGAACCCGTTCGGAATACCTGGAAGAAGACAGTTATTACTATTATGAATTGATAGGATGTACCGTCTACTGGAAAGAAAAGCAGTTTGGCCGGGTAGTAGATATTCTTGAAGCAGGAGCCGGGGAAATTTTAATAATAGAGACAGATGAAGGAAAGCGGCATATGGTTCCTTTTGTGGAATCCATGGTTGATACCGCTCATGTCTTTGAAAAAAGAATTGATATAGATCCTGTAGAGGGTCTATTTGACGATTAGATTATTTATTTAAATGAAATTTAAGATAATTACTCTTTTCCCCGATTTTTTTGAGTCACCGCTAAAAAGCGGACTCCTTGGAAAGGCAATAGACTCCGGGATTATAGAGGTGGAGCTAGTAGATCTCCGCGCCTATAGTGAAGATAAATTCAGACGATGTGATGATTACCCCTACGGGGGAGGCTCCGGCATGGTATTAACGCCGGAACCATTATTTAAAGCCCTGGAAGCAGTAAAAGAAGAAAAAACCAGGGTGATATTAACAACCCCGGGCGGCTCGGCACTAACGCAGAAGTTTGTCAAAGAGCTGAAAGGGGAAGAAGAACTTTGTTTTATATGCGGGCACTACGAAGGAGTAGACCAGCGGGTAGTAGACAAATTTGTCGATTATGAAGTATCCATAGGCGACTATATTCTCTCAGGAGGAGAATTTGCGGCCCTGGTAGTACTTGACGCGGTATCTCGCTATGTACCGGGATTTATGTCGAATTATGAATCCCTTTTGGAAGAAAGTTTTGAAGGATATCTCCTTGAGTATCCTCATTTTACAAGACCAGCCGACTTCCGGGGAATGAAAGTCCCTGATATTTTATTAAGTGGTCACCACAAAAAAATATCGGAATGGCGGCTGCAAAAACGAATAGAGAAGACAAGTAGGGTAAGACCTGATCTATATAGAAAATATCTTTTGAGAAAACTACGAGGAGAGTGAGAAAAATGGATATTATTCAGGAAGTTGAAAAAGAAATAATACCGGTTCAGAGAGAAATTAACTTCGAAATTGGAGATACGGTAAAAGTACACTACCGGATTGTTGAAGGTGAGCGGGAACGGATCCAGATATTCGAAGGAATTGTTATTGCTATTGACAATAAAGGAATTAGCAAAACATTTACCGTAAGAAAAATATCTTTTGATGTTGGCGTTGAAAGAATTTTCCCGGTATATTCAACCAGGATAGCTGATATTGATATTGTACGGAAAGGAAAAGTAAGAAGATCCAAACTGTACTACTTACGGGAAAGAAGAGGCAAGTCAGCTAAACTTAAAGAACGAAGAATGAAATTAACATCAAAAAAACCGCAAGAAATTTCGGCTGAAAATGTACCCGGCGAAACAGCGGGAAGTACAACAGATACAACATCATAAAAGTATAGAACAATAGAACCTTTCCGGGTAACATTGTTTAACATTTATGGAAAATTATCTATTTGCGGAAACAGAAAAGGCGGACACCAGGTCCGCCTTTTCTATTAAACCGACATTTGACATTGAAAAAGAGCTGATTAACCAGGGATATCACACTATTGCCGGAGTAGATGAAGCCGGCCGCGGATGCCTGGCAGGGCCGCTGTCGGTAGGACTGGTTATTTACAGCTCATCTTTTATTTCAAATCCACATGATGAAATACTGCGCAATATTAATGATTCCAAAAAAATACCTCACAAACGGCGCGCGCCCCTTGTTGACACTATCAACAAGCACTCTCAACTCTCCACCTATACCATGGTCTCTCATAAAATAATAGACCGCTTGAATATCAATGGAGCAACCGAATACGCTATAAAAAAACTTCTTTCCATCATACCGGTAAAGCCTGATATACTTATCATGGACGGAAGGTTTAAGTTCAATTTAGGAATTCCCTACAGATCCATCATAAAGGGAGATTCACTATCACTATCCATAGCATCTGCTTCAATACAGGCAAAAGTTCAACGGGACAGAATAATAGAAAAAATCGATACCATATACCCCGGGTATGATCTCAAAACCAACAAAGGATACGGAACCAAAAAACACCGGGAAGCCATACAGGAGATTGGTTTTTCAGCAATTCACCGGAAGAGTTATGAGCCGGTAAAAAGTATGATAAGCGGGCAAAAAGGGATCTTTGATTAATGAAAATAGACCCAAAAATAAACCCGGTTAACACAATAAGAATATCGGGAAGAATTTCCACCCTGACTTTTTTAAAAGGGCTAAAAAAAGGAGTGGAAATCCCCGCAACAATTGTAAGCAGGCCAAATTCCCGGGAAGCAGTGCTGGAAATAGCCGGAAAAAAAATTCGGGCCGAATTTCCGGGCGGTGTACCGGGAAACAACCGGCTTAATCTAAAACTGGAAGAACAAACAAAAGACTCCTTTTTGTTCAGATTAATCGATACCAGGGGGCGGACCGGTTTTTTAGAGAAAATACTTGATCATACTATTTTTAGAGTTGATGATTTCACAAAAAATGATATAATAGATATAAGCAGGTTTCTGGGGAAAAATCCCCAGGGACTATTTGAACTAAACAAGTTTTTGCTCGGAATTCATCAAAAAAACGAACAAAAACAGGAGAAAACGGTCTATATACTAAACAGGCTTCTCAGGATGGGATTAAGCAAAGAAAGCCTGTTCGATCTGTCTTTTATGCTTTCAGGAGCAAAATACAGCTCAAGTCCGCTGCTGTTCCTGCTGCTGCTTTTCAACCCGGACCGGAAATATACGGAACAATGGCTGGAGCAGGGAAAAACAGGCGGAGCAGACATTGAGGAAAGATTAAATGAAATTATTAACTTAGTCGACAATGTTAATGAGGAGAAAGATAAAAAAGAACTTATAGAGCAACTGATCGATTTGCTAATAGGAAATAATGAAAAAGAGAAAACCGGGATACACTATGGTGAAATGGCCTTTTTCGACGATGGAGAGTTTAAACCCGTATATTGTATGGGAAATGAAAATTCCTGGATCTTTTCATTTCAATTATCCGAAATAGGGCAAATCGATATACTGGCCAACAGCAGACGGGAAGGATTATTTTTATCTATTTTCTCCCCCAGGCAGGATGTCCTTGACTCGCTTGAAGGGTCAGCAGACCTGTTATACTCACGCCTGGAACGGATAGGACTCTTTCAGGGAGAGCTTTCCGGTGAAAATAGAACAGTTTACTTAAATTTCTATAACAGAAGAGCGGCGCTCGACAAATTGATAGAGATAAATTCATACTATTCTATAAATAGTGAATTCGATATAAAGGCATAACATGGAAACAGGTAAAGGCGTAGCCCTTAAATATAACGGGGATCTTCCCCAAATTGTGGCGATTGCCAGGGGGAAACTGCTGGATCGGCTGCTGGAAATAGCGGAAGAGAATAGTATTACCGTATACAGAGATCCGGATTTAACCGAAGTTTTATCGCAATTGGAGATTGGCGCTTCAATCCCCGAGGATCTTTTTAAGGCAGTTTCCGAGGTTCTGGCTTACTGTTACAAAATAAATGCCGGTTTTAGAAAGAAAATGGCCGGGCTGAAATAATTGAATAATATGGAAAATAACAATGGCTAATATGAGAAAAATTCCTGTTGAAGAATTAAAGCCGGGAATGGTTTTCGACAAGGCTTTATATATCGACAGCAGCAACATGCTTGTTGGCGCGAATATTGCCGTAAGCGAAAATGACATTAAAAAGCTTATGACCTGGGGGGTTACGGCTATTGAAACAACCGGCGAATTACTCAACGCGGACAGCTACCAAAATGACGCTGAGGATGGAACTCTTACAGAGATTGCTCCCAGCTCCGATTCGAAAGACGAGAAAAAAATAGTTGAAGACTATAACAACCTTCTCAAAAAAAGAAAGAGATTAATCGATACGCACAAGCAGGCATGCATGGATGTGGAAGAGGTTCACCGGGCAATAAAAAGTGACCAGGAATTCACAACAGAAAAACTTGAAAACTCGGTAAAAAATATCATCAAGATCCTGCATGAAAACAGCAATATTTTTCTTTTTCTGTACGGGCTTGCCGAGAACAAAGACTATATGGTTGTCCATTCGGTAAACGTGACTTTTTACTCACTCATAATCGGAATAGCATTAGAATATCCCGATTCCAAACTAATGGAGCTTGGACTGGGCACTCTTCTTATTGACGCGGGAATGCTAAAAATACCGGTATATATTATTTATAAACAGTCAAACCTTACGGACCAGGAATACAACCAGGTTAAAGCGCATCCATTATACGGTTACCAGGTGTTACGGCGTCTTGGCCAGGTACAGGAGAATACCGCGCTCATTTCTCTTCAGCACCATGAACAGTTCGACGGTAAAGGCTATCCCCGCGGATTAAAAGGGAACGCCATAAACGAATATGCCCGCATAGCGGCAATCGCGGACAGCTATGAAGCCCAGATATCAAACAGGAGCTACCGGGAAAAGGTATATTTCTATCATGCCATGAGAAACCTTCTTTCCAGCGGAGTAAACCGCTTCGATCCTGTCATACTCAGGGTATTTCTTTCACGGATGTCGGTTTATCCAATCGGCTCCATCGTTGAACTCAATAACGGGACTATTGGCATCATTATCGGGTCAATGCCGGAAAAACCACTCAGGCCCATTATTAAGCTTATCTTTAATGAGGACAGGAAGCGGATCGAAGATACGGTTATTATAAACCTGCTTAAAGAGAGTTCTCTTTATATTGTTAAAGCGCTGGATGAAAATGATGTTTCCATAGATATATTTAACGTGCTGTAGCCTATCGCATGGATACAATGCACAACAAAGAGCTGGGAGACAGCGGGGAAGACGAAGCAGTCCAATTCCTGGAGCAGAAAGGGTTTGAAATTGTGGAACGGAATTTCCGCTACCAGCGCTCAGGGGAAATTGATATAATTGCCCGCAAGGATTCCCTGCTCATCTTTGTTGAGGTAAAATACCGGGCAACTCCAATCTTTGGCGGAGCCCTTTATTCCGTCAGCAGCAAAAAAAAACGGACCCTTCGCTTTATTGCCAACCGGTTTCTCGAGGCCAATCCACTTCTAAACACCAAACACATGATATACCGGTTCGATATGATTGCCTTTGAAAATAACGAAATAAAATGGATCGAAGATATAGTACGATAAGTTCTCCTTCTCATAGCGTGGGGTTTAAACCCCACGCTATGAGAAGGAGGGGTGCGACCCCTGCGAGGGGCTTTCCAGAAGAATGGTAACGGGACCCGAATTAACCAGGGAAACCTTCATATGAGCGCCAAACTCACCGGATCCAACTTTCTCGTATTTCGAGCGGAACTGTTCAACAAAGCGGTCATAAAATTCCGAAGCCCTGTCCGGGGGCATGGCACTGGTATAAGAAGGGCGTTTCCCTTTGCGGACATCTCCGTAGAGAGTAAACTGGGAAACAAGCAGCACCTCGCCCTCAATATCCTCTACCGAAACATTCATCACCCCATTTTCATCATCAAAGATCCGGAGTCCCAGAATTTTGTTGATAATATAATCCATACCGGAATACGCATCATCATGATGAAATCCGATTAATACCAATAATCCCTTATTAATAGAAGAAACAATGGCATCATCCACTTCAACAGAGGCGTTTAAAACTCTCTGAACAACCGCGCGCATTTATATTATTGTAACTTTTTTCGTAAAACAGTTTCCGGCTGAACACCAACAAAGCGCTCAATCTCTTCACCGTCTTTAAAAAGAATCAGGGTAGGAATGGACTCAATACCCATCTTTTGAGCAATAGCAGGATCTTCATCAGTATTAAGCTTCACGATCAATACATTAATATCGCCATCATCTGTAATTCTTTCCAAAATAGGAGTCTGCTGTTTGCAGGGACCGCACCAGGGCGCCCAGAAATCAACAAGAACAAGGCCCTCAGCGCCAAGCACTTCCGTATCAAAATTATCGCTATTAACATCAAATAGTTTCCCCATATCTCCTCCTGTAAATGTTAAATGGTACCGGAATTATTGCATTAAGAAATCTTTACCCCTGGAACGGGTAATATAAAATTCTTCAATATGTTTAATCTTTGTGCTAACGAATAGAATATTTTTCTCATTTTTTTCAACAACTTTTTTCGATTTTCGGTCCAATATCCACGATTTCATGGACGCAATTGAACCATTGTTGTAATAAACAACATACTGCCCTATTTGCATCGATTTTTTAGTTTGAGGATTGAATTCATATTCAATTATCCGGCGGGAAATGAGCTGACGACTTTTGTAGGTATACTGGTCGAGCCCAAATATAAACATCTTATCTTCTGATTCGGTTAATAGATCGGAAGAAGAAAAGTATTCAATTCTTTTAAAATTATTATTTGGATAATAATAGTACTTTATCATACCGGTCTTTATTTTGCCATTATTCCGGTAAATAAAAAAGGACAATTCAACTAAATTGTTGCCCTTGAAAATATACCGCTCCGATTTGTACTGAGACAGCTTCCTGCCTTCTTCCTTTTTATAGATAATTGCCGAAGGGTTATGCGAATTCCCGTAATACTCAATTTCTTCAACCCGTTCCAGCGAATTCCCATTATAGTACATAATAGCAGTAACCCTGCCAAGGTTATCTTTCCTCTCAATTTCCCGAAACCCGGTACATGACAAAACGGCAAATACGAATATTGCAATAGTTATTTGTACCGGTTTACTCACAATAAATCCTCTATCCCTGTATAACACGAAAAACAATACATTTGTTAAGTGCAATTTGTTTAAAATAATACATCCAAATATATAATAATTAAATTATTAATACAACTCAAAAAAAAACAACCTACCAAAAAGTACGCCGGCAGGAATTTCAGAAGGGGGGCCTGGTTTTATTCAATTTTTATCATATTTTTGCCGATAAGTATGCATGAGGGAAAAGAAAGCTGCGAAGCTCCCCCTAATTAGCCCTGGAGAACATAAGATGAGAAAAATAACTATCCTCATACTGCAAATATTATTAATAACAACCCTGTATGCCCAGGGGGACAAACCTGCGGACAAAGAAAAAACAGATGCGCCAAAAGGCACTACTACAGAAACGACAACAGATGCAAAAAAAGCAGCACCTGCCGAGGAAAAGACAAACATTCCCGACGGATACGGAACCCTTAAATGGGGGTTTTTTTTAAGTAAAGTAAAAGAAGAAATACGAGGAACCCTTACCTTCACCGATAACAAAACGAAAATCATTTCAAAAGAAGGGGAAATGGAATATTGCTATGGCTTTTTCTATGTAGAACCAGCCAACAAAGACCTGGTAAAAAAAGAGGATGATAAAAAACCTGTCCCCGAGACAACTCCTCCGGGAGCTACAGACCCGGCAGGCACTCCCCCGGCAAAACCCGCAGAAACAACAGGTGAGGAAAAAGATGAAGGAAAACTCTTCTATGTATCGCTAAAATTTCCCTATCTCAGTATGAATGAAGTAAAGGAGCAGCTTAAGAAAAAGTATGGAGATCCTACCAGGGAAAATATCAAGAATGACCAGGGCACAATAGCCTGGGATTCCGAAAATACCATAATAATCATGTGGATAGACCGGTACGAAAAAAAACCTTTTTGCAGAAGAATCATCTATATCAGCAAAAAAATATCAAAACAACTTAATGATTACCAGGATAAAGTATTCAATAAGATCAAATTGGAAATCATAGACAAGATGAAAGAATCCCTATAGGGACTGTCCCGGCGTACCCGGGCGTATCCCATTATTGATGAGTAATAAAAACCGGGATAAGACCAATCCCTTCTTCCAGACGGTCCAGGGCTTTCCCTATCACCGTACCGACCTTATCAAAGGAATCAATCGTCCCTTTCATACCGCAGCCGCGAGTATTTGAAGTAACAATAAGGTCACCGGGATGTATTGGAGTTTCCCTGGCATCAACTTTGCATAAGGCTTTCCCCGCAAGAACAACAGGATATACCTTTTTCTCAGTACCGCAGTTATTCAATATTACCGTAGGATTTCCCGCAACAATACCAATAACGGACCGGGTATAGGCATCCTGAGCCAGGGAAAGGACCGATCCGCCCGATTCAGCGGCAATAAGCATATTACCGGGTGAAATATATTCTTTTTCATCAACCTCAAAAAGTTCAACAATATTTACCGGAAAATTATGATCTTCCTTAGCCTGGTGATCATTCCGGATATGCAGAGGCCCGTTAAAGTCGGCTTTCCCGCTCACCTGGAGCGCGTCTCCATTTCCCATAAGCCGAAAGGAATCATCATATTCGGCAATTTTGCCGTAACCATCCGCAACAAGAGCATAGGTGTGCTCACTGGAAAAGACACCGCCGGCACCAAACCGTGATATCCCCAGTACACCACAGCCACGGGGACTTTCACCGCCCGAAGATTGTCCCCGCACACCAACATAGCGGCTGTGTCCAACAACCCCATAGGACTGGGAGGCCTTCTCGGTTTTTGTTCCGGCTACCCCGGCAATGCCAATAGCCCCGGGCTTTACGGATTCATTTACCGCATGGATAATTGAAGATTCATCGGAAGGAGGGGTCAATTCCTTAAAGGTATTATCCCTGGCCCCCTTAACGGAAATGGAACCCTTATGACTGTTGAAATCATGCTCTTCAGGAGCATATTCATGGGAGTGCGGCAGGGGATTCCGGTCATTGGAAAGCCTGGGATCATTAGCCTGGACAACAAAATTCGCTTTAGTCTCGTTCTCTTTACCAAGCCGGACAATACCCGGGCTTCTTTCCGTAGCGGGTTTTAAACGCCGGTCATTCCCCTGGACAGCAACGCCATCGCTTTCCTCGCCGTCTTCAGCCAGTTCAACAATTCCTCTGGATATGGTTGTAGCGTCTTTCAGTCTTTTGTCGTTCCCTTGAACAGCAACGCCTTCCGCATTTTCCCCGTCTTCGGCCAGTTCAACAATTCCCTTTGTGGTAGTGGTGGCGTCCTTAAGTCTCCGGTCATTACCCTGGACAGCGGCAAAAGCCGTGGATTCGGCATCTGCCGCAAACCTGAGTATTCCTTTTTCAAGCTCTGAGGCCTCCTTAAGTCTCCGGTCATTACCCTGAACAGCAATACCCGGTTTTTCCTCGCCGTCTTCGGCCAGTTCCACAATTCCCTTTGTGGTAGTGGTAGCATCTTTTAATCTTCTGTCATGTCCCTGAACAACCACCCCTTCATTGTCCTCACCGTCTTCAGCCAGTTCAGCAATCCCCTTGGAGCCGGTAGTCGCTTCTTTGAGCCGTTTATCATTTCCCTGAACAGCAGCCAGGTCGGCCTCCTCACCATCCGCGGCAAACCTGAGTATTCCTTTGCCAACTTCAGAGGCATCTTTGAGCCTTTTGTCGTGGCCCTGCACAACAACGCCTGCCCTGTCTTCTCCATTCTCTGCTAGCTCAACAATTCCTTTCGTGCTAACAGTGGCATCTTTAAGTCTCCGGTCATTTCCCTGGACAACAGCGCCATGTTTTTCTTCCCCGTCTTCGGCCAGTTCCACAATTCCTTTTGATGTAGTGGTAGCTTCTTTAAGTCTCTGGTCACTTCCCTGAACAACAACACCGGGAAGATCTTCCCCGTCTTCAGCCAGTTCAACGATCCCTTTTGATGTAGAAGAGGCATTTTGCAGCCGTTTATCATTCGCCTGAACAACGGTTCCTTCGCCGCCGGTCCCGTCTTCGGCCAGCATTATAATCCCTTTATATGTTGTTGACGCGTCCCGGAGCCTGTTGTCGCTTGCCTGGATCACTTTTCCCTGGCTATAGTCGCCGTCACCGGCCAATTGACAAATGCCATAGAATTTTTCCGTGGCCTTTTGCAGCCGTGAATCATTACCGGTTACAACACCCAGGTCCGTATACTTTCCATCAGGACAAAGCCGGGTGATACCAAAGCTGTCAACAGTGGCAGTCTGGAGCCTGGAATCATTCCCCTGTACCGCGGTACCGGGTTTTATTTCCCTGTCATAGCCCAGCCGCACAATACCGGGTTTCAGTTCCGAAGCCGGTTTTAAGCGGGAGTCCGATGCCTGGACAACGGTCCCTTTATGATCTTCACCGTCTTCCGCCAGCTGGACGATCCCCTTAAATAGTGTAGTAGCGTCCCAGAGTCTTCTATCGCTCCCCTGCACTACAGTACCGGCAGAACTGTCTCCGTCTTTTGCCAGTTTCACAAGACCAGCCTGAAATATAGAAGCAAAGGGAGTCATTCTACCGGTATTATGAGTATGGGAATGGTCAAAAACAGCAGCACATATCTCCAGTTCGGCAATTCGAACAACAAATTCTCCCGGAGCACGTTCAATGGCATCGGCTTCGATTCTAAGAAATCGTATAGGGGTGATAGTAAAATCCCAGGAATATCTTTTTTTAGGTTCACCTTTATAAAAGTTTTTCTCTTCCAGCAGCGGCTCCCAGATCTCATTGTCGGTGCTGCATTCAAAAAGAATATTTTCGGGAAACCCCATAGGTGATGTAGCAAGAACGATCCTGTTAATATGAAAAATATCACCAAGATCAATAAATAGCGATTCTTTTTCACTGTTCCGTTTTATTTGCGTTTCCCAGCAGGAACTATCGTCATAATCAAGAAGCTTTTCCGGGCCGCTCTCGGAAGAGGAAGAGCTGGTAGCTGCTATTTCACCAATCCCGGAAATTCCGGCAATACACTGCCCAATTTCCGTATAATAGCGTAAGGTTATTTCTTTGGGATCGGTAATAATAACTTTTAGAAAACGAATATCCGTAAGGGGAAATTGAAGCTTATATGTTTCTGTTTCGAGCTTAAAATTCTTTTCAGTATGAAATACCCGCCAGGTATTTCCATCGGCACTAATTTCGATTCTAAAATTGCCCGGAAACGTGGAAGAACCACTTCCCGAAGGAATCAATTCTATATGATTAATTGTTACAATATCCTGGTAGTCTATAATAAAAAATTCGGGAACCGGGACATCTCTCTGTTTGGTACTCCAGTACCCTTCTTCACTGAGAAGATTATTAACAGCGTTCTCACCATCCAGCTCGCTTGAAAAATTATGAATTATTCCTTTAAATAATCGCTTATGGCTAACATTAACGTATTCCATCACTGCTCCTGAAAAATTTATATCAAAATATTTTTTTTCTTACCGATAAGCCAATCAACGATATTCTTCCGCAATACCGCAAGGTCTTCATCCCTGGTAAGATTATGGTCCCCATCTTCAATTATTACGGACCTTGTATAGCCATTGAGATTTTTTCGCAGCAGCTCCGCGTTGCTAATATCAACCACTGAATCTTTTTTTCCATGAAAAATAAGAACAGGCAGTGTGATATCATTTAACGCGGCAGCCAGATCAATAGCCTTCAATTCCTTAAAAAAGGTATTTTTTACCGGTATCGCATCAATCAGCGTTACCCCATCATCAGGCAGGAGATCAATGTCGGCAATTTTTGTATGATCCGAAAACAACTCAACCTGTTTTACCGGGGTCGCGATTGTAATAAGGGATTTTACCCCGTCACTCTTTTTCGACGCGTAGAGCAATGAAACCACTCCACCCATGCTGGACCCCATAAGATGAATATCTTTTATCCCATAATCCTTAAAAAAGACCACGGCACTTTTCAGATCTTCAGCCTCCTGAAGAATGGATATATCCTCTATCTTCCCTTCCGATTCACCGCAAAATGAAAAATCAAATGTTAAAAGGGTAAAACCCGCCGCCACAATATCTTTTGCCAGCCGGGTGATCTTATACCCATCTTTGCCGGAAAAAAGCCCGTGAGAAAATACCACCCCAACGGAAGACATTTCCTCACTTTTATATATTCTACCCGAAATACGCTGATTTTTATTATTAGAAAATATTACTTTTTCACTGTTCATGTTCTAGAGCTTTTTTAATTTATCTTTTTTAACTTAATTAAAGGTTCAAAATAACCGCCCGAGGTGTTCCCGTCAATCATCGTTCGTTTCGGTTTGACGGCAAGTAATTTGCCTTTACCTTTAATCGCACCGGTGAAGATAAAATGAGACGATTTGGTTTTAACAAAGCCGCTGCGGGTATTTAACCGGGCTGCCTGCTTCGCGCGTTTCATTTCATAAATATTGATCCGTATGGTATTTCCCTCTTCAATAGTATACACTCCTTTAAAGATCAGGGCGTGTGTATTCAGATATAAAATTACCATGGCTTTATAGTTATGATGAAACCTGAAATAATAACCATAATCATTCCCGTATTTAAGGCGCCATTTCCCCCGGATGTTTTCAAATGTCAGCGGTTTTAAAGGCCCTTCTTCTTTTGGCTCATCTTTTACTTCTGCCGCGCTTTTTACGGTCAGGACCGGGTCTTTATTCTCACGACCCGTCTCTTTACCACAGGAAAGAGAAAGCACTGAAATAAAGAGAACCAATATTAAACCGGTAAGCCTGCCCCACCTTCCGGCTCCGGAGAAAATTTTTTTAAAAATATGCATATTTACACCTGCTACACTTTTTTCACAAGAAGCCCTCTTTTCTCATAACGTGGGGTTTCCAACCCCACGTTATGAGAAAAGAGGGCTATTCTTACCGGTAACCGATTACCAGGCCCACCGATCACCCTCTTCCCCACCTAGACATTCCTAACCTATTATATTCTGTTGTCAATAATCATTTTATGGCATAAAAGGGCCTGCTTTTTGTCCAAATTTACTTGACTTTTGCAAGAAATATTGATATATTTGTTATAGAATACTATGGTATGAAATAATATTAATACTATAGGGAACGATTATGGTTTCGACTGCGATGTTGGGGCTATAGCTGCATGTCGAGCGCGCTGTCATCTCGTAAAAAATGGCGGAAACTATTTAAACGCAAACGAAAATTTTGCTTTAGCAGCGTAATACCTGCTGACGTGCTCTGGGAATTTTGTTTCCTGGGATCTCAGAGGGCGTAAAATACAGGGAATAGTCCTGATTTCAACTCCCGGAAGTTAAGGGCGAATCATTAGGGAGATCGGCTTTTACGGACGATGCCTGTTCTTGGCCTGAAAGTCTAAATTAAATGAATAGGATAAGCATGTAGACGCTATAGGTTTGAGTCGTAGGACGCGGGTTCGACTCCCGCCGTTTCCAAACAATAAAAAAACGGGATTATTACAAATAATCCCGTTTTTTTATTTAATCATATTTAATACGCGCTATTTTTCTTCAATAAATCCAATATCATCAAGCTTCGTTAACAGCCTGTTGCTTATTTTATCATAAAGATATTTCTCAATTCTTTGTTCATCCATCTCATCAATATCATAGGCGTTTATCTGATGATCCAGGTACAGAACGTTCAATTTCCTGTCCACAACAGTAATTACCGTATTAAAATCCAGGTATTGCAGTGCAGTGGAAAAACCACCATCCACCTCATACAAAATGAGGCTGTCCAGGTTATTGGTGTTCATAAGATTTTCAAGCGCCTCTTTATTGTTGCGTAAATAGAGCTTAACAACCCCCATTGATTTATACTTCAAAAACGTCTTATTTATAGAAAGCTGGTAAAAACGCTCAAATTCCGATTTAAATTTTCCAACCTCGTCACTGGTTTCTTGTACCAGGGAAAGAGTGTTAACTTTTTTATAGCCTTCCAGCCATAATAAGACATTATCGCCATTTCTTTTGGTGTTAATAAAAGATTTCACGGGCAATCGCATGATTATTCCCGACGATTTCAGTTTTTCAATCGCGGAACTGTCTTCAACCTCTGTTTTCATTGTATAGGTGGAACAGGAGAATAAAAGGAGCGGCAGCAGCAATATCAGACTTAAATTTTTCATTTCAGGATACCTCATAATACTAAATTAGTGCTTAAACAATAAGTTTTTAGACAACTCATTTAATAAAAAGTTACACAATGGAATTAAGTAATATCCGTCCCTCATCAGTAAGTTCAATAAAAACCGGGGAATTATGCGAACTTTCGAAATACCTGATTATACCAAAATGTTTAAGCCATGTAAAGAAATAAAAATCCAGAAATGATATCAGAATTATATCATTTTTGGAGGCGAAACCGGTGAGCTCAAAAAACTCATTCGCAAGAACATCAAGTTTAACCTTATTATTCGACTTAAGAAGAACATCTTTCAGGATATCCTTGTTCTTTTCCAGTTCCCTGGCAGAAACAGGGTCCGAAGGAAAAATATGCTCCCAGCTTGTTCCGGACCAGAGAGAGTAAAACAGTCTCACAAAAAGAGATTCATTACTAATCTCATCACCGTTCACCACAGCAATTCCGTCATGGTTGCTTACAATAGTACTATTTTTTAGAATAATAATTGTCTGCTTTGTATAAATAAGGAGGAGTTCTTCGTCATTAACTTCTGCCGCAAGATCATGCTCCCGGATCTTTTCCAGGCAAAAATCGTAAAAATCCTGCTCAAAAATCCCATCTTCCGAAAGCTTGAAGCTATTATTGTCAATTATTTCAATAAGCAGACTGCCCAGCCTTACGGCAAAGCAATCTTTTGTTTGTATGGTTATAGAGGGATTTTTCTTACTCGCAAGAATGCTATAAAATTTATTCACCGCTTCAAATTGGTCAAGCTCACCGGGTGTCTGCGAGGTTTGCATGTATTTTTTTATATCAAAGAGTCCCTGGGATGAAAAAACTCTTCCGTTCTTTTCGCCACCTGCATACCAACTAACTTTTCTCTTCTCAGCCATTGTACCTGCTAAATTATTATATTTGTATTAGATTATTTATATTTCACACAGGTTATCACTTTATATTAACACAAAAATTCCGAGACTTTGTGTAATAATATCATTAATTACGTAAGCTCCTCAATTTGATTTGAGAAGCTATACAAATAATTAATTGGAAAGATAACGAGTTTAAGATAAAACCTAAAAAGCGGCATTTCCGCAGATATGGTCCGACTTTTTAAGACATAGCGATTTTCGATCAATGTATGTATGAACATTTATATGAAAATTAATCTAATGTCAAGATAATTCTCAATTTTGTTCTAAAAAATTTGGCAGCTTATGCCGACCGGCAAACTAGCTCTTTCTAAGAGTTTACCTCAAAAACAACCTGTTTTGCAGTGTCATGGCTTATATTGCCCTGGGCTAAAAGAGCCGATCCAGGCTGACCGGATATTGCATTTGCCGTACCTGAAACAATTCCGGGAATATCACCGCCGCCTTCCGGATATGCCGAAACTAATTCCCCCATTGTATCTTTTATTTGTCCAATGGTTCCACCCAGAGCTGCCGACTTATTCCCCAGGGCTTCTATCAATCCTTCAAGCCTTTCAGGTCCGGGATTCCTGCCTGCGGTCATTTCTTCAGCAACCTGCTGCATATTGTTTATTTCCGGAGCAGCTGCGGGTATAGCAACTGTTTTCGGCGGTGGCGCCGCAACCTCCTGCTGCTGATCCCCCATTGATGAACGAATATCGGAAGTTGCCAGTTCCAATTCCGCTGTATCAATTCGTCCCGTTGTCATTGCCTCAGCCGCGATACTTCTCAATCGCGAGGATATTACTATTGCCCGTTGTATAACTGCCTGTGACATCTGGGCAATACTGAGCGCGTCTCCAAGAGTTTTTTCCCTGGTCGCTCTTGTCCGTACCGATTGAGCCAGGTCTGTATTTACCGGCGCTTTTTTTTGAGTATTTTGCGCCCTGGGAACAGGTTTTTGCGGGATTGTACTTCTTCTTGCTCTGCCCGGAGCAATTTCATTAAAATCCGTTATTATCTTCATTGTAACACACCCTCCCTTGTGTCCTGTACATTAAAAGTATAATAATGAAAGCCTTTTGTCAAATTTTTTTTGGCCTTCCAAAGGGGGAGAGCATTACAATTTCTTCAGGACAATGACCGTTAAATCGTCGTCCATTCTTTCCTTATTCTCAATAAATTCATAAAAATCGTTCAAGACATATTCCAGGATCTCCTGCGCTGAACCTTCGGGAGCCCGGGTCAGGGCCGCTTTGATCCTCTCTATCCCATACTCTTCCTCATCAAAATTATCCGTTTCCATTAAACAATCGGTATATAATAAAATAAAATCACCCTGTTCAACTGAAAATATCAGGCGGTCATAAGGAAAACTAAATCCCGTTAATCCCAGCAATAATCCCGAAACCGATCCTCCATCCACTTTCCGCAACGGAGTCACCATTCCCTTTGACCGGATAAATACATCCGGATGCCCGGCATTCACATATTCCACCAGGTTATCCTTGAACCTGAGCATAACTCCGGTAAGGTAATTATCAACATGCCATAATTCTTTTTGCAATCCTTCATTCGCGTGCGCTAGAACCTCGTTCAGCCCCTGTTCATAACAGGCGGTAAAACTTCTGGCCAGGATGGATTTGGCTAACATTGTTATCAGTCCCGATGCTATTCCGTGCCCCGATACATCAAACAGCCCTAGCCCTGTAAACCCATCTTCATGAAAATAAAAATCATAAAAATCCCCTGAAACACCTGCTGTGGCATCAAGGGAATACGCGACTTCCCAGTCCGAAGACTGCGGAACTTCCTGGGGCAGGAAATTCCGCTGAATATGTATTGCCATATCCATATCTTTCTTTGCTACCATATGTGCTGTTTCAAGCTTATTATAGGTCTTTTCGAGATTAAAATTCATTATTTCAAGATCTTCCATTGCTTGAAGCATCTCTTCCGTTCGTCTTTCTAATTTATTATGCGTTTTTTCCAGACTGCTGTTCGTTTCTATTAAATCCTTATTCATTGCCTTCTGTTTTTCCATAACCTCGTACAACTCTTCAGTCCTCTCTTTGACCTTTTGTTCCAGGGTTTCATACAGCCCGGCATTTTCAATTGAAATAGCGATCTGGGATAAGAATATTTTTAACACCTCCAGCCGCTCCGGGGTAAAAGCCCCAATGGTTTGATTATTTTCAAAATAAAGCATTGCCGCCAGCCTGCCCTGGTTTATGGCAGGCGCGCATAAAATAGATTTCGGCTTGTTTGTTGCCACATAGGGATCGTTCACAAAGGCCCCTTCATTTGAGGCGTCATTTAATATCAGGGTCTGCTGAGTACGGGAACAATAATTAATTATTGCCGGACAGAGCCCATCATGCTCTTCCACCGGGATCGACTGCAGCGCGTTTACCTCCTCCACGTAAATGCTCCCTTCCGCTTCAACCAGGAAGCGGTCATTTTTTTCAAGAATAATAATCCCTTTCTCCGCTCCCGCGTTCTCCATTAGAATCCGCATCATTGTTACCAATAGCTTGTTTAATAATATTTCGCTCGACAGGGCTCGTGACGCTTTCAGTACCGTAGAAATATCCAGCATCTCCGAGATCCGTTCTTTTGGACTCAGCACTGTATCCGGGGAATCATAGATACGATGTGACAATGCACTATATTCATGATAGTTTTTCCGAAGATCCTTTACTTTTGCTGCCGCTCCCCACCTGGAGTAAACATATATTGCTTCGGTCATATAATACCCGGCCAGCTCTTTAAATCCTATGGACCGGTAATACCCTGCTGCCAGTTCATTGGCTATAGCTTCGTCACAGACATACTCATTCTTATGGGCCATCTCTATGGCATTTTTATACAATCCCATCGCTTTACGATCTTTTCCCCTGACCCCGGCTATTTCCGCCTCAATCAAGTAACACCGGTGAAGCTGGTTCATTGGCGCGTGATATGCCCATTCCCGTAATTTTTTTAAGTTCGCGTAGACCTTTTTTAGCATTTTTTTGCGGCTGCCCTTCGACAGCCGCTCATACAGGGCCAACCGTACCAGGGAATCAAAAAAATAAAATTTCGGAAAACTTAAAGTCCCGGCAATACTGCCCAGCAATACCCCGGCGCGTTCTGCGTTCTCAAGAGCTGCTTCATACTTCTTAAATATAAAACTTAAGACCAATTTATTAAAATATAATGAGCAAAGTGTCATTGAATCCCCTGCTTCAGTATGAATTGAGATCATCCTGTCTTCATTATAACTCCTCCCTTTTAAAAAAACCGGGTTTCCATCTCCGTTCATGAGGTTTAGAATGGTTTGATGATAGATCCTTGTTGTATATGCCTGCTGCTCCTGTTTTAATATATTCTGGTCACGAATATACTTCTCAATTTCTTTGCTTTCCTGTTCAAGATTGTCTCCCACTTCCATAAGGTGATTACAATAGGCAAGGAGACTATACGACGCGAATTCCACATCCCCGCTCTTGAGCCCCTCATGGTATGCCATAAGCAAGGGCTCCAGGGTCTCGGCTCCATGCTTTTTATGATGCTTCACAAAAGCGTTCATAACGAGGAGTGTTCTGGCCCGCTCCCCGCTAACATTCATTTTCTCCAGCAGGTTTAGAGCCAGTTCTCCGAATTTATATCCTTTCTCTATCCTTCCCTGTACGCAAAGTATCAGGCCATAGGCTGCATAATTATACGGAGACATACCCGTATTGCCATGCTTGATCGACAGGCGTATCATCTTTAAGATCAAAAGCGCCAGGAGCTCTTGATCGGCCCAATAGGCCGCAGAACTGACACTCGACATCAAGCGCAATTTTGCCAGGGCAAAAGGATCAGTCAATTCCGGTAGATCAATAAGCTCTTGCGGATCTTTACCACACATTCGCATCTTTAAGATCAAATAGTTAAGTACAATATGAAATTTTTTACATTTTGTGGGGGTTTTTATTCCCAGTTTCCTGAGAGCTTCCGCTCCTGTTTGTATTGCCTCAAGAGGCATATTCCGGGCCATATAAGTCTTTACTTCAACTTCATACACCTTCACCATATCTATTGAAGAACGGGCATTCTCCAAAACCTTTTCCGAAAAAATTTTCATCCGTTCGTAATCAGTATTTAAATAAGCAGCTTCCGCAGCCTCTTCATATAATGATACCGTAAGAGCGTATTGTTTCTCCCAACAAATTCCATCTCCGGCTTCGGTAATAATTTTTATTCCGGTTTCCAGGTATTTTAATGCCTGGAGGTACGCAGTCGCTCTTTTTGCTTTTTTCCCTGCTGCCAGGTTCAACCCGGCAAGTTCATACAATTCCTCTTCGGTTTTAAAAAGGTTGATCCCCAGGTTCAACTGGTTCACGATATAAAAAATTTTATCCTCAAGGGCTTCTGCTTCTGTTTTTTCCAGGATCTGTTTACCAATCCGGTAATGAAGCTCTTCCCTGTCGGCAGGAGTGATCAATGAATACGCTGCCTCCTGGATCCTATCATGATGAAAAATATACAAATCAGAAGTATTATTATCTACCAGGTCTTCAAGGATCGCGTCCGTAAGATCTTCCAGGGCTGCCTCAATGGACATTCCGCTTATTGCCGCGACTGTTTCCAGATCAAACCGGTTCCCAATACAGGCGCAAATCTTCAATATTTCCCTGGTTCGTTCGTTAAGGGTTGTTATTTTTGCCGCCATCAGTTCTACAAGATTATCCGTTACCTGAACCCTGTTTATTTTTTCAATATCCCATTCCCAGCCCGTTTCCGGATTAAACACCAATACAGCACTATCATAGATTGTCTTCATGAACTGGTTTACGAAAAAAGGATTGCCTCCTGTTTTCTTATGCGCCAATTCCGCAAGGGGGAGTACATGCTCTTTATCTGAATGAATAAAATCGGAGATAAATTCCGCTGTATCTTCTTTTGTTAAGGGCAATAAAGACAGGGAAGTAATCCTCACTCCGGCTTCTTCCATCTTTTTTAACGCGGCCGCGTGGGGGTATGATAATTCTATTTCCATATCCCGGTAAGCGCCTATTAAAAACAGGTACTTTAAATCCTGATCCGTCATGAGCTTCCGCAGCAGGTCAAGACTGGCTGAGTCTGCCCATTGCAGGTCATCCAGGAACAACACAAGAGGATGCCTCTTCCCGGCAAAAACTTTTATGAAATTTTTAAACACCAGGTTAAACCTGTTCTTCGATTCCTCCGGCCCTGTTTCCGGAAGACCGGGCTGTTTCCCAATGATTAACTCTATGTCGGGTAATATCTCCGCAATAACGCTTCCATTGGCGTCCAGGGCTTCCAGAATTTTTTCTTTCCAGGTGTGAATCTGTTCTTTGCTTTCCGACAGGATAAGCCGTATTATTCTCTGGAATGCCTGGATAATTGAACTATACGGTACATCCTGTCTGAACTCTTCATATTTTCCGAAAATGAAATAACCCCGTTTCGCAAAAACAGGTTTATGCAGTTCATTTACCAGGGCCGATTTACCAACCCCGGCATTACCCGAGACAAGCAGCAGCTCTACCCCTCGCTCTTTTTTAAGAGGTTTGCATACCCGTTGAAAAGCTTCGATGAGCTGTTTCAGTTCATTGTCCCTGCCAAACAGTTTTTGTGGAATTTTAAACCTGGAAGATATATCTTTCAGGCCCGGTTCAAAAGGTTCAATATGTCCTTTTGTTTCTAATTGCTCAAGGCACTCTTTCAAATCAAAAGCAACTCCAACACCGCTCTGGTACCGTTCTTCCGCGGTCTTTAACAGCAGTTTCATAATTATATCCGAAACAGGAGAAGGGATCTCTTCGTTCAGTTCCCCCGGTAACACGGGCTTTTTTGCGATATGAGAATGAATAACCTCAAGGGGATCATCGGAATTAAACGGCACTTTCCCGGCAAGCATTTCGTAATACGTAATACCCAGGGAATAGAAATCGGTCCTGTAGTCAACAGACCTGTTCATGCGGCCGGTCTGTTCAGGAGAAAGATATACCAGGTTCTCCTGTATTGTCTCCGGTTGATAGATTGTTTCATTTTCCCTGGTTAGTCTATTTGTGAAACCAAAGTTACTTATTACTATTTCTTCATTTTCGGGATTAAATAGTATATTCTGTGGTTTTATGCTTTTATGGACAATATTTTTACTATGTATCCTGCCAAGTATTTCCGCTATGGTTATTGCTGCCCGCAAAAACTGTTTCAATGGCAAAGGACCACGCACCAGCAGATCTTTAAGTGTTACTCCTTCAAAATCTTCCAATACTATGGCGAATCCTTTTTTATACGCAATAAGGTCGTATAGCTTTATTACTCCGGGTAGATCCACCCCTTTTACCGCTTCATACTCCTGCTTGAATTGCACAACTTCCGATGGTGAGGGATATTCTGTTTTTAGAATATGAATAATTACGGGATTATTCGTCTCCTCTTTTTGAGCCCTGAAAATATATGCTCCCCTGGTTTCAGCTATTCTCTCTAATATTGTATAACCCGAAATTATTTCCATATTACAACTTCTTTAAAACAATAACAGTCATATCATCATGCAGGTAATACCTGTTTTCCACAAAATTATAAAAATCTTCCAGAATAAAATTAAGCGTTTCCTGCGCCGAGCCTGTTGGCGCTTTTAGAAATGCCTCCTTCATTCTTTTGATTCCGTATTCTTCTTTTTGTTCACTTAAGGTCTCTGTTAAACCATCGGTATAGAGTAAAATGATATCGTCTTTTTCTACCGCGAACTCCAACACTTCAAAATCGAAGCTCATGTCGGCCACGCCCAGAAAAAAACCATTAATCCTGCTGCCCGATTCCTTTCTTGCGGGGTAAACCCGGTTCTTTGACTTTATAAAAATATCCGGATGAGATCCGTTTACATATTCAACTTTGCTCTTGTGCAATCGTAAGACTATACCGGTTAGATAGTTATCGACCGTTCCAATTTCATTTTGCAGCCCGGCATTGGCATTTTGTATCACTTCCGGCAGGCTCATATCATACAAATCAGTAAAACTGCGGGATATGATGGATTTGGCGATCATTGTTATGAGCGCCGATGCTATTCCATGTCCTGAGACATCAAATAACCCCACTCCTGCTAACCGGCTATTGTGAACATAGAAATCATGAAAATCCCCTGAGACATCGGTCATTGGCCTGAAGATATACGCTGCTTCCCACTCATCACTCTCCGGTACTGTTTTCGGCAGAAAATTTGTTTGCACATTTACTGCCATGACCATATCCTTTTTCGCTACATCCTGCGCTGTTTTCAGCTCTTCGTTCATAATTCCCATTTCCTGCATTGCCGCGTTCAGCTCTTCCGTCCGCTCCTGGACTTTCTCCTCAAGGTTTTCATACAGCCGGGCATTATCGATGGATATTGCCACCTGTGATGACAGGATCTTTAAAATTCCTACCCGTTCATCATTGA
Organism: bacterium; assembly: GCA_024224995.1. Next base: position 9,901 of record JAAENB010000138.1, on the reverse strand, counting down.
ATGCCCCGGTAGTAAGGCTGTTCTCAAGGTACAATATCCCGGTCAGTTTTCCCTGGTTTATTATAGACAGCGCTAATATCGATTTTGGTTTATTCTCCAGAATATAGGGATCATTTGTGAAATCACCTTTATTCGACGCGTCATGCAAAATTAAAGTGTTTTCCGTTCGAGCCACATAATTAACAATTGAAGCAGATAATTCCTTACTTTCATCAACCGGGATGGACCGTAATACAGTAACTTCCTCCCTGTCGATCTCTCCTTTTGCTTCTATTAACAATTGTCCTCTATCTTCAAGAATGAGAAACCCTTTTTCCGCTCCCGCGCTTTCAAGAGAAAGCCGCATTAAAGTTACCAGGAGTTTACTCAGCACGATCTCTCCTGACAAAGCCTGCGATGCTTTCATTACCGTAGAAAGATCGAGCGCTTCCCAGTTCTTTGCGATTGTATCTCCCAATGGAGGTGAAACAGTTTCATAAGGATACGGGGATTCATCAAAATAAGTAACCAGCAAAGGATATCGTTTATCTATATCATCAACTTTTGCTTTTGCTCCCCACCGCAGGTAGCATTCACGGGCATCTTTTATGTAACTTGCCGCAATTCGATCCTTTTTCCGCAGCAGGTAAAATTTCGCGGCCAGTTCATTCGCGAGCCCCTCTTCATGTAAAAAACTGTTTTCACGCGCCTTTTTGATTGCCCTGTCATACATTCGCGCAGCATTTATGTCTTTTTTAAGAACCGATGCCTTTTCCGCTTCCAGCAGGAACCGGCGATGAAGGTAATTCATAGGCGCGAAGCGGGCCCATTTCCTTATTTTCAATTGCCGGTTTGCCACTTTTATAAGAATACTACGCTGTTCCAACTGAGACACTTCCGGGTAGAGCGCCAGTAAAGAAAGGGTTTCATAAAAATAAAAGCTCGATACGGCAAAAGTAGATATGGACCCAAATAAATATTTTTTTGCTTCAATTGCATTTTTTTCCGCTGAACGAAATTCATGATAAATATAACACTGGATCAGTTTGCAAAAGTGTAAAATAAAAAGCGCGGGGTTATCATTTCTTTTGCTATGAATAGGAAACATCTTTTCTTCATCGTATAATTCCCCGGTTAAAGAAACGGGATCTCGCGGTTTTTCTATCAAATTCAAAACTAATTGATTGACCTGGAAAGCCCAGTGCAGCGCAAGTTCCTGGTTTAACTGCCCTATGGCTTTGCAGCATATATCAAACTGCTTTTGAACTTCGGGCAGTTCTATCCCGGCCTGGAAAAAATTCACGTAATAATTAAACAGGCTATAACTGGCGTATTCCTGGTCCCCTGTTTCAAGGCTGTAGCGGTACGCGTCCTTTAAGGGCTGCAATCCCGTTCGCAAATGCTCTTTCCAATGCCTGATAAAAAAATTAAACAATTCCATTACCCTGGCCTGAGCCCGCTTATCTTTCCGTTCCCTGGCAAGCCGCAATCCCATTCGCCCAAACCGGTACCCGGAATTTATGGCACCAAGAACTCCACAGAGGATCATGCCATATGTCGTGTAAATAAAAGCGGCCCAGGGATTATTCCCGTACTTTATCGCGAGCCTGGCTGCCTTGCATATAATAATCGTTCCCAGCATTGGTTCCACAAAGAGCGCTGCCGGTCCCATGCATAACATCACCCGGGTCGCGGCAAGTCGATAGGGATCTTCCATTTCAGGGAGAAGAGCGAGGTCTTCAATTTTTTTCCCCAATAAGGTATACCATGTCCTGACGAGTTCAGCCACCCCCCGGGCAATGCCAGCCCTTCGAGGGAGGCGTATTCCCAACAGCTTAAGTGTTTCACGTGCAGTTTGCAGTGCTTCGACCAGCTGGTACTGCGCGATCCGGAGACGGATCTTTATTACATACACATGTACCTTTTCGAGCAAGTCCCCGGATTTCTCAAGGACTACATTGGACAGGGCCTCCGCTTTATTATAATAACCGCACAGGTAAGCCGCTTCCGCTGCCTCCGTATATAAAGCCAGGGTCAAATCATAGTTCCCGGTCCATCCGCCTTCTCCTGCCAGTTGTATACCTGTTTCAAGATATCGCAATTGTGAGGAATAGGCTGCCGAACTTCTCGCCTTTCTTCCCGCAACCAGGTTTAAACCGGCAAGTTCATCTTTATCGTTCTGCCGGCTTATCAGCATTATCCCAAAATTCATCTGGTTTACGATATAAAATATCCTGTCATATAAGACATCTTTATCATCATTATCATTAATCTGTTTCAGCATTAATCTTCCGATCTTCAAATGAAGGCTGTTTTTCTTTTCTTCGGGAATTAATGAATAGGCTGCTTCGCGGATCCTATCGTGCTGAAACATATACAGATGATCCCTGGAATCAAGAATATCTTCCCTGGTTGCTTCTGCAAGGTCATACAGGGTCTCCTCAATCGTTTTCTCCAGTATCAGCGAGACCGTATCCAGATCGAACCTGCTTCCTATGCAGGAACATATTTTTAATATTTCTATGGAATTCTCTTCCAGCCGGGTAATTTTCTCTGCCATTAGTTTTACAACATTATCAGTTACCTGGACATTCTTAACGGCATCGATATTCCATTGCCAGCCCCCTTTTCCCTTCCCGTCCTGGTATGATACAAACTGAAGCAATTTTTTTTCATATAATGTTGTTAAAAACTGGTTAATAAAAAAAGGATTTCCTCCTGTTTTCCGGTGCACCAACTCCGCCAGGGGAAATATTATCTCCCTGGGATGTCCCAAAAAATTGGAAAGGCTGTCATTTACATGATTCACTTTAAGCGGTCCAAGAGCCATCCTGCTTACCGGGGTATGCTCCCGCTCTATCTCCCGCAGCACCTCCACTGTGGGATGGGATTCCCCTATTTCAGAATCTCTATATGCTCCTATTAAAAACAGGTATTTAATATCAGGATCGGTTACCAGGATCTTAAGCAGCTGCAGACTTGCGTTGTCGGCCCATTGACAATTATCAAGAAAAAGCGCTATGGGAAATTCTTTTCTCGCAATGACTCTGACAAAATTCTTAAACACATGGTTAAAACGATTCTGCGAGCCCTCCGCATCCAGTTCTCCAATTTCAGGCTGTTTTCCGATTATCGGTTCAATACCGGGGATAACATCGCTTATCACTTTCCCGTTTGGTCCCAGGGCAGTGAGGAGATCATTTTTCAATCGCATTATTTTTTCTTTACTTTCCGACAGCACCTGCCTGGTCAATCGCCGGAATGCCCGGATTATGGCGCTATAGGGCTCTACTCCCAGCTGCTCATATCTTCCGTAAATAAAGTATCCTTTTTTCGCGGCTACAGGCTTATGAATCTCGTTTACAAGCGCGGTTTTACCAATTCCGGCATTCCCGGAAACAAGCATTATTTCACATCTCCCTACTGCTGCCCGTTCAAATCCCGACAATAAAATCCTTATCTCTTCATTCCGGCCAAAAAGTTTCCCCGGAATCTTAAATTTAACAACATTATCTTTTTCTGCCAGTTCAAAATGAGTAATTTTCTCTTTCGCAAGCAGCCGAACCCGGCACTCCTCCAGGTCTGCCATAAGTCCAAAAGCATTCTGGTATCGCTCTTCAGTTGCTTTCGAGAGCAGCTTCATAACAATACCGGAAATCACCCCCGGTATTGAAGGATCAGCTCTTACCGGGGAAAGCGGCTTCCTGGCAAGATGAGAATGAATAATTTCCATGGGATCTGTGGAATTAAAAGGAACATGCCCCATAAGCATTTCATAAAATATTATCCCCAGAGAATACAAATCGGTCCGGTAATCGACTATTTTTTTGATCCGGCCTGTCTGCTCCGGGGACATATACAGCATGGATTCATCAACAAGAGCCAAACCTTCCTTTATTTCACTCTCATGAAGCATAACCGGAGAAATACCAAAACCCGTAATTTTAACAGTTTCTTCCGCTCTTTGAACCAAAACATTATTGGAATGCAAATTTTTATGAACAATATCTCGCCTATGAAGTTCTCCCAGAATTCCGGCGATTGCTATGGCAATGTTTAAAAAAGCTTTGCTGTCAAAGGTGCCGGTGCTTATTTCTTTTTTAAGGGAATAACCATTAAAATCTTCATGAATTAAAGCAACTCCGTCTTTATAATTGATTATATCATAGGTTTTTATTACGCCCGTCAGGTTGAAGGAATTAATGGTTTGATACTCCTGTTTCAACCTGGTTATTACGGAATAGGAAAAAAACCCGGCCTGCAAGGGTCGTAGAATAACCCTATCCCCGGAATTCTCGTTTATAGCGCGATATAGTGGGTAGGCTCGTGAATCATCAATTCTTTCTTTTATTTCATAGCCTGGTACTCTTTCCATTCAGCGATCCTGTTACACAGTTACATAAACCTACAAACACTGAAATTACCATACCACTGCATGAAGGTCAAATTATTTTTTATATTTGCGATTACACCTGGTTAATAACCGATCCCCTGGTCTCCTTGATGACCTTTACCTGGGAGGGGATCCTCCTTTTTAACTCGTTTACATGGGAAATAATTCCCACCATCCTGTTTCCGCGGATATCGTCCAGAATTGTGAGAGCCCGGTCAAGGGCGGTATCATCAAGGGAGCCGAACCCTTCGTCGATAAATATGGCATCCAGTTCAATTTCACCGGATCGTGCCTGGATTACATCGGAAAGTCCAAGGGCCAGGGAAATGGATGCCAGGAACTTCTCTCCTCCCGAAAGTGTCTTCACGCTCCGCTGCTGCCCTGTATGGGAATCAAATACATCAAGATCGAGCCCTGCTTCCCTGTTCCCATGAGTTATCTCTTCCGTAACATGGAGCGTATACCGGTCATCACTCATGAGCTGAAGCCTTTTTGAAGCAAAACGGGTTACTTCCCTGAGATAGGCTCCCAGTACATAACCCTGGAAATTCAGGTTTTTCCGGTTTTTCCCGTTCAGATCATTCGATAATTTTACCAGGGTATCCGATTCCGTCATAAGCTGTTCTATTTTTTCGCTCAATCCATCATAGCTCTTTTTTATTTTTTCCAGATCCTTTATTCTATTCCCGGTATCATTCTTTTCCCGCTCCGAAAGGTCAAATTCTTTCCCCTTTTGCTCTTTTTCCTGTTTTATAACCTCAATATTGGGTCGTTCTGTTTTATCTATCTTTTCCGTTACAGACTTAAACCTGCTTTCAAGAGATAAACGGCTGTTAAAATATTCCTGTATTGCCGTATCGAGCGCTTTTATTTCAGCATCGGGAAGAAAATAAAGAGCGGCCTTTTTTGCGCTGGGAAAATCGCTTGCCGCCAGATGTTTCTCCATCTCCTCTCTTGAAAGGTCCAATCGTTTATTCTGCTCTTCGAGGTTTTTCGCAATCGTACGCAGGGACTGGGTTATTCCCTCAACATTCCGTGCTGATTTGTTCAACCGGCTCTGTATGGTCTCAATAGTCTTCCTGTTCGTCTCAATTGTACGGTTCAACTGCCCTATTGATCCTCCTATATCGGGAGTATCTTTAAGCTCTTTTCCAATGAACTCAACTTCCGCTTCCAGGGTCTTTTGCTTCAGCTCAAAAGCGGACATTTTATCCTGCCATTCCTTTAGAGTAGCTGCTTCTTCCTTCTGTTTCTTTTCAAGGGCATCAAGCTCTGTTCTCTGTTTTCGAAGCCTGTTCTTGATCCCTTCGAGCTCCTGCTTCTTTTTTTCCGTACCCTTTTTCTTTGCCTGTGCCGCTGCCTCAGTAAGAGTCTCTTCCGATGTAAGAGCCGCTATTTCTTCATCACAACGCTTTATTCTGTCCTCAAAATTCTTATGCCGTTCTTTCCATTTCGAGATCTCTTTTTCCGTGTTTTTGATATTCCGGGCTGCTGCCCTGAGCTTCTCCTCATCAGTAAACTCTTCCGCGTCTACATTAGCAGGAACCGGGTGTTCTGTTGATCCGCATACCGGGCACGGTTTCCCCGATTCTAATCCTGCCGCCAGGTTTGCAGCCTGGGCTGCCTCTTTTTTCGCTATGAGCTGTTCTTCCTGCTTGATATTAACCCGCAAAGACTTTTCCGCATGAGATAATTCTTTCAAAACTTCTTTTATCTTTACCGCGATATCGCCTTTCTCTTTGCCCAGTCCCGAGATCTTTTGGGCTTCCCGGTATACCCGGGTTATCCGGGCCAGCTCATCCACGACAGTCTCATATTCACTGCTCCGGGCTTCATCTTCTTTAATGGCAGTTTTTAGCTTTTCAACCGTTTCATCCAGAGATTGAGACTCACTCTTTTTTTTGCCAAAAGCATCTATCATTGCCGTATACCGGGCTTGTGCCTTTTCAAGGGCTTCTTCTTTCTTTTTGAGCTCTTTTTCTTTTGGAAGAAGGGCTTCCAGGCGTCCCAGTTCTTCCATATGTTTCCTGGTTTTTTCCTCCAGCTCCGGGATATTCCGCGACTCCTTTTCGGCTTCTTTATAAAGCGCTTCCTCCTTCAGGAGCCTTTTCTCAGAAGAGGCCTTATTCTGCTCTTCTTTTTCGATCTCTTTTTGCCGCTCAGTATACTTACCAACAAACGGCTGTATCTCTTTCGCCCTCCGGGCCAGGGATAGCTTTTCCTGTTTTTCTTTAAATTCCTGCTTTTGCGAATCCAGGATCTTTAGCTGTTTTTCCAGGGTATCGAATTCTACAAACTGTTCTTCAATACTTTCCGCCCTGGTGAGCTCCCTGGTAAGCCGTTCAAACTCTTTTTTCCCTTCTTCGTATCTCCGGGTGGAGTTTTTCAGCTCTTCAAGCAGTTTTTTATGATCTTCCTCATAGGTATCGGGATCAAATTCCTTTCGCAAATTTTTCTGTTCATCAGTTCGCAGCTTCAGTTCATCCTGCTTTCCCTTTGCTTTATCTTTCATCAGTTGAGCTATTTTCTCATGCTCATCAATGGGGAAAATTTTCTCAAGAAGCGCCCGTTTGTCTTTTGTATCGGCAATTAAAAATTTCTGGAACTCTCCCTGGGGAAGAATAACTATTTTAGCAAATTCATCGGCGCTAAGATGAATAAGCCGGGTTATCCTGTTATTAATCTCTGATGGTTTGCCGGTGATGGGAAACCATTCATCATTGGAATCTTCATAAAATTCCACACTCATGTCTTCATCAACAAGCCGTTTTTCCCCTTTTTTGGCCAGTCTTCTATGGGCTGGAATTCTAACTATTTTATACCGCTTCCCTTTAAAGCTGAATACCAGCTCCACTGAAGGGGTTACTTTGTTCTCAACATAGCTGGAAACAACGGATTTGGGGTCACGGGTTCCCGGAAGCTGGCCGTATAAAGCGAACATTATGGCGTCAAAAATAGTACTCTTTCCTGCGCCCGTTGGTCCTGTTACGAGAAAAAAGTCATTATAACTGTCGAAATCAATAAACTGTTTGTCCGGAAAAGGGCCAAACGCCTCCATAGTTATTGTATGCGGTCTCACACTCTCACCCCGGAATTATATTGCTCAATAAATATGCTCATCTTCTCTTCACCCGGTTCTTCATCATAAATATATTTGTGAAATGATACAAAATCGGTCTCCAGGTTCCGGTCTTCATCGGGCAGTTCAAGAATATCATCTCCCATTTCATTATCCGGTTTTTTTTGCCGTACCGACAGAACATAGGGAAAACGTTCCCGCAGCGAACTAATGGGGTTTATTACCAGATCGCTATCGAGCAATTCTGCTTCTATATAGGAATCTTTGTATTGTTTATACTCTTCATCATGCATCAGTTTCATGTATGTGTCTTTTAACCTGACCATTTCACGGAAAGGGTGAATTTCTTTTGGATTTACCGTTAAGGCATTTTTGCCGATATCAATTGACAGGACCTGTTTTGTATCTCCCGATTCGGAAAAAGAATATTTTGCCAGGGAACCGGGATAATAAATATAATCACTTACCCGCTGGGGCTTATGAAGATGGCCAAGGGCGATATAATCAAATCCCTCAAGTACTTCCGGTGCCACACTCCCCGCGTGTCCCACGAATCTCCGTTCCGATTCCGAGGTCATTCCTCCCAGGGTAAACAGGTGGGCTGCCAGTATATTAATATTTTCGCCATTCATACGGGCATGTATCCTGCGTACGGCCTCTTTTACCGAATCCTCATGGGTAAGCCGGACCCTTTCTTCGGCACTATTCTCTTTTTCCTCATCCAAATCCCGGTGAACATGATACGTCGAAGGATCAAGAAAGGGAATCATATAGATATCCGCCTTTTCACCGCAGGCCTCTATCGTAACGGGTTCATCCACTTTTTCAGGGTCTGTTTGAAAATATATGTTCGAAAGCACCATCAAATCCGCGCAATAAGAGAGACGTCCGGCACTATCGTGGTTTCCCGGGATAATCAATACCGGGATAGTTGAGAACTCGCGCAAGGTCGTAAGGAACCAGCTTAACAGGCGTACCGCTTCTGTTGGCGGCAGACTCCTGTCGTATATATCCCCGGAAATAATCAACGCGTCATGGGGATCGTTTCGTATTATTTCATGGACCTGCTCAAGACTATGCTGCTGATCCTCTACCATTGAGCGCTCATGCAGCGATTTTCCCAGATGCCAGTCCGATGTATGGAGTATTTTCATTGGTGTATTACCAGTGTAGCAAAGAGATACCGGGTTTCCGCTTCTAAACCGTCTCCCCGGAATTCCACCTCTATTATGTCATATTTATTTGGCAAGGTTTTTTTTATGAATATTTTGTTCCTGATTTTTACTTGACAGCCTGTATCTATTATTAAATATTACTAAGATTGCAGCCGAATATATAAAGGTTGTAAATCAAAAAAAACTCCATATCAAAAAACATTAAGGATAGGTATATGGCGGATACTAAAAAAAGTAAAAAGGCTGTTAAAAAAGCAGCTAAGAAAAGCGCTTCTAAAAAGGCCGTAAAAAAGATAGTTAAAAAAACCGTTGCCAAAAAGGTTGTTAAAAAAGCAGCCGCTAAAAAAGTTGTTAAAAAAGCAGCTGTTAAAAAAACTGTCAAAAAAGCAGCCGTTAAAAAAGCCGCTGTTAAAAAAGTTGTTAGAAAATCCGTAAAAGCACCTGTGGTGGAAAAGGTTGCAGCACCAAAACCAACTCCTCCGGTGGAGCAGGATACGGTTCAGGAGTCAACAGTGACTTCTCCAATTTTACAGCAGCAGCGTGAGGCAGAGCCGGAAAAATCTTCAAAAACAGTACCGGTTGTGCTCTTTCTCCTGTTAATTGCAGTGGCTGGGTATATATTCTGGCCAAACATTCAGGGATTTTTAGGTAAAGATAAGGGATCAGATAAGATCGCAGCAGTTGGTGAAATAGACAAGGCTCAAGCAGTAGAACCCGCGAAAAAAGAAGAAATGAGCAGCGATGCAAAAAAAGAAGAAGCTGTAAAAGCGGAAGCGGAAAAATTCGAAGCAATTAAAACCGAACCCAAAAAAGCTGAAAAGAAAGCTGAGAAGAAAGTCGAGCCCGTAAAAAAAGCGGAACCAGTGGAAGAAGAAGGGGCCGAGTATTACACCGTTGAAGAGAAAGACGATTTAATAAAAATCAGTGAAAAACTCCTCGGCGACCACTCTAAGTGGAAACTTATCTACAACGCCAACAGGGACAAAATTAAGAATCCTATTCTTATTTTCCCCGGACAGCGGCTTAAAATTCCCAGGTAATAATAAGGCGAGATACTATCGAAAAAAGAAGATGCTTTTCTCCTTCTAAAGACGGCTTTAAAAAGCCGTCTTTTTTTATGTGTGTCTCTCTCTCAAGAAACTCTTTTTAAATAGGGCCGGTTTCCGGGGATTTTACCACGGAGCGGTTTTCGTGACGTTTTTGTGTAGGGGGGAGAGGCATGCCTCGCCCCTACGCAAAAACGTCACTGAGGGGTAAACCCAAATAAACACCGCA
>JAAENB010000137.1 GCA_024224995.1 bacterium | reverse complement strand
TTTGTGCAGCTCCGAAGCCAGTTTAATGCGCTGGGCTTCGCCGCCCGAAAGGGAGCTGAGGGACTGGCCGATCTTGAGGTAGCCGAGCCCAACGTCCCGGAGGATTTTTAGCCGTTTAACAATGCCGGGAACGTCGAAGAAATCAAGAGCGGCGTTAATGGTCATTTCCCGCCGGGGAGGTCCCACAAACACCTGGTGACGAGATCCCCGAAAAAATAATTTGACATCTTTCAGAAAATTGTTTATATTTAGAAGACTATTGTAGTCTGGGAGGTCGGAAAATGGGACACAATAGATTCTACAAATATATACCCAAAAATACGGTTCAGCAAAAAAGCAAAGCCTCAAAAAGCTCCGGAATAGGTTCTCCCTCCCTCCAAAGTGCTCTTGGGAACCAGGAATACGGAAAGTTATTAATGAGTAATATCCAGGCCAAACTGACCGTTGGCAGCCCTGATGACATTTACGAAAAAGAAGCCGACGCCGTGGCAGAGAAGGTCGTGAACATGACTGACGCGCAGGTATAACCCGGAGACGCGAGAGGGGAAGAAGCTGCTTGGGCATGAGTTGACTCATGTGTTGCAGCAGAGGAAAGGAGTACAGAGGAAAACTCCTGATGTTCAAGCTAAGATTGTATTAATCGGTGGAGGGGAAATTGCGTTTAATGATGTAGATCCAGATAACTCTTTATTCCCCCAAGGCACTGGAATTGATGATATATTCGTATATCAAGAAAAGTGGTATCACCGGAAAAGTTTATATCGAGTATTTAACAAAGAGCGTCTAAATTACTTGGGCGTTGTGAGAAAAAAATGGGTTGATAATGAAGTAGACGGACTCCGTATGGATGCTCCTCATTGGGTGTATCATGTAGAAGATAAAAAGGGTAAGAAAGTAGGTTCTTTAGATCAAATAATTAGAGATGATGGGTATTTAGAGGCTACGTGTCAATCAATATCTGTCGGTATTGATATTGTCACAGATGTTGTAACAATTTTGAAGGTTGCAAAAGCATCTAAAGCCTGGGGAGTCATTAAAGCATTATTGCCTAGCAAATATGATGCCGCAGATGTTAAAAACTTTACAGTTGATAAATCTGTTTTAAGAAGTTTGGCCGAATGTGTTCCTTTTCTTGGGACAGTACTTGGCATGAATGCTATGGTAAAAGGAACACCTAAAGCGGAGGGACTAGACTTATTAAGGGAACGAGACAAAGACAAAAAGCCAAAAAAATAAGATGTATCATTTAGGAGAGGGAAGGTGATTTTTTTAATAATTTCTATAATTTGTTTTGTTATTTCAGCGGGTTTTGATCTTAAATCGTGGAGTTATTATGTTGATTTAAATATGGAAAAGCCATCAAATTTATTTGTTCCTACTTCTTTAATTCTTTTACATGAATATATAACAGACAAAGAATCCAGGGAAAAAATTAATATTCTGGTCTTAATCGGTTCATATGTTTTTTTTATATTGTTTTTGATATTTTTATTTATAAGTATTAATTAACTAATTTTCATATACCCTTTGCGATACATGGTGGAATAGATATTTCACGCGTGCCACGAGGAACACCTGTATTTCCAATTTATGGAGGAGTTGGCGACACAGGTGGCGATTATCCGATTCGCTGAATGTCGTCTTTTCCTGATATATTAAATAAACCTTCTTTAGATCTTAATATAATTTGTGCGGAGATTGACGAGAATTTAAAAAGTTGTACGGCAGATTTTCAAAAATTTGAAAATATGGGATTATTAAAAAAGGAAAACGATCATTTATATTTGTCAACCATGAATTTTTTTAAAAAAAACACCATGAGTCACTGAAAAGAACTTCAACCCATGGGGCTTTTTTGGGGGCAGGGTACCCGCACCCGCGCCCTACAAAACCTCCTTCAAATGCTCCCCCGTATAACTCTTCTTACCCCTTACCATCTTCTCCGGCGTCCCTTCAAAGATAATCTCCCCGCCCTTGCTCCCGCCTTCGGGCCCCATGTCGATAACCCAATCGGCCT
>JAAENB010000136.1 GCA_024224995.1 bacterium | reverse complement strand
TTTTTTACCGGGAGGAACCCATGTCCGAAAGCGAATCCAGTCCGGATTTCTCCATTAAACTGAACGGCTCCAAAATCCCCCAGGAGCAGGCGGTGGCGGTAAAATCGATTATCATTATTGAGATAATCGATTCTGTTTCCATCTTTTATATTAAATACTTTGTTGATTATTTTAATAAAGTAAAACCAAAAATAAAAATAAAAAAAATTTACAATGAGTATTATTATAGAGTAACTATAAAAGGCATTAGAGATTTGTTGAAGCAAAATCAAGAAAAACCAAAAAAAGAAAGAAAAAAAATACGATATCCCCAAGTGCAATTTAAGGGAGAACTGCCTACTTCTATATTTGTACAAACAGTAGGAAATTTTAAAGTTTTATACACTCTCTCTTTTACACATAAGTTGTCAATGCAGAAAAAAGGATATATAAAAGGAGTGTCATTCAATCAAACTAAAATGAACCAGGAGTTGGAAATTGCTATAGATAAGTTTGCGTTAGGTTTTGAGATGGATGGAGGTTTAGTAAAGGGAGTCAGTTTGAAATCAAAATTTGTTCTAAATGAATCATGGAACGGAGAAGTTAAAATTACTAATGGTAATAAATTATCTGTTAAATTTGAGCAAAAAAATGTAACTGCTAAAGTTGGGGATGTTACAATTAAAGGCCTTGTGGGAATGCAGCTGTCAGGCGAATTAATTCCTGATTCGGAAGAATCATTTCCATATTCACCGGATCCAATACCCGTTCCTCTAGGGTATCCATCCTGGGATGAACTCTGGGATGATCTATGGCAATCAGCTGCTGAACTTCCAAGAGAAATTTATGAATCGATAGAAAAAAATATTGATTTAATAGCCGATGCAGCTAAGTTGACAGTGGCATTAGCAGCAGCAGCATATTTTGTAGTTAAATTTTCTGGTCTTCTAGTAGTATCTACAATTGTAATTATATGCATTCTTATCGCATTCAATGACATAAAGTCAGATGAAATGGATTTTTATCATGCCTATAGAGCCAGAGATCTAGAACCAAGTGCCTGATTTGGAGTATAATATGCCAAATCAAATTTAAAAGAATTGTTTTAGCCATTGGAAATTTTTTAATAATTTCACCAGGAATATAAGTGATATACATTCTGAAGGCTATACACTCTCGGTTTTTTGTTAGGACGGAATATATAAAATATGATATTTACTCTTCTCTACGAAATAGATAATATAAAACATTACCATTTTTTTCGTGTCTAACAACCCAAAAGTGTTCTTTCGTAATTTTTATTTGTTTTCCACCATAAAATATACTTTTGGGATTATCCGCATTATCTATGTTAATATAAATTTGTTTTCTGGAATATAAATCGAATATTTCTTCCAGTTTTTTTTTATATTTTTCCCCAACATTTTTATTAAAGTGAATTGAATTTTTTCCTTTCTTTTTGTCGAAATTATAAATGGATTCCATCTTTCCGATAAAAGATGAATTTCGATATTTTTTAACTAGAAGCCGTTCGGCTTTCATCAGTTTTTTGTAAATAACATCATCTTTAATCGAAGCCCCTTTTTTAACAATAGAACGAGGGGAACTAACTGGATCTGGGTCATATTCATGAAATTTATTTTTATCTGAAAAAGAGACAAGTGGTTCAATTTTAAATTTTACAGTTTCATCTTTGAATTGTTTAACGGCTTCAATAGAGTATGATTGAAAATAATTATATTTTGATAAATAAGGATTAGATGAAGGTTTTATTTTTTTCAAAAGAGATTCAAAATAATTTTTGTTTAATTGGGGCAATAATGTTTTCACTCCTTCTAGAGATGTGACTGCAATAATCCTTTTATCAAAATAAAACTCGATTTTAATTATGTAGCTTTCTTCTTTTATTTTCTGGAAAGCACTATCGAAAATGGTTTTTATCTTATCTTTATCTTCTTCTATGAAATTGGTTGATAATTGAAAAAAATTATTTTGATTTTCAACCAATTGAGTAATAAAATTATTTTGATTATCAACTAATTGAGTGTCTTTGTTTATTAGATATATAACAATAATAATTATTGCGATAATGACAACCGAAATGATAGGAGTTTTTTTCTCATTATTTTTCCTTTGTACTATAATGATAATTTAAGGGAGCCTGATAGTCAAGATATTTTTTATTTCATTTAAACGATGTATTAATTACAAACCCTATAAAGGCATTATAACTTTAAATGGAAGAACATTTAGCTTATACCAGGACTGTAAAAACGATACATTATCAAAAAGTTTATTATCATGTTATACAATTTAATAATAGAATGAGTCTCTGTGAATTATATGAAAAGTCAGACTGCTGTATACTATACAGTAGTCCGGCGAAGTTTCCTTGAGTCCAGATTAATATCTCCATACTGTCACTAATCGTTGATATTAATCAAAAAATATTAACAAAAAATACACATTAATTGTCTTGAATCCAACAAATTAAGTTGACATATGTTCCGTAAACACATGTACTGTTCTCACATAAGAAAAGCCCCACCCCCTGCAAGGGATGAGGCCTTTCCGGACAATTCTTGCGAAGAGCCCAAATACAACAACTTAGTTAAACCAGCTCTCCCCGGGATTTGTCAACAAAAAACGCTTCGGCTCCGCTCAGCGACCTCCCGAATTCTTTACTGTAGACCTGGAGGAAACAGAAAAGGAGACCCTGGAAAGAATCCTCAAGGAAATAATATTATACCTGCCCCTGGACCCGGAATCCGGCGAAGAGTTGTACCGGTCGAATATTCCCGCGGAGGCGGAGCAATTTAAGTTAAGTCTTTATGGCTTTGAGATGCATGCGCTGCGGACGCTTTTGGGGAAAGTCCGGTAAGGGAATAGAGAACAACCCGAAGCCCCGTTCCCCTCATTCACTTATACTCTTCCTTATGCTCCGGGCACAACCACAATATATGCCCCTCGGGAGTGGATACTCTTTCCAGCCCGCCCCAGACTTTCTGAGGGTCGGCTTTTTTCAGCAGTTCCCGAACCTGGCGGAGCTCAGCTCCTGAGGCCTGGTGCATGTAGGCCGCGGAATCGAGATCATCCCCGTTGGTGTCTACGGAGTCCAGCTTGTTTGCCCATTTTCCTCCGGCCGTTATTTCGTCTTTATAATCGGCGTAATCGGCTTCCGAGAGGAGGCTGCCGCTCAGGGGCAGGAAGGCGGGGGCTATCCATTTGAGGTATTTTATTATCTTATTGTAATAAGGCGCAATGGTAATAAGCCATTGTTTTGGAATTTTTATATCATACTTTCCTTCTTTTACCGGGTGCCAGTGGCCGGGTTTCTGGCAAAAGAGCCGGAGCTCAAAATCGTGAGATTCTACGGACCGGGTTAGCCAGTTTTTATGTTTTGGTTTGAGCGTAAAAACATTGGGACAGGTAATGTCCATTATTTCCTGCTGATGTTTATATGAGTTTAGAAATTCTATTTGCACGAGCTTAATCAATTCTTCGTTCTGTTTTTTATGTTCTTTTTTGAGCTCCTTTTTGATATCTTTTGACACGGATTTCCTGATTTTTTCCACCAGGTCTTCGTGGGTCGCCGAGCTGATCCCAAAGAGGAGCTTTGACACGTCCACGTCTTCCATTGCTTTGGGGCATTCTATCGTGAGCCTGGGCGGTTTTTTCTCCAGCCGCCTTTCAAGGTCTTCCAGCTCAAATTCATGAGGGCATTCTTTTCCGTTGTGCCCGGGGCAGGGGATTTTTCTTGTGAGCTCCAGACCCTTGAACCGGGAGAGGGTGAGCTCAAAGGTGTCGCGCAGCAGGGAGAGGAAATAATAGGGCATGAGTCCGCGGACAATGAGCCTTACGGATTTTTGATTGGGATTTGCAACTATCAAACCTAAATGTTTTTTCTCTTCGTCTTCCAATAAGGCGCCGTGTTTCCAGTGGATATATTTTGTAAAGCGGTGAGTCCGCGCGATGAACCAGGTAGGGATCCCTGCGGGAATGGTACTGAGCTCGTATTTCAGGGTTATTTCCCGGGCCTCTGCCTTTTCTTCCCAGAGTTTTTTATACCGCAGGTCTTCTTCGTATTTGAGTTTTTCCACAACCAGGGACCGCTCCCTGTTGTCTTTTGTTCTGTAGGAGAGGTCGAATTTTTCCATTAGCACGAGAAATTTTTCCTGTAAGTCCGGGCTCAGGTCGTGCCATATTTTTTGCATAAGAGCTTTCTTCAAAAACCCAGCCTGCTTTGTCAGTTCCGGGCTGTCCAGGATATAGGCGATATGTTTGCTCACCCACTCCGGCTTGATAATTATCGTATTTTGCAGTTCCTCTTCGTTTGGATAATAGAGGATCTCACCCTGTTCATGAAGATATAAGAGCAGGCTTTCATCGTTTTTTTTATCCACTTCTCCCTGCCTGAAGAGCGCGATGAGCTCCTCTTTTCCCATGTACTTGCTTTCCTGCTTACGGATCTCCTTTGCCGCCTCCACCCACGCTGCCGGTCGTTCTATTCCCATGTACTTTAGTTTGGCAGCTTGTTTTTGAATGACCTTTGCCAGTTCCGGGATGCCGTAGCCGGTGGCGTTATCGATCTCGAAAAAGCCGGTTATGTTTTTGGGATAGAGGGCGGAGAGTTCATCCCGGGGGAGGTCGGCTCCGCGTTTTTCAGCTCGTGTTGCTACGATTAAAATGGGCGAGCCCGGCGCAAGGGCTTTTATGGTTTCCAGCCATTTGTAGATCTTGCCGGATTCAAAACCCTGGCGGGCGTTCCAGACCAGGAGGAAAATGGAATTATCGGTTAGATAAAATTGGTGCGTGGCGTGGTAAATTTCCTGGCCCCCAAAGTCCCAGGTGTTTAGTTCCATGGTAACGTCTTTTTTTTTGGGATGGGGAATTTTAAGAGTACGGATGTCGATACCATGTGTAGTGGGTTTGCCCTTTTCAAAGGGCAGGTTTTCCAGGGAGTCCAGAAGACAGCTCTTGCCGGTTTCTCCTTCTCCCACGATTATCATTTTTGAGGTCCAGAGGCTGATTTTGCTGTGAGAGAGGGAGGCGTAGTAGTTGAGGATTGCTTTGGTTCC
>JAAENB010000135.1 GCA_024224995.1 bacterium | reverse complement strand
GGGGTTAAACCCCAAATAAACACCGTGTACGCGTACCGAATCCCCTCGCAGGGGTCGCATCCCTCCTCAGAGTCTCCATAACCCTGGCCAGAAACCAGCCAGTAAAGGCGTTGCACTGCAACGTCTCTCAGAACCAAACCCGTGCCCGGAGCATCTTCGCAAAACAAACCCCGGTATACCCACAGTTTCTTCCATATTTTTCCCTGCCCCACAGGGTCAACACTCTCAAGAAACTCTTTTTCAATAGGGCCTGTTTCCGGGAAGATAATAGTCCCTTATATATAAAGACAGTACTGAAGCGGAAACCCGTAAATTTTTTAACAAAAAAGTGAAGAATTTATATTGACACACAATATTTAATGCAATACTCATTCAAATACATAAAAAAAATTTTAAGGAGTTTACCATGAAAAAAAAGATACTCTTTCTAATAGTAATTTTAGCAATTATTCCGGTTTCCAGCATATGGGCACAAGAAACTGATAAAAAACCCGACCACAAGTTTCACCTTGGACTCTATTCTGGCCTGGGAATATCCGGAGCCACTAGTGACAGCGGATCATATGAAGGTCCTGAATTTTCATTTAACCCGGGAATACGATTTTCTTATTTTAACAATAAAGACTTTGGTTTCATGGCCATTGCCGATGTTGGCTATCTGAAAGTGCACTATACAACGAGGCCCGCCGCCTTAACTTATTCAACCAATCAAATACGTGAATTCGTGAATATAAACCTTATGGGTGGAATCAAATATAAATTCTTATACGCCACGGGCGGTTTTTATTTTGCCCCGTTAGTAAGCGCATGGCGCTGGGATGATTATAACACAGTAAATATGAACAGCAGTTATTCAAATGATTTTGGTCTGGTTATAGAAGGAGGGGCAAAAATTCCCATGGGTAATTTCACTTTTTTCCTGGGTTTAAATGCCAGGTATGGACTTGCTGATATCAATAACAATAGCACCACAACAAGCCTCTGGACCTTGTATGGTGTTATTGGCGTAACACATGCTATTTTTTAAACCGGTGAAACACAGAAAAAAAATCTATTTTGTATTATTACTCTTCCTGGTGAGCAGTCTTCTCTACGCAGAGAGCAAAGACATAGTAACCATCAGGAAGCAGTTTAATCAGATTACAAAAAACCTGGGGAAATACAAAGTAACAAAGAAAGAAGAAACTCTTCAGGAAGAAGTGGGGCCTCCCTATGGAAGAGTAGTCAGCAGATATACTCATAAAAAAAAGGTATACTGTATAAAGGCAGAGATAATACTGGATCTTGCGGGAAACGTTATGGAGTATTATTACTGGAATAACAAGCTCTTCTTTGTGTATGAATACTCCTGGAACGGAGATAAGCGGCAGCACGTGAGCGCAGAGAACCGTTATTATTTTAAAAATAATACCATGATACGGTGGCTTGCTCCGGGAGGCAAGAAGATCTCGCCAAAGACAAAAGCGTATATTAAAAAAAGCAAAGAGGTTCTTAGATCATCAAAAGCAATATTCAAAGAAATGTAGGCCCTGGAAAGCCTGTTATCACCCTGATTTTCTTTATCTCCGTACTGCTGGCCCAGGCATGCAGCAGTACGCCCTCATTTAAGGAAGCAGTCCGCTGGGAGGGGATAAACAAGACAACGCTGCGGGCATATATTCGAATAGCCGTACCTCAGAATATGGACGACGAGACCCTGGAAAAAAAACTGCCCGGAGCCATACAAAAGCTGGGCAAGGAGCGGGCCTGGTATCTGGTGATCAGCACCCTGGTAACAAGGAACCCGGGCAAAGCGATACCCAACTCAACCAAGAAGCTTATATTGCCGAAGCTGGAAAAGGGAAAGACAGTCTACTCCGAATGCGAAGAAGAATACTGTGAAATATTTATTGATTATGATATATCAGGGATCAAATCTTTGATAAATCCAAAAGATCCCGGATGACCGATAAAAAATACCGCCTGGAAACAACAGAAGACGGTACCGCAACAATATATGCCGATGAATTTAGTGAAGCAATGCACTCCACATCAGGAGCTTATGAAGAAGCGCTGCTCAAGCATATATACCCGTCAAAGATACTGGACTCACCCAAAAAGAATCTGAAGGTTCTTGATATAGGGTTTGGCCTGGGTTATAACATCCTGGCCCTGCTTATGGAACTATCGGCAAAGCGTCCCGGAACCGGGCTTACAATAATCTCATTTGAAAAGGACCGGACCTATTTGCCCTTGCTGGAAACAATTCAATTTCACGATGAGAAAGCCCCGGTTTATGAAATAATCAAAAAAGCCTTTAAAGAAGGGGAATATTCCGAAAACAATCTTTCTATAAAAATACATTTTGGTGATGCCAGGGAATCGCTACGGTTATTACAAGAAACGGGCTTTGACGCGCTTTTCCAGGATCCCTTTTCCCCATCGAAAAATCCCGAGTTATGGAGCCTGGAATT
>JAAENB010000134.1 GCA_024224995.1 bacterium | reverse complement strand
TTTCAAACAATGTTCTTACGGGCTGGCGAACCTATGTCTGGTACGACCCAAGACTACTTGACGAAGCTGGGAATCCGGAAATGGCGGCCCATTTCGCCGGTGCCGCGAGAGTGGAATTAAAATCTATTATTGAATTTGAAAGCAATAGTTTATTTAAGAAATTATATAAAGAATTAGTTCTTGATATAGCAACGATGAATACTCTCGAAAATAGAAATAAGGAGATGGTTACCTGGGCCTATTGGGCCGATATTATCCGCTATGCAGCATTAACCAAATATGGAGGAATCTATTGTGACCCGAAAACAAAAATAATTAA
The DNA here is from genome assembly GCA_024224995.1 of bacterium. The sequence goes on along the minus strand of JAAENB010000134.1, from coordinate 10,298 downwards.
GAAACTGGGTACAGCAGAGTCCAACTTCAAAGTATTGACAGGCCATTGTGACGATGTTATTTTAAAAACACCTATTGGTTCACCCGCCACGACTGGTCTGGGAAAGAAGGAGTTTATAAACAACGATTATCTCGGTTGCATAAAAAATTCAAAAATCATGAAGGCTGTCTTCGAGGGTGCGTTAACAAAAACAAACAATATGATTGCTTTTAAAAATGGGAGAACACAGCTCATTTATCCCACCTTTGGACACCGTGGAAAGTATACGTACCGGAATACAGGCCCTCAACATTTAACAATGACCTATTTAGAAGCGAAGAGTTTCCCGCAGAATCCATTTACGTTAAAAGAATTTTTAAAGACTTTTGCTGCCTTTAGTCAATATAGACGGATGTCTGAAGATGTTTGGAGTGCTATGGATGATAAAAAATTGAGTATTGATAAATCATTAACGCCCAGTATTTTCGAGAAATCGGAGAGTGATAAATTTACAGTACCCGGCGGTTATAAAGTATCATGGGGCGGAAAAAGGGAAGCCTATCCCATACATGCCCAAGCAGTTAATATTCTCCAAACAAGTCAAATTAAGGCGATTAAGAGCCATATTGTCTCGGCAAAAAATGAAGCCAGTTCTTCAAACTCAAGTAAACGTTTTGTTACGAGCCTTCATGATGCAATAATCAACGCGACGAAGATGAAAAGATTTAGAGAGGTAGGGGAAAATATGTATGAGGAAACGGGAGCTTTCTCAGCAGAAATTCTCTTCGAAATAGAACAAAGAGTTAAAGAGTATAAGGCAGAACCGGAGTATAACGCTCTAAATCCCAGGATAAAAGCATTAATAGATACGATAGAAGAAGAACTGGACCCTGAAAACCATGTTGATGCTTACATCAAAAATTATATCACTGTAAACAAATTGTGTAAGAAAAAGACTGACGGTCAATTAACAAATACAAGATCAACATTCAATCCAAAGAATGAAGCACACAAAAGGCGCCATCCTAATTTAGAGAATCCTGATGTTCTCCCTGCAGAAATAATCACAGGACTGGAAAAATATTGTGAAGATGATAGAAAACGTGACAATTAAATAATTGCAGCTAAGCACCACCACCTCAGAGCTCTTCTAAAGAGCTCTGAACCTTGCATATAAATAATTCAATAAACAATCACTCCATCCTTGTGCTTTAAAAAAAAAAAGCTCCTTAAATTTAAATTGACCGCTGGTCACTTGTTTTCATTATGGTTTTACTATAATAAAAAATCGAAGAAGGAAGGAGAATTATGAAAATACAAAAAATGAAAAAGCCTGCTCTATTGGCCTGTTGTTTAACAGTTGTTTTATTTAGCAGCAGTGCGGGAGCGGTGACTGTTGATACAAAGTTATGCCCCAACAATGGAACCCCCCAACCGATACCAAAAATATTGCATACTGTTTGGCTGGGAGGAGCCCTGATGAACCTTGAGGGAAAACCTTATGCGGATATTGTATTAAAATCAAAAAGAAAAAATCCGGACTGGACAACCTATATCTGGTATGACCCAAGACTTGTTGACGAAAGTGGCACTATGACAATGAAAAACATTTACGGTCGTATCCAGAATCTGAAATTAAAAAATATTAATGAATTGGCAAGAGAAAATGATACCTTTCACGAACTGTATGAAGAATTGGTTTATAGCCGGGCAACGATGAATCTTCATGAAAATAGAAACAGGGACATGATTACCTGGGCCTATTGGGCGGATATAATACGATATGGAGTATTATATAAATATGGAGGAATCTATTGTGACCCGAAAACAAAAGTAGGATATGACATAAAAGAGCGGGACGCAGAAGGTACGATGAGACTGGTGGATAAGCCACTTGGTCAACTATATACAGGCCCTTGCGACGATGTGCTCTTAAGAGAGTTTGTTGGTTCACCCAAAGAATCAGGTTATGAGGAAATGTATCAAAACAACGATTATCTCGGCTGTATAAAGAACTCAAAAATTATGAAAGCCCTCTATGAGGGAGCGTTAAAAAAAACAAAGGATATGATTGCTTACAAAAATGGGAAAATACAGCTCACGTTTCCCACATTTGGAAATCGCGGACAATATACTTATTTAAATACAGGCCCTAAACATTTATCAACGACCTATGCAGAAAAAAAAGGACTCACGATTCAAGATCTTATAGATATGAACAAAAATATTTTTTCCTTTAGGGGCCATGAGGACGGGAAGAAAGAGATAAATCCGGGATATACCCCAAAAGAAATTTGGCCAACTTTTGATGTTGCTAATGCGCTTGATCAGACTGAAACTGATTTAATAAATAAATTAAGACCGAATGTATCAAAATTTCCCAGTATTTTCAAAAAGTCAACTCTTAAAAAATTTACTGCAAAATATGCTCTATCATGGGGCGGGAAAAGGGATAGTTATCCCAGGTTTGTCAATGAAGCTGAAAAAAGTCAAAGGCATGCAATTAGCCAGATAAAAATATTAATACAATATGAAATTTCCAGAATAAAAAAAATTACTAAAGTAAAAGGCAGGGCACTTCCTAAAGTAAAAGGCACGGCCATTCCTGAAGGAACAATAGCGGCATTTCCCGCAGATTTAAAAAAACACTATATAGGTTGGCTTAATAGTCTTATACAGATGACCCAAAAGGTTAAGCTCCCCTCTAATGCAGAAACCGCGCCTGAACCTCCTTATTCGGGAGATATCCTCTACGAACTGGAGAAAGAAGTTATAAGATGGAAAGAAAACAGGCTGTCTACAATCTTTGCAGCAAAAGCCACACTCATAACTAGTACTAATGAATTTAAAAAATTTATAGGGTCACTAGAAAAGAAGCTGGATCCTGAATACCATATTAAGGTTTACATCAAAAACTACATCATAAAGAACAATTTGTGTCAGAAAAAGACTGCCGGTCAATTAACAAATACAAGATCAAGATTCGATCCAAAGAATCCAGCACACAAAAGAAACAATCCTGATACAGGTAACCCTAATGTTCTCCCTGCTGAAATAGTAGTAGGGCTGGAAAAATATTGCCAATAGCTATCGGCTCCCTCCCCTGCTGAAGCACCGCGACCTCAGAGCTCTTCTAAAGAGCTCTGAGACGCTCACCCCAAACAAGCGCGCACAGCCGCCACAAGCCCGGGAAAAGAACCAAGACGAACACGCACCCTTTCAACATCAAAACCCTGCGCCGCTTCCCGCAGCTTCTTCCCCCACTCCGCCAGGGGTTCCAGCCGGAACTCCTCCCCCAGTTCCATAACCTCGGCAGCAAAATCAAGAATCCCGGAAAAGATCATGGTTTTTTTAACCAGCTCCCAGTTCCCCATAAACTCCGTTTCAAGGCGCTCAAGAAGCCGTGGCAGCCTGCTTTTCATTTCCGGAGATAACGACCCCGGAACGAAGGATATCACACTGCCGTTCCCGCTTTCTTTTGAAACAGCAGCCCGTTCCTTTTTGGAATGGGGTAAAAACCGTGCCAGTTCGGAAACCAGTTCTCCCCGGGAAACCGGTTTCCTGAGAAAGCCGTTACACCCGGCTTCCATACTTAAGTCCTCATCACCTGTCATGGCAGAGGCGGTAAGCGCCACAACAGGAATATTTATCAAACTTTCATCCTGTTTGATAATTTCAGTAGCTTCATACCCGGTCATAACGGGCATCTTCATATCCATGAGAATAACGCCCGGCATAAACCGGCGGGCCTGTTCAACAGCATGCTCACCGTTATTCGCTTCAATAATAGTAAGATTATATTCTTTTAAGAACTCTTTAACCAGCTCCCGGTTATAATCGATATCATCCACTACCAGAACCGAGTTTTCTTCAAACTCAACAATATATTGATGATAATCGCTTTCATCTTCATGCTCGGGAATCACCGCAGTGACCTGAACTTCTTTTAGCCGGGTCCGGAAGGTACTCCCCCTTCCCTGTTCACTGCGGACTGATATTTCTCCACCCATCATCTCAACCAGCCTCCTGGTAATGGCCAGGCCCAGGCCGGTGCCGCCGAATGTTCCGGAGTCCTGTCCCTGCTGCTGTTGGAAGGGTTTAAATATCCTATCCAGCTGTTCTTCCGGGATACCGATTCCCGTGTCCCGCACCAAAAAAATTATATCCGGCGCGCTGGTCCCGCCGGTGGGGTTTTCATATTGAACAGAGATGCTAATGGACCCGGCAGCGGTAAATTTCACGGCATTCCCAATGAGGTTAATAAGAACCTGTTTTAAACGGTATTCATCGAGCAGCAATCCCCGGGGAAGGCTCTCGTCTATATCCGTAATAAGATCCAATCCCTTTTCAGTTACCCGGTGGGAGAACATCAATTCAATTTCTCCCAGAACCGTATGAAGATTCACCGGTTTTAATTGCGGTTCCAGCTTGCCTGCTTCAATGCGGGAAAGGTCCAGGATATCATTGATTAAATTCAGCAGGGTTTTACCGCTTGCCGAGATGGACGAGAGGTAACGCTTTTGCGTATTATCATTTATTTCCGACTCAAGCAGTTCGGTAAACCCGAGAATGGCGTTCATGGGCGTTCGAATATCGTGGCTCATGTTGGCCAGGAATTCACTTTTCGCCCTGTTTGCCGCCTCAGACGCTTCTTTTTCCCGTTTCAGTTCTTCAACATGTTTTTTTTGCGTAATATCCTCTAGAATCCCTTCATAATAAAGAAGTTCACCGGCTTCATCAAAGACCGAATGAACATTGATCTTGGTAAAAATAATATCTCTGTTCTTTTTATACAGGGAAATCTCAAAACCGGAAACAGTGTTGTATTCGCTCAGTTGTTTTTGATACACATCCAGGCTGGCCCCCCTGTCATGGACAAAGTCTTTGATATCGGCAATAGTCTCAATGATCTCTTCAGGAGAATCGTATCCGAATATTTTCGCGAACGCGGGATTCGCCGTGAGGATACGGCCGCCGGAAGAATACTGAAAAATCCCCTCCTCCGCGTTCTCGAATATCCCCCTGAATTTTTTCTCCGACTCGGCCATCGCTTCTTCGGCCAGTTTTCGTTTGTGCGCAAGGATCTTAAGTTTCCCTCCTCTTCGTACAATAATAAAGGAGCCCATACAAAACGTAAGCCCAATGACAAAAGAGATTATCAAAAGCCTGTAGTTGATATCGGACAGGAATAATCCTTTGGCAAGCGACAGGTGAAAGCGCTGCTGTGATACCCTGATGGGATACTCAAGCGCCAGGTCCGGCAGCGGGAGCGCGCTTTTGGTCACGGTTTTCCCGTCTCCGGAATGAAACACCGTAAAACCTTTTTTACCCGGTAAGGGGAAAACAGCTAAAGAAATGACAATATCACGAGGAAGATCTTCTTTCCCGAACAGCGATTTGGGATCAATAGTGAGTGATATCACCCCGCTGGCTTTCTCTTTCCGTTCTTTTCGAGTAGCCGGAACGTTCTTACCTTCATAAACGGCAATAAAAAGTTTATACCCACGTCCTTCACCATACTTCCATTTATACGGCTCCGAAGGAACAGGCTCACCAGACTCTATGGTCTTTGCGATGGACCGGAAAAAACCGGGACTCGACAGAATGTCGTACCCGAAAAGAGAGGCTGTTTCCGGGGAAAAGGGATACTGGAATAATACGGGAAAATATTTATTCCGTGCTCCGGCTGTTTTTTTCTCATGGTTGGTGTTATACTCAAAAATCTCGTAGGAAATAAATCCCCAGTCGCGCTGCTCTTTTTCAAATGCCTGCCGTTCTCGGGAATAGACCCGGGGATAATAGCTTGTGGAGCGGATAAATGAATAGCGGGATAATATCTCTTCGGAAAAGATCCTGAACTGATCGGCATCAACCTGGACTGAAGAATGAAACAGGGCCTGCATACTTTTGGCAACAGCGTCCCCGGCATTAATATTTTGAAGCACCGATTCTTTAATGAGCCCGTATTTATACTCAAGCGTCTTAAGTCCCCGCTGCCGAACCCCATTCCAGGTAACGGCTATCAGTGCCGCAGTAACTATCACCCCAATAAGCACGGTCACCAGCAGCTCCCTTTTCATGCGTAAGGCCAGGATCGTTTCCCGTGATACAAGCGGTTCTTTTTGAGCCATACCCTTTGGATCACTCCACTCGTTTAGCCTTCCGGCGAAGATCACCCGGAAGCTTTATTTTAATTATATCCAGCAGCGCTTCATTCATGATAATATTCCACTCATGGTTCGCAATAATGGGGATATCTGCGGGCTTCGTTCCTTCCAGTATTTTCAGCGCGGCCTCAGCCGCATACCGTCCCTGCTCTTCCGGTACAATATTAAAGACAAGCATCACATAGGGATAGGACCAGCGGTTGAGCCCAATAGTCAGTTTTTTGGAATGCTTGCCGATAAAATCTTTCGCAGCAGCGTCATCCCAGTCTTTAATTCCCACATAGCCCCAGAAAAGAATATAATCGTAGCCTTGAGCCTGTTTATACACCCGCTTAAAATCGGCCATGTTAGTGGCAACCAGGTTAGTGAATTTGACTCCCTCAGCTCGATAAATTTCTTTTACCCTAAGAGCAACCTTCAACTCAGTCAGGGTGTTCGAAGTAATACAGGCAATCCTTCGGGCTCCGGGAACGATCCGCTTCGCCTGTGTTATGAGCGGTTTGATTGCCACAACTTCTATCATACCTGTTACATTGGAATAGGGATACCCGTATTCTTTAACAGACCAGTTCACACCGCAAAATACAAACGGTAGGTCCGCGTCTTTATAATAGGGTTGCACCAGGTACTTTGATGCGTTATCATCGGAAGCAATAACAACAGCAGGTTTCAGGGATTCAATAAGGGCTTTTGCTTCCAGGGCTTTTTGCCCGCAAAATTCAGGAGCAGGATTCCGTTTTGTATCCATGTAAAAATACCGGCTCGCGCACTTGCCCTTCAGTACCGGTCGAAACCCTTTTTCAAGCCCCTGCTGCCACGCGTATTCTTTATGATACGAAGAGACAATAAGACAGGTGGGCAGGTTCTCTTGCGTCTTTCCAGGTTCTTTTTTGCATCCCAAACATAAAAAGAAAAGCATAAGGGCCATAATGGGAATCATTTTTGGCATGGTTACTCCCCCTATAAACAACCTTATTATAGAAGATAACACTTCCCTTTTCAAGCTTTTTTCGGAGGCGCAGAGCTCTGAGAACACACTGCTTTTCATTTCCGGAGATAACGACCCCATTAGTAGATGGATGCGCTCGCCCACAACTACAAATGCGTTTAGTTACAACTCAAATTTGATCTGAGCCTCTCTAAGGATTGAGGCTCGCTTTAAAAAAAGATTCTATTTAGTATATTCGCGCTACTCTCCAAAAAATGCTTGCTTTTTATGAAAATTTCATCAAACTAATAATTACCAACCACACAGGAGGATTGTTAATATGAATTTCACAAACAGGGTTGCTCTTGTAACAGGTGGCTCAACAGGAATAGGAGAAGCAACGAGAAAACTCCTGGCCAGAGAAGGGGCCAGAGTTTATGTTCTGGATATCCAGCCATTCGAAAGTGAAAAAAATGTATTCTACCAGGAGTGTAATGTCAGCAATTATGAATCAGTACAACAATGTATCAAAACTATTTATGAAAAAGAAGGTAGAATTGATCATTGTTTCGCAAATGCAGGAATATATTTATTCGCGGATATTGAAGAAACCACTATCGAACAATTTGAAAAGGTCTTATCGGTAAATCTAAAAGGTATTTTTTACACACTTAAAGAAGTTCTGCCAATTATGAAAAAACAAAAAAGCGGGAGTATTGTACTAATGGGCTCGGACCAGAGCTTTGTCGGCAAAGCAAAAAGTTCCGTATATGGTCTCACCAAAGGGGCCATAGGACAACTGACTAAAAGCACCGCCATTGATTACGCTGAATATGGCATACGAGTAAATTGTATTTGCCCCGGAACCATAGAGACTCCTTTATATCATAATGCCGTGGAATACTACGCCAATCGATTTGACGTTCCCCGGAAGGAAGTTTACGATGGTTTAAAAAGCGCGCAGCCAATCAAACAGGTGGGAACTCCCGAAGAAGTCGCGAAAACTGTTTTATTCCTGTTATCAGATGACAACAGTTTTCTTACGGGCAGCTTATTAAGCATTGATGGCGGCTATACGTGCCAATAAAGCTCAATGCGGCATATACGGAAAATGACTTTATCAATTTCGCGCAATGTATAGCGTGGAAAGTCCATTTTTCCTATAAAAAATTCTATGAGCGGAAGCTGTTGCGAGTCATAGAATATGTTAACCGTACAAATGAAGATCCCAAGCAGGAGCACCAGGTTGACAGGGTGATAAAAAAGATCATAAACGAAACCATTGAAACTGAGTTTCCCGATCTGCTCGCAAGGGCAAACATCTACATGGAAGATTTAAAAATAAAAAAAGCCGTTCATCCGACCTGTTCTATTTTCATTGACCCTGTTGATGGCTCACGATGTGCAGACTTACATATTGGAGATCCCTGTTTCATGGCAGCCTATAGTCCAGAGACTCAAAATATAACGTTCAGGAATCTGACCGCTTGTTTTATAATGGGATTCCATTCGGGGGATATCTATTTTAGTTTTAATAATAAGGCATATTATGTGCCCGGGGGACATTCCTTCACGCTTGAAGGAAGTTCGGTTATTATTAATAATACTATAAAACTCAAAGCGTTACAACTCCCGGCACAATCACCACAAAGAATAAAAGATACGACTATTATTGTGCATGATGGGTACGGGATGAGAAAAACGGTTGCATTGAAGCTCGACTATGCAGTGTTAAATGAGGCGCGGCACATCTTCAGCCATGATATTACGGGAATAGAGCTTTGCTATCTCGCGGCCTGTAGAGATATAGTACATATACTCTTTGAAGGGAGAGATCATTGGAAAGGGAAAAAACAGGTCGGATCCGATGGATTTAATTTAATACCGTTCCCCCTGGTGAAGGCTGTTGGCGGCAGCATCTATGACCTCAAAGGAGAATTGTTAGACGACCAGGAGTATGATCCCGGCGGCGTTTATGATTTCATCGCGGTAACCAATAAAAAACTGGCACGAGAATTCATCAAAAAAGGAGTGAAAAATCCTCGCCCGGTTTGAACTAACGAACAGCAATAGGGTTTCCCGGCGAACGAACCGGTGGCCCCTTTCAACTGAGTTCCCATCTGCCCGATCTCTATGGTTTAGTCAATCAACAATGCTTTATTAACGGAAACATCCCAGAACGAGGTAACCCATATTTCTTTTTCCAGAGGTTCTTTGTCCTTTTCTTTGAGCTGGTTTATCCTGTTGCATATTTCAAAAACAAAATAACAGAATAAAAAGAGACGAACATCATCAATCCAGCGCTCCAGGTATTCAATTATGACCTTTTCAATATAGGTCTTTTCGATTTTCTTATCAAGATGTCTTTCTACTTTTAAATATTGCTGTATTATTTTGTTTATTTCTTTTTCGCTTAAATCAATATGTTGTTCTTCTTTCATACTTGCAAAATCAGGAAGAAACATTATTCTAATAATCTGGGTTCTTTCTTCAATAAATTGACTTCCAATATTTGAATCACTAAATGCTCCATCAACTTCATAAATTGAATATCCCCAAAAAATGTGTTTCATTTCTTCAATTTTTTTTCTATCTATTCGTTGAGATATATTATATTTACCAACAAAAGATTGAATCTTCTCATTTTTGTTTTCATCAAGGAGATGCTCTTTTACATTCTCAAATTTTAACCCCCGTCTGAGAATATCATACAATATCGGTTGATATTTCAACTTTTTCGGAAGAAGAATTTCGATAAACAAACCCGTTGTAGTGTCCTGCATTTGATATGGAAATTTATGCATTAGTCTCTCCCCGGATATCATACTACAATGGTACAACATCTCTAACAATATTATCAAACCACAATTCAGTTCTGCACAGGAGGCCGGTTTCCTGAGTACTCATTTTTTGAATGGGCTGCTCAAACACCTTATTATAGAAAAAAAAACTTCCCAGTTCAAGCCTTTTTCTGCGACACGACCTCAGAGCTCTTTAAAAGAGCTCTGAGAAGGTACCCCCCGAAGGAGCGGTTTCCGGCCGGAATTCCCTGAAACAACACAATCTCAGGAATAAACACCAAAAACACCTGGTAAATAAACAGTTTCATCTTCAGGAAAGAGCCCAGGAGGCACAATCAGGGGAACAGTTCTCTCATAAGGACAAAGCAATGCCGGGCGGGCCTAAGGCTCGCTTTGAAAAAAGGTTCTATTTAGAAGATTTGA
>JAAENB010000133.1 GCA_024224995.1 bacterium | reverse complement strand
TGCGCGGGCTTGAAAGCATGGGCTCTTTGGATTGCTGCGGAACTCGCGTTGCTCAAACAGTCCTCACAACCCAAAGAGCCCATACTTTCAAGCCGGATGCAGCTCGCAATATTATTTAGTTTCTGACGTATTTTTTCCCCGCTTCGAGGGGTAAGCTGCTCTTAAGAAACTAAGATCAGTTGACGGTTGGCAGTTGACAGAGTTCCGGCAACCAGTCTCTTTTTATTTCCAATCCTCTTTCTAACCAGTTTCTGACCTGCTTTTTCCCCGCTACACAGGGTCGGTCATGTCTCAATACACCGAAAAACGTCATTCCGGGTTGATATACCTTATATTAAGATGCAGCCCGTAATGCTATTTTGTTTCTGACCTATTTTTTCCCGGCCATCCGGTGTCTGAGCGGAGCCGAAGACCCGGGTCAGTGCTCTTAAATTAAAAGCCGGGATGCCTGTTACGGGCACCGGTAACAAAGACAATAATCTCCTGTTTATTGAAAGAATTGAATCCTTTGTTTTCGGGATCCAGAGCCGATGCCGGCAGAAAAGAATGCTGCCGGGGGTCTTGCCGGAATAATTCATCCAGGTCAATTATAAACGAAATATGGGTGTTGGTATTTTTGTTCTCAATAAAGATAGAGAGGCTCTTTTTTGATATTGAATAGGTGCTGAAAAAATAGCTCCCCGTATCATTAAACAGTGAGGGGAGTTTGTATTGATCCAGAACAGCCTGGGTTTCGGTAAGGTTTTTTATATGCACATTAAATGAAATACCCGAGAGCTTTTTTCCCCCTCCAACAACATACAGACAATATAGATCCTTTAACGGGATACCATAGGCATCCTGAAAAACCGATATAATTTCATCAACCTGCTCCTGCGCGCCTTTTGTGGCGGCAATACTCTCGGCGTGAGGTTTGGCAAGAAGGATGTGGTTTGCCGCGAGAATATAATTATCTTTTTTGCCCACAAAAACCGTGGAAACACAGGAGCCCAGTACCAGTGAAAGGGTCTGGTTCGAGGAAATGAATTTTATTTCATTCGGTCCCGGCATACAATATTTTTCATGAGGCGGAACAATCTGCTTATATTTCTCAGAGATATGAGAACTGGTATTCATTGATTTGCTTTACCTTTTCGTATATACCCGCATTTTTTTAACAAGATCAATGCCGTGAGTCCCCAGAGTGGATCAATGATCATAGAAGACATCAGGAACAGGCGATATTGGGGATACAGGGATACAAGATATAGGTCCACAAAGGGCATGAAAAAATGTAATCCAATTGAAACAAGTATAATCAGTGTATATTTTTCAATATCTTTTGAAGCAAAAAATAAAAGAACGCCGTTGAAAAACATGAAGAGACCCAACATCTCCTGGGCAGCAGGAATTGTTGGGGCTCCAAGTAATCCGTTTATGGGTTGGCTGAAAATTAATATGGGCCCTAAAGCCGATGCAATAAACCCCGCAGACAGTACAAGTAATTTTAACAGTGTCTTTAGCATAATAGGATCTCCAGTAGCATATTTATTTAATCTCGTGAGCTAAGTACTTTATTAACGGATTCCTTAAACCAGAATGTAAAATTTTCCGGGTTTTCGGATATTTCCCGTAAAAGAGTCTCTTTCTCTATCCATTTGAATTCTTCAATTTCATCGGGATCTCTAACCGGTTCCGGGTCATCGGTGCCAATAAAAACATGATCCAGCTCATGTTCAATGAGCCCGTTATCTTCAAACTTAATTTTATATACAAAACTGAATACTTCTTCCAGTTCGCAATCAAAGCCAAGCTCTTCCCTGAGTCTCCGGTGAACTGCGTCTTCAGTTGATTCTCCGGGCATGGGGTGGGAGCAGCAGGAGTTCGACCAGAGTCCGGCGCAGTGGTATTTAGACAGAGCCCGCTTTTGAATTAGCATCTCATTTTTCGAATTAAAAATGAAGATAGAAAAGGCCCGGTGAAGTTTTCCTTCAATATGGGCCTGCATTTTTTCACAGGTACCGATGGGGGAATCATTGCTGTCAACCAGGATTACTTCTTCTTTATTCGGCATCGTTATTATTCAGTATACTCTCTTAATTTTTTTTGATAAATACTCAGTAGAAACAATAACAAATATAGACTTTTTGTACAATGGTTTTTTTATTTCCCTATGATTTTTTTGTACTTTTCGCGGCGCTTCCGCGCCGCGAAGGTGCTGGGGTTGAGGGGGCACCCCCCTCAACCCCTTCTAATCAGACAGATAATGTCCTTTCTTAAAGTCTTGACATTAAATTCCGGGTTAAATAGAGTTGCTTTCGCTTATAAAATTAGTTAAAATCGGGGAATTTGTGGAAAAAGCAACAATATCAAAAATAACAAAAATAGTCTTTTTAATTGCCGGGCTGTTATTACTGGCTCTGCTGCTGAAGTCCTTTGGAGTTAATTCTACTATTGAGCATATCAAAGAATTGAAGTGGGGATTTGCAGCAATTGTGGGCATACACCTGGTAACAAATGTTGCCTTTGCCTATACCCTGCGATTATTTATTTCCCAGGATTTTACTGCCAAACAATTTGTAAAACTGGTATTTGCCCGTATTGCCGGTGATTCTACCTCCGCGTTAAATGCTCTTGGGGCTGTGGCCGGAGAGCCAATAAAAGCCATGTACATCCGGGGTTTTGTTCCTTTTAAGACCGGGCTTGCGGCAGTAGTCCTCGACCGGACCATACATTCTTATGCGAATATCCTGACCATCTTAACAGGGGTATTTGCCAGCTTATTTGTTCTTGATATAGCCTGGTGGATTACGGCGCTGGTCTTTTTGTTTGTTTTTATTATGATACTGGTTATGCTTCTTATCTTGAAAAAACAGAGAGACGGTTTACTGGAGTATATCCTGAAAAAACTTCCTAAAAAACTGGTGAACCGTTATATGACGGAAGAACGGTGGGAAAAGGTTAAACATCTCGATGAAGAGATTGGGCAGCTTTTGAGCAAGGAAAAAAAGAAGACATTTTATTTATCACTTTTTATACATTATACTGGAATACTGGTAATTGCTTCCCTGGAATTATTTCTCATTGTCCGGTTTACGAAATTTGCTCCTGAATTTACGATTGTTCACGCATTTTTTGTTTATATTTTTGGTTTTATTTGTACCACAGCCACTTTTTTTATTCCGGGAAATTTTGGAACCCTTGAAGGATCATATTCTATTGCCATGCATCTGATTGGGCTTAATCCCGAGCTTGGGGTTTCTGTTGGGATTATCCGGAGACTCAGATCCTTTGTATGGGCCGGAATAGGCATGCTCCTTCTCTTCTACGCGGGTCTTCTTCATAAAGAACCTGAGGAAATAAGGTAATCGGTGGCCCGCGAGGGGCCGGGTGATCGGTAATCGGTTATTAATTATTTTCCGCTTCTATTACAAAGAGACTTCGCGCGTATGGTTCCTTGTTATTCCGGCATAACCTGCTTTGTTTTTCCGATGCCAGTATTTTCCAGCCTGTTTTCTTAAACAGATCTTCCCATTCTTTTTGAGAATAGAATCCGAACGGTTCCGTGCTTTTGATTTTGTGCCGGAAATAGCGGCCGTGAAGACCTGAAATAAAGCGGTCAATGAAATTCCTGGGAGTATCTTCAAGAATAAAGAGTATTCCCCGGGAGACTCTTTTTATCTCATCAAGGAGCAGGAGTTTTTTATCGTTTGGAACATGATGGAGGACAAAGTTTATCGATATAAAATCGAAAAAAGAGTCCTCAAACGGCAGGGACACGCCGTCATACAGTTTAAAATGGGCAATATCGAATTCCCTGAGATCGACAAAATCGACATTGTAAACCGATGTATAGCCCAATTGTTCCAGAATATGGGCTATTTCGCCATTACCGCAGCCAATATCGAGTATGGTGTCTTGCGGTTGTGTCCATCTCGCCATTTGACCGATGGTATGAGCGGAGTTGTTGCTGAGCGTTGGGATTGTCTCTTTTATTTTTTCCGTTATCATGTCTTTCATTTCTTTAAGAATCCTTTTTCTATGGCTTCCTCTATTTTTTTCTTGTAGTGAGACTTGTTAGCCATATCGATATATTTTTTTGTACGAGCCTGCTTGCCGATCCCCGTGAGGGTGACAAAGGGAATTTCCCTGCTGATGATATTCGCAAGCCAGGTGGGGATGTGCCCGGCAAAATCTACCCGTACGGTATATTCTCCCCTGGTATGTTCACGGTCTATATATTGAAGAATGATTTTGCTGTAAAGCTCTTTTATTCTAACGGTTTTGGGAGGGAGCGGAACCAGGGGCTCGTCTATTGCCTTAATAGTAATTATCACCCTTCCTTTCTTATAATTTTTTTTGATATCGATCCGCACAAGGGTATCCCTGTCGTCCAGGGGCCAGGGTACCGCATAGCGCTGGTATACTATCATGGCGTTTTCATTGATCCGTTTTACGATCCTTGATTTACTGACATACTCCATCCAGTCTTTATACCCGTTAACATCCTCCAGGATAACACCAACCACCTCTATTCGAACATTGTCGGCTCCCACGCCTTTGAATTCATCAATGGCATAGCCTTTCAGGGGTCTTCGATAGACCTTGATCTTGTCGGTTTTTTTCGCCAGTTTCCATTTTCCGGGTTTGGTTTTGGCAGAGGCCCCGGAAAAAAGAAGGGAGATAAGAAGAAGAAAGAGCACTATTCTCGGCAAAGGGGTATTCATAATACTATTAAAAAGAACCCCCGATTGGAACATTCCGGATCAGCTGGCGGTTGTCATGGTAATTCAGTAAACGCTGCTTCCCGTAGAACAGGGATTCAACCGGGCCGCGGCAGCTGGTCCAGCATTTTCCGCAGGTATTATTTTTATATTGTTCCAGAAGCCCGGCCCGTATTACTTCAAGATCATCTGTTAAGATATTCCCTGCCGGGCTGTCGAGTTTATCAATGCACAGAGTCACATCCCCCTGGCAGTCTATATTAAACAGGTGCTTTCCGGCGTAGCAGGGGGTGTTTCCTTCTTCGGTATTCATGGCCTTGCTGAAACCGGCCAGGTAACCCCGGATGGATACAAAATCTCGATATTTCTTTTTTAGATCCAGGAGAAGACCGCTCACGTCTCTATTTTCCCGCGTGCGAGGGACGGTCCCCCTGTCCGAAGAATAACACGAAACCATGTAGGTAACCCCGATCTCTTTGCTTAATTGAATAAGGGGTTCAATATCATCAAGGTTGTCTTCCGTAACCGTGGTGATCATATTAATCCGTTGATGAGGATAGACCCTGTTTTCATTCAGGTACTGAAGAGCCTGAACAGCCCGCTCAAATGCTCCTTTTTTTCCTCGACGCGCGTCATGTTTCTCCGGGGAGGCGTAATCAAGGGAGATGCTCACTTCATAGAACCCGGCTTCCCATATCTCTTTTGCTTTTTCCGGGGTCATAAACCAGCCATTGCTGATCATAACGGGAAAATTATCCCTGGCCAATATCCGGGTTATATCAAGAAATTCATTGTGAAGCAGGGGTTCTCCTCCTCCAATGGAAACGATTAAGGGACCCATCTTTTTTAGCTTTTGGGCGATGATTGATGCTTGCGCGGCTGAGAGTTTCGGCATTGTTGTATAGGGCTCTTTCCAGAAATCGCATATTTGGCATTTGAAATTACACTGGTAAAGAATCTGCAGGTTAAGGTGGAGCATTTTTTTTCTAAAGAAAGAAGAAAAATACCTGGTTTTTTTTCTAAAATCTTGCACCATTTAAATACCTCCCGCAATATCCCGAATTGTCATGCTATGGCATTTTATCGATATTGAGGAGTATACGTCAAGCGAAATAGGGGGATCTCAAATTTAGGGGGTGCAGCTCGCAGCCGGATGAAGAGATGTCACTAAATTGCACGCCGTACCCCCTAAATTTGAGCACTACGGTAAAAAGCTTGACGGAAATTTTATAAAAAAAGATTAATTATTGTAACAAATTCTAAACTGGTAAATCTAATTGAGCAACAGCGTTTTCCATATGAAGTAATATGCTGTTGCCATATAATTGTTGAGGCCGGCAGGCAGCGGCCATACTGTCTGCCGGTTTTCTCCTGAACCCGGGAGATTCAAACGGAGGTAAATTATGTTTTTAGGCCTTGATCCCTTATATTGGATGATGATGATCCCGGTGTTTTTACTCTCGCTTTTTTCATCGCTGCGGGTAAAAACCACCTTTAAAAAGTATTCAAAAAAGCATGTGCGGTCCGGTTTAACCGGAGCGCAGGCAGCAAAAGAGATATTACGAAGGAACGGTTTGTCTCATGTACGTGTTGTTGAAACAGGCGGTTTCCTTTCCGACCATTACGACCCGGGCAAAAAAGTTGTTCGCCTCTCTCCTGATGTATATAGAAGCAATTCAATTTCCGCCATTGGCGTGGCAGCTCATGAAACAGGGCATGCCATACAGCATAAGGAATCCTATTCTCCATTGGTTCTGCGAAATACCCTGGTACCGGTGGCTTCAATCGGGTCCGGCTTTTCCTGGATAATTATTTTTGCCGGTTTTATCCTGGGTGCCTTTGCCCTGGTAAAAATAGGAATTATCCTGTTTAGTGCGGTCGTTGTTTTCCAGCTTATAACCCTGCCCGTAGAGTTTAATGCTTCTGCCAGGGCAAAGAAAATGCTTTCGTCTTATGGGCTGGTATCTTCGGGAGAGCTGAAAGGGGTCAATAGTGTTCTTTCTGCCGCAGCCATGACCTATGTTGCCGCTGCTGCGTCAGCAATAGTGACCCTGCTTTATTTTTTAATGAGAGCGGGGATTCTGGGCGGAGATGACTAATAAAAAGTCTCAATTTAATAAAAAATTTAATAAAAAATTTATAGAAAAGATCCGGAATAAGGTTGGAGAGGCAATAGTCTCATACAACCTTATTGAACCGGACGATACCATTCTTATTGCTCTTTCCGGTGGAAAGGATTCCCTGGTGCTTCTGGAT
>JAAENB010000132.1 GCA_024224995.1 bacterium | reverse complement strand
CAGAGCTCTTTTAAAGAGCTCTGAGGTCGCAGCAACAGCACCGGCCAAAACAGGATTTTAGTTGACATTTTTGGTTTTTCATGATATAATATTATGCTATATTTTATAAACATTCATTGCGCAAACATCAGTTCCAGCGATAATACTTAATATGGAGAAAACGATGATAAAAGCAATTATAATGGCCGGCGGAGAAGGCACAAGACTTAGACCCTTAACCTGCAACAGGCCCAAACCAATGATTCCCGTAATAAATAAACCGGTGATAGAACACGCCGTGAGCCTCCTTAAAAGACATGGAATAACTGAAATTATAATAAGCCTTTATTATCTTCCCGAAGTGATACAAAACTATTTTGGAGACGGCTCCGAATGGGGTGTAAATATATCATATTCAGTTGAAGAAACACCTCTGGGTACTGCCGGGGGAGTCAAACAGGCAATTGGAAAAAACGACGATACCTTTATTGTATTAAGCGGAGACGGGATCATTGATTTTGATATCACCAAAATACTGGCGTTTCATAAACAAAAAGAATCAAAATTTACGATCATACTAACCAGGGTAAATGAACCTACTGAGTATGGTATTGTTATTACAGACCAGGAAGGAAAAATTGAAAAATTTCTTGAAAAACCATCCTGGAGCGAGGTATTCACCGATACGGCAAACACCGGGATGTATGTAATTGAACCGGATGTGGTTAATAACTATATCCCGGAAAGAGAAAAATTCGATTTTTCACTGGACCTTTTTCCCCTGCTTCAAAAAAACAATATTCCCCTATACGGATATATTGCCGACGGCTACTGGTGTGATGTGGGGAATTTAAACTCCTATAGAGATGTACAAACAGATATTCTTGACGACCTGGTTACGGTAGATATGCCGGGAATAAAGATGGAAAAAGATATCTGGATTGGTAAAGATGTTGATATTCATCCCGAAGCTGTTCTTAAAGGCCCAATAGTCCTGGGTGACTTTGTTCGGGTAAAAAAAGGAGCTGAAATCTCCGAATTCTCGGTAATAGGCGATAACTGTATTATCGAAGAAAACGCTTCCCTCCGCAGGAGTGTTATTCTTCACAGCACAATAATCGGTCCTAAATCAGAACTCCGGGGAACGGTCATTGGCAAACGCTGTGTATTGCAGGAAGGGGTTTCCATGAACGAAGGTTCCGTTGTTAGTGACGATTGCCGGATCGGGACCGGAGTGGTTGTTTCCTCCGCTATCCGGGTATGGCCCGACAAATCAATAGAACAGGGTACCATGCTTACCAGCGACCTTATCTGGGGACAAACCGGGAAAAAAATGCTCTTTAGCTCCAAAGGGATCACGGGATCATTCAATATCAATATCACCCCCGAATTCGCTTCAAAAATCGGTTCCGCAATAGGTGCTTTCCTGGGTAAAGATAAAAAAATTACCATTAGCCGGGACACAACCTCTGCTGCCCGTTTAATTAAAAGAGCAATGACCGCGGGACTGCTCTCAATGGGAATCGATGTATATGACATGGAAATCGAATCCGTTCCCGTAACCAGGTATTCCACCCGTTTCACGAATGCCGATATGGGAATTTACATTCAGATATCACCGCTCACCGGTCTCCAGTTCATCCAGATCCGCTTATTCAACAAAAGCGGCTTTCAAATATCCCTTCAAGAAGAGAAAAAAATAGAAAATATATTCTTTAGAGGGGACTATCCCCGGAAAGACGCTTTTGAGATCGGAAAATTGATTTATCCGACTCATCACCTGGAGTCTTATATATCGAACATTAATAACTATCTTGATGCTGCTGTCATTAAAAAGAAAAAATGGAGTATTATCGTAGACTGCTTTAACGGCACAGCCGCGCATATTTTTCCCGAATTGCTGGACTACTTTGGATGCGACGTCACCGTTCTAAGAGGCCAGATCAAAGAGTTTTCCAATGAGCTTGATACAAAAATCGCGTCCCGGAAATCTCTCACCAGCCTGGTTAGAATGGCAAAAATAAACAGGAATATTGGCGCCATAATCGGCCCCCACGGAACGCAGCTTACAATAATCGATGAAATGGGAAATATTTTGACTAATAATGATGTTCGCATTATACTCTGCCTCTATTACCTGAAATATACCGAAACCCAGACAATCAACATCCCGGTAACAGCGTCAAAAGTTCTGGAAAACCTCATAACTTCTCTTGGTGGTACTGTTGTGCGAACAAGCACGAAAATACGCGCTCCGGAAGACGCTATTGATGTCTTCATTGAAGGCCCATCAGGCAGATACCCCTTCCTGGAGCAGACGTACGACCCCATCATAACTTTTTTGCTGATCCTGATGTTCCTGTCACGGGAAGAAAAAACGCTCTATGAAGTTAAAGAAAATCTTCCCCACAGCAACATGCTCAACACTTCTATCAATTGTTCGACGGAAGAAAAAGCAGCGATAATGAGGATGCTTACCACGAACGCGGAACAGGATAAGATTGAATTGATTGACGGTATCAAAATAACTGAAAATGACGCGTGGATATTAATACTTCCCGATTCTTCAGAACCCTTAATCCAATTATACGCGGAAGGTGATACTGTTGAAGCCAGGGACCGGATAATCGATACCTATACAATCAATATCAAAAAATATAAAAGCAAACTTTAATTTAAATCTAATATCCTGGCAATAAAGTAAGCCCCAATAAGAAGCGTAAACGGCATTGTTATGAGATAAATAGCCACCTCCGGCTTGGTTGCGATGGATTCCTTATAAACCTTTTTACCAAAATGGGAAAGATGGTAATTTGCCGGGTCCTTTGCTCTTTTTATAATACGGATTGTTATCCGGATTTTGATAAATAAAAACAGGAAGAAAAAAAGTCCCGCTTCAAGGACTTTTAAGGCTTCAATAGGCAGCCGCTGAACTGTCACGGGATTTGCCATTGCTATTATAGACAGGGTAATACCAAAAATAAAATTTGTGGCTGTGGTTATTAAAAATCCCTTTAAATGGGCATTAGACTTTTCTTTTATATAATTACTTATATATTGAATATGCGCAAAGATAGACAACTGTAAAGATGTCATTAAAATTATAACAAAATATATCAGCATATTATTTTTCAGGACAGTTCCGGTGATGGGTATATATAAATTCTCCTTCTTAAAAGAATCATTCTTTTAAGAAGGAGAGCAATCCCCGCCTGCTACTACCTTACCGGCTTATGAGTAGATATATCGCCTTTAGTGTGTTTTACGGTTAGTTGGTCTTCAATCAAACTGTGGACCAAACTTTTTAGCCTCTTTCATTAGTTTTTTAACGGTATCAATCAAATATTTATCTTTTGTATCTTTGCAGTATACCGCATACTTGATTATTGGACTTTCCCGTACCAGACCCCTGTTTACGTATTTTACGATAAATGAAATATCAACGCCCCGTACCTGGTTGTCGGAAAAGAAATAAACAACTCTCTGAGAAGACTCATCATCCGGATCAAGACCGGTTACCAGGTAGCCGTTGTACCATCTCCGTATATTTCCCGAATCCTGGAATAATACATTCAAATACTGGATGCCTTCCTCGTTTGGATTCAATTTCCCTGTTGTTCCCTGGAGAATCTGCTCTTTCATTTTTTTAAACTCCTCAGGCGGACAGAACTTGTTTGGGTCGGGCTCAAACTTAAATTTTTTCCTGTCGACATACCAGTGCGCGATAATGTCCACCTTTCCATCAACATTCTTATCTTTATAAATTATGATTTCCTTATGACCGGTTGTAAACTTCCCAACCACAACATTGCATATGGTATCCAATGACTGAATAAAGGCATAATCTACATTTGTCTTTGGGATTGGCAAATTCCTTATGTCACTTATTCTTAAAATATTTGTATGGACATATACACCACTCGCTATCCTTGATTGAATAGGCATTCCCTTCTTTGTAGCGGAAGTAGACCAGAGATCCAGTTTTACGAATAAAACTGCCACAATACCAATTAATGATACATAAACTATTCTCTTTATCACGATATATCTCCTATTTATAAAAACTCCTGTTGTTCTTATACTATCAAATACTAATAATAAATCAAGTCAGTTTTAAAATCAATCTAAAAAAATAAAATTGTACCTTCTTTTTTTCTTTTACCGGGGGAAAATCCCCCGGCTGTTTACACTCTCTCTGACAGGGCATTACACCCGTTTTGTGATGACTTTGCCGTGTTATAGCCCCTTCCCGGTTTCAAGATCAAACCGGTTCTCTTTTCCGCCGGAAACTACCACCAGTTTATTCTCTTTAATTTCAAATTTACCGTCATTTACCAGGTCAGCCTTCCAGTATACCGGGCCATCAGGCGAAGCGCAAAATACATATTTTCCTGAAGCAATATAGAGCTTTCCTTCCTTCTTTATAGACTCTTTTACGACCTTGCCTTCCCAGATAATTTTTCCTTCTTTAATAAAATAAATCTTAAACCGGGTAACAAGAAGTCTTCCTTCGGGCTTTGGCATTTCCTTTTCCTGCTGAATAATTCTCGCTATCTTTTTAATTTCAGCTTTGGGCTTTGCCTTAATCTCAATAAGTTCCTTGTTTTCCTTTGCAAAGTCGGCAACTGCAAATTTTTCAATTGCCTTTGTTGGGACAACTATCTCTTTTTTGGCATTCTTAATTACTCTGGCAATGTCAACATTCTTGTCCTTTTCTATCATCTTCTTTACAAGTTTTTCAGCCTTTTCTGTCTCTTTTTCCGTAATAACGACCTTTTGCTCTTTTTCAAGTACCGGTGCCATCTCAAGAACTTTATCAACATTATTTTCAAGGGAGGGCAGTCTTTTGGCAATCTTCACTTTGCCGTCAAAAACCTTGATCCGGGTTGTTTTATTCATATCAGCAGCCACAGAAAATTTGGTTCCCCGTACACCGGCTACCGCAGTAGGGGTCTTTACCAAAAAAGCTTCCGATTTTAACAGTTTCTTCGGCTTACACAGCATCTTTCCTATGCTAAGCCCCAGCGTTGTACTCTCCTCGTTTCCTTTCCTCATTAAGCTCGATATTGTGACTTCCGACTTTTCTTTTATCCGTATAATTGAACCACCAATCTTAATATCACAAAATGAATCTTCTTTCGTGAATATTATATTATTTTCCTTCACTATATCCCCGATATCAACTTCCATTGCTTTAGCAGCTTTATCCAGCTTTTTGCTAACCTCTCCGATCATAAATGTAATCATTGCGTACTCTTCCTGATCAGCTTTAGTACATCCGAACGAAATCGCCAGTAAAAAAATAATGCCTGATATTATAACTCTTTTGATACCGATTTTCATAATGAAAACCCCCTATTGTTTTTGTTGTATATTATTGTGGAGAATATACAATAAAAAGCAGGGAAATACAACAAATTTATGCTTTTATTTGAATAAAATAGCCCTTCAACACTTCTAGAAAGTTGTTGACGAAGCATAGTCTCATATTAATAAATATAATCATGAAAGAACAGATTAAAGCTATACTGCTCAACACTATAATCGGGGACGCGCTCGGAACTCCCTTAAACGGACTGGGCAAAGCCCATATTAAGGCAACACTTAAAGCAATTAATGATTACACCGATCCTGCTCCGGCCCTTAAAGGCAAAATGGATAGATGGAAAAAACCGGCACTCTACTCATCAATTTCCCAATTTATGCTGCTCCTGGCATTGTCTCATTGCCAAAAAGGATCATTAATCCATAATTTTAAAAAAAATATCGCCTCATCACCTGAAATTGGTGAAAATAAATTCGGGATTTTTCGTTACCCCGGTATTACTGAACAGAATTTCCTTTCTTCCCTGCAAAAAGAACCTGGTGAATATATACAAAACAGCTCCCCCTGTTCGGGAATTATACCCATTCTTACTCCCCTGGCTGCTGCAAATAGACCCGGATTCTCGAAACAAGACCTGGAAACTGCTATCTCCATTATTACCGCATTCACCAGCGACCTGTCTACAATAACAGGGGCATTCCTGTTTCTCGCCCTTATTAAAAAATTGCAGGCTGCCGGAGAGTGCAGCCCATGGCATATCATAGACCTGGCTCTTGAAGCCAAAAACCAGGTGCGGGAAGTTCTGGAATCTCATCCCGGTATAATCTTCGATTCCGGTCTCAATCCCGAGACAACGATAGAGACTCTTAATAGATACGGGAACATCTTAAAAAACATCTCAACCGAAACAGATACAAACAAGGCTGAGGTGATCATATATTCGGATGTAAACAAAACACTGAAAACACCGGTTACCAGGGCCACTATTAACAATCCCCTGGCCCTTATTCCCTTTTCCATATATCTTGCGGGAAAATATGGTGAAAATCCGGATTCCGCATTGTTCAAAATTGCTTCCCAGGGGGGCGAAACAGCCGCATTAACTGCCATGGCAGGCGCTGTAATTGCAGGCTTATCCGGTCCGGAACCGGTTCCAGAGGCATTAATCACAAACCTGGTTAACAGGAAAAAGCTTTTATCCACCATTGAAGCCATTGTTGAACAGAAAATTTCGGGAAATTTAGTCAATAATTTCATACAAACCGAGTCTACACTGACAATAAAAAATTTTGAGGAGCTTGCGGCAAAAACGAAACATAAAAAGACTAAACAAAAAGGCAAAAAAAGCCGAAAGGATAATATAAGCGACCTTTCTAATCATGTTGTAGAAAGCTGGACAAAACTGGATAAAGCCAAATGGAAAAAAGAAAAGGCTAAAAAAGATATGTCCCCGGAGGATTTAGAATAAAATATTTGACAAAAAGCCATTAAAGTAGTTATAATAAATTGTTTGGTTATATACCGGGCACTTACTTCTCAGAAGAAGACACATACATATTCTTCTTCAGAGAAATTATTATATAATAATCATTTGCTCAAAGGGAATTGAAAGCCAAATTCCATAATTTCATGGAGGAACTGAAATGATTAAGAAAAGATTGAAAACTCTCGCAGCAGTCTCTATCGCCACTATTCTAGTAGTTGTGCTTTTGGGACCGGATCTCTTATCTCAAAAGTTTAAAGATCTCACTTACAGAATTGTAACAATCGGAAAAATTTCCAAGTTTAACCAGGACAGAATGGCTTTTCAGCACATTGAAGCCGGGTATGATGATGATGCTCCTTTCTCGATATATGACAACTCAGTCGCGAGTCTCCTGGTAATAAAAGACCGCAAAATGTATCTCTTCAAAGACGGATATGACAGCAGTTACGAAGTTATAACTCAAAAACGAATTCTGGAAATGGAAAACAGGATGATTCCCGACCTGTGGGAAAATAAAGTTGATGGCCTGCCGGATTATGTCACCATAACCGACAGAAGACTAAAAATCCTTCAAAAAGAAATTCGCCAGGACAAAAAAGAAGAAGGAAAAAAAGCAGAACCAAAGAATCTCACCAAAGATTATATTGATATTTATTCCGAAGTACGGGATAAATTCATAAAAACTCATGTAAAAATCATGAAAAGCATGATGATTGGTGACAAAGAAAACACCTATGTTGTTCGAAAGGCGCTGCCCAAAAAGATTTTTGAAACAGGTGAAACCAAATTTTTTACTGCTATAGCCGCAAAAACCAGGGGTGAATTATTATATTACGCTGAAGATGCCGATGGAGACGGAATAACCGAAACATTTACTGTGGAAGTATCCGATGGATTCACCTGGGGTGCCAAATCGGGTCCAAATATTGTCTTCATTTATAAATGCAATTATGTTGACGCGGATAATAAACCAATTAACGCCAGCATAAAAGAAGCAATCGGTTCTCTTGCGAGAGAAGCCTATTTTGGTACGGACGAAGAAGAGAAAAACCTTACTAAAGCGCTTCAGAAAGAAAAAGAAGAACTTAAAGAAATGATCGACAATATCTATTTATTCGATTCCAGAAGATATATGAAAAAATAGCAGATCATTAAGATAAAAAAAGACCCATAAAAAAAGCGGCATGTTCATTACATGCCGCTTTTTTTGTTATGTGCTCTCAAGAAACTTAATTTTGCTTGTGAGCGGGCCTGGAAGCATGAGCTCTTTGGATTGCTGCGGAACTCGCTCCGCTCAAACAGTCCTCACAACCCAAAGAGCTCATACTTCCAGGCCAGATGCAGCTCGCAATACTAT
>JAAENB010000131.1 GCA_024224995.1 bacterium | reverse complement strand
TTCTTCCGTATATTTTCCCGGCACAGCCGGGTCCGCACTCTCAAGAAACTCTTTTTTCTTGCCCCCTTTCCCTCTTAGGGGGAAGAAGATGATGGAAAAAGGTTTCAAAACCCACAAAGGTACAGAGCCTTTTCAAAAACTCTTGCGTCTCCGGGGGTTGGGGGGCCGATGGAAACAGACCCCGGTATCATCACAGTTTCTGACCTATTTTTCCCTGCCTATCTAAAAATTCATCAAAAATTTCACTATTAACAAAAAAAAATAAGATTTGCGCTTGACCGGTATGACAGATTTTATTATATTAGTCATACAGTATGACAAGCACAATAAAAATCGTCATCCATTAAAGGAGCTGCTATGAAAAAGATTATCGGACTGATTATTCTTGTTGGTTTATTTTGCCTGTTGGAAGAGTCGCTGTATGCCTGCACCAGCTTTGCTGTCTATTCGAACCAGGTTATTTACGGCATGAACTTTGATTTCGCGAATATTCCCATGAAGTTTTTTATTGCCGCAAACGGTGACATACGCACCTTTCATCTCGCGTTTGAGCGGACACTGGGGGAAATGAAATTTTTTGTTAACACTGCCGGAATGAACAGCAAGGGGCTTTTCGCGTCCTGCCAGGAGCTTCATCCGATTGATGAGAATCCTCCGGCAAAAACAGACGAGAATATTTTTACCTTTGAGGTTTATGACGCCATGGCGCGGAATGAAAGCTTTAATGAGATTAAAGAGACCTGTAATACCGCTCAAATGGTTAATATCCCGAACATCACCCTCCATAATCTTATTGCCGATGCTGAAGGCAATGCCATGGTTACGGAAGCCGGAGAGAATAAAAATAATATCACCGTTATGGACGGGCGTTATATGGTAATGACTAATTTTCCAAACTGTTCCATGAATAACAAAAGTTATACGGAGGCGGAAGGGAAAGGCGCGGACCGATATAAAATCTGCCATGAGTATATTTTGGACGCCGGTAATAATTTCACCACGGGCAATGGCCTTGAGCTTCTTGAATTGGCCTATAACAGGGACCCTGATTATCCCACGGGATGTTCAATGGTTTTCGATCCCCGGAATCAGGAAGTCTTTGTGGCTCTCAACAGGGACTTCTCGCATCTCTGGAAGGTCGGACTGGACGCGGGTACTATTGAACAGCATAAAGGGTTCAATTCCGAAAAAGAATATGACCTGAATGGTGATGGGGTGGCTGTTTCGGAGTTATTATTAGGCTCTCAAGAAACTTAATTTTGCTTGTGAGCGGGCCTGGAAGCATGAGCTCTTTGGATTGCTGCGGAACTCGCTCCGCTCAAACAGTCCTCACAACCCAAAGAGCTCATACTTCCAGGCCAGATGCAGCTCGCAATACTAT
>JAAENB010000130.1 GCA_024224995.1 bacterium | reverse complement strand
ATTAAAAATGCGCCCGCGCACACCAGCAGTACAAGCATTTGTTTAAGTTTTTTTGTTTTCATAGCCTTGTTTCTCTCCTTTAAGATTAATAGAATTTACCTATAAGGTAAAAGAAGGGCTATTATAGATCAAGTATTAATTCCCGGAAACAGGGCCGTATATAAAGAAGTTTGACAAAAAAAACCTCTTTCTGAATAAAAGCATACCAGGTTTATATTAAAAATAAAAGAGGTCACTATGAGCGGAGCAAAAATCAAGTTTGAAAACGGCATACTGGAAGTTCCGGACAATCCAATTCTCCTGTTTATTGAAGGCGACGGAACCGGTCCCGATATATGGCGGGCAGCTCAGATGGTGCTGGATACGGCGGTTGAAAAGACCTATGGCGGTAAGAAGAAGATCGAGTGGATGGAGATATTTGCCGGTGAAAAGTCCTTTAATAAAACAGGGGAGTGGCTCCCACAGGAAACCCTGGACAGGATCAGGGAATATAAGGTTGCCATAAAAGGCTCTCTCACTACTCCTGTTAGCGGCGGGATTCGCAGTATCAATGTTGCTCTGAGACAGAAATTATCGTTATACGCCGGTATGAGACCGGTCCGGCATTTTTCCGGGGTTCCCAGTCCGGTGAAAGAGCCCGAAAAAGTGGATATGGTTATTTTCAGGGAAAATATGGAAGACCTCTATGCCGGAATTGAATGGAAAGAAGGCAGCGATGATGTTGGCAAAGTAATTAATTTTTTGAACAGCAGCATGGGAACAGGCATACCCAATGATGCCGGTATTGGTATTAAGCCTGTCAGTATTGAGAATACCAGGAACCTGGTGAGAATAGCGATTCAATACGCTATTGTTAATGATAAAGAAAGTGTTACCCTGGTTCATACAGGGAACATTATGAAGTTTACCGAAGGCGCCTTTAGAGATTGGGGTTATGAACTGGCAAAAGAGGAATTTCCCGGGAGAACCATAACAGAAGATGAATTGCGGGACAAATACAATGGTAAGCGGCCCGAAGGAATTGTTGTTATTAAAGACAGGCTTGCCCATACCATGTTCCAGCAGGTTCTGCTCCGGCCCGGTGAATATGATGTTATTGCCGCACCAAACCTTAATGGTGATTATCTTTCCAGCGCTTTAGCCGCACAGGTTGGCGGTCCTGGTATGGCTCCGGGAGCCAATATTGGCGATAATGAAGCTCTTTTTGAGGCTGCTCACGGAACAGCTCCAAAATACGCCGGACAGGATAAGGTAAATCCCGGCTCCCTCATTCTTTCCGGTGAGATGATGTTCCGGTTCCTGGGGTGGACTGAAGCCGCGGACAGGCTTCTCCGGGGATTGGAAAAGACTATTCAGCAGAAAAAAGTAACCTATGACCTGGAAAGACAGATGGACGGAGCAACCCTGCTCAGGTGTTCGGAGTTTGGAAAGGCTATTGTTGAAAATATTTAGGTCCGGTCACCCGTAGGTTTTTTTGACATCTTCGTTCGTGAGGTGAAAGAGTATTGCAAGTTCTAATACTACAATCCCGGCTCTTATGATTAGTATTACTATATCAATAATATATGCCCAACCCGGCAGGTTAGGACTGTTGCTGCCAATGAAGCCGTGCATAAGAGAGTTAATAGAAAAAGCCGCAGTCATTGCGATATGAATATCAATAATAAACAGGTGTATTACGCGGTTTGGTTTTTTTCTATAATAAAGAAAGATTATATGTATGGTCAGCAGCAGTGTTAAAATGAGCCCTGTTATCGCGGAAAAGGTTTTGCCGAACAAGAAGTTGAGGCTAATCATTATATAGATTATTTCCAGGTAATAATAGGTCGCAAGGTAGGGAATAAGAGAAGTGAACCATTCCCTGGCTTTATTACTTTTGGGTGCCGTATATGGCATTTCAACAGCTATTGTTTGTTCCGGCATCTGTTGTATTCTCTCTCTTAAGAAACTTAATTTTGCTTGTGCGCGGGCCTTGAAGTAGTATGGGCTCTTTGGATTGCTCCGGAACTCGCGTTGCTCAAACAGTCCTCACAACCCAAAGAGCCCATACTACTTCAAGGCCAGATGCAGCTCGCAATACTAT
>JAAENB010000129.1 GCA_024224995.1 bacterium | reverse complement strand
CTACGCGGTGTTTATTTGGGGTTTACCCCTCTGTGACGTTTTTGTGTAGGGGAGAGGCATGCCTCTCCCCTACACAAAAACATCACGAAAACTGCCCCTACGAGGGGTGCGGCCCGGGACAACATCCCCGGAAGAAGGCCCTATTTTGATTTTAGTTTCTTGAAAGAACATCTCTCCGCGCAAGGGATACGCAGGGTTTAGTCCGGAGGTCTTCCGCAGGACCGCAGCGAACGCGGAGCCCGGAGCAGCCCGGCCCGCAGGGTGCGCCCAAATTTAGTTTCTAAAAAGAATCATATTATAAAACAAAGAGAATAAAAAATGACTTCATTCAACGAAAACGAAACCAGCCTCATAAAAATATTCACCTGCCTCCCATCGAAATTCCACACCTACGAAGAGTTGAAATATCTAACTCAATCCGAAGATATCCAAAAAGAAGCGGAACTCTTAGAAACAATAAAAGAGCTCAATGAGAAAGGATGGTTATTGCTCAACAAACGAACCGGCAGCCTCAAAATGGACCGGGCACACGCAAGCGCGGCAAAAAGGCAGTACACAATAACGGCAGCAGATATAAAACCCTTGCTGGAAAGAGTGACCGATAAATTAAAAATAGACCAGGCAAAAGATACCCTTTCAGATAAATACCAGTGGATACCCTATGGGCACTCGTTGTTGGAAATGTTCCCGGAGAACGAAGATATCGACATATCGGATTTGCAGCATAACCTGGCAATAGTGCTGAAAGTACAGGGAGATTTTGGCGGAGCAAAAAAGCTGTTACAGGAAGCGGCGCGAACCTATGAAAAAACCCTGGGAGCGGAGCATCCCGATACGGCCATACTCTATTCCAACCTGGCAATCGTGCTGCAAGACCTGGGAGAATCCGAAGGGGCAAAAGAGCTCTTAAAGAAAACAATGCGTTCCTATGAAAAGAACTATGGCCCGGAACATCCCAATACCGCGGTAATATATTCGAACCTGGCATTACAGCATCAAGACCAGGGAGAATACAAAGAGGCGAAAGAACTCCTTGAAAAAGCAATACGCGCCGATGAAAAGAATCATGGATCGGAACATCCCACAACAGCCTTACGGAGATCGAACCTGGCATTTGTGCTGCAGCAGCTGGGAAATAATACGGGGGCAAAAAAACTGTTAAAAAAAGCGCTGCCCATCTATGAAAAAACCTTTGGCTACGAACATCCCAACACAGCAGTGATTTATTCGGACCTGGCAGCAGTAGAAAAATCCCTTGGCAGCTATGAAGCGGCAAAAGAGCTGCTGGAACAAGTCATCCGTTCCCATGAAAAAAGCTACGGCACCCGGCATACAACAACAGCCCGCAGTTATACCAACCTGGCAGTAGTACTGCAAAATCTAGGAGATTACGAAGGAGCAAAAAAACTCCTGAAAAAAGTAATCCGCTCCGATGAGGAAAACTATGGGCCGGAACATCCCACAACAGCAATGAGTTACTCGGACCTGGCATTGGTTTACCGGGATCTTGGAAATTATGAAAAGGCCCTGGAATTATCGTGGAAGACGGTATCTATTTTTGAAAAAATTTTACCGCAGGGGCACCCATATCACAAGCAGGCAACAGAAATTTTTCAAGCAATCAAACAACAAACGAATTAAAGAATTTACGAGGAGCGCACACCATGAAAACCCCAATCCAATTCGACAAAGTAGCCGACATCTACGACCTCTACGTAAAAGAATATTTCGATATCGCCTTTTTTAAAAAAGAAACGGAGAACTTCTACGGAGAGATCCTTGAACTGATGTGCGGCACCGGCAGGGTATCGATCCCATTGTTAAAATCGAACAGGAAAATGACCTGTGTGGATTACTCAAAGGGAATGCTGGCGGCTTTTGATAAAAAGATCCGGGGCCAGGGATACGCAGTAGAGCTCATAGAAATGGACGTAGTAAACCTTGAATTACATAAAAAATATGATTTAATAATACTGCCGTTTCATTCATTGTCGGAAATAACCTCATACGAAAACCAGCAGAAAGCCCTGGAAAGAATCGGCGTACACCTGACCGGCGGCGGCACCTTCATCTGCACGCTGCAAAACCCAAACGTGCGGCTGCAAACCGCGGACGGAACCACCAAAATCCTGGGCAAGTTCCCCATAGACGACGAAAGGGAAATGATACTATCGCACATGAACCAGGTGGAAACGGATGGGATGGTAACGGGATACCAGTTTTATGAGATATATGATTCAATGAATATATTAATAGAAAAGCGATATCTCGAAATAAACTTCCGTCCAATTTATTATACGGAATTTAACGAAATGATACAAAAAGCGGGATTAAAAGCGGAAAATGTATATGGAGACTATTCTTATGGGGAATTTGACGAAGAAACAAGCAATTTTATGATATTTAAGCTAAAAAAATCATAAAAACTGTCACTTTTTTTTGTTTTCCCCGGGAATAGTATTATATTTTAATATTAGATATACATAGAAGAGTCAAGGGCAATAAAACATGTTTTCATAGGGAAGCGGCAAACACAGAGAAGCTATTCAAGGCACGTAACAAAAAAAAAGAGTCTGAATACCGAACAAGAAGGAGACGACAATGAAAACGAAAAAAAAGCGAACTCTATTTAACAGTAAAAAAATACTACTTATACTGCTTTCGGCAGCCTGGCTGCTTACGGGCTGTTTCTCAAACGACACGTCGAACGTAACTATCAGCCTGGGACTCAATCAAAACACCCAGGCAAAAAGCGAACCCGCGCTTATAGACAAAATACTCAGGTTTTTCTCCACGGAAGCAGCGGCAGAAGCACCAACAGACATAAGTCAATTCTTTATAAAAATCTCGGGCCCGAACATGCCCACAGTGAACTACACCTATCCCCCGGGTGTAGGAAGCGTAACGATCAGTGTCTCGGCAGGAGCAAACCGGCACTTTGAAGTACGGGCGCCATCTACCAATGGGACAGAGATATACTACGGATCGGCCACAGCCAACCTGACTCCGGGAGAAGAGAAAACCCTGGCCATAGCAATGGGGCTTTCAGCGGGATATACTTTTTCAATAACCAGTGATCCCAATGCAACAACGTGGGACGTGCCCTACTCCATCGCGGTGGACGGCGACTATATGTTTGTAGCGGGAGACGCGCAAAACGGCGGGGGCACGGGACGGATAGAAAAGTATAATAAAAACACCGGGGTTCCGGAACCGGCTTTTGACGGAGACGGAGCTGTAGACTGGTCCGCTCCCAATACAAATATTTATTCTATAGCAGTTGATTCTTCCTATATTTATAGCACGGGTAGAAATTCCAGTTACAACTGGCTGGTAGAGAAAAGAAATAAAACCACCGGAGCCATTGACACATCCTTTGGTACTTCAGGCCTGTATACCTATTCAGTTGCAGATAGAAATTATCCCTGGTCTATTGCTCTTGAGACAGACTATTTGTATATAACAGGGCAGCGATGGTTAAGCACTAATTCATGGCTCCAAACGCACAAGTTAAACAAAACCGGCAATTCAGCGGCATTACCGGAAAGCGCTTTCGGCACCAGCGGAATCAAGAGTTCACCCTCGGCAACCGGCACCTCCAATTCAGCCAATTCCCTGGCGCTGGACGCGGATTCTATTTACATAGCCGGCTCCAATTTTGGAACCAGCATCGGCTGGAGAATCGAAAAATTCAATAAAGCGACCGGAACAAATGACGCCACTTTTGGCACAAGCGGCGTAATCTCTATCGATCCAAGCAGCGACACTGACGCGGCAACTGCCATCCAGGTCGATGACAATTATGTCTATGTAGCCGGATATGATTGCGTAAACTCATCGGATAACGAGCAGTGGCGAATAGCAAAATTCAATAAAACAACGGGAAATCTGGTTATCTCATTCGGGAACAATGGGACGATAGTATCCAACCCGGGAACCTGGGGTGACAGGATCAATGCAATGGCAATTGATTCAAAGTATATTTACTGTGCCGGGTATCAACTGATAAGCGGAGAAGCCGATTCAATATGGCGAATTGAAAAGAGAGATATTAGCACCGGAGAACTGGTATCAACATTCGGCACGGGCGGAGCAGTGACCCAGTACTTTGGCAACAATATGGATCAGGTCAAAACTATTGTAGTAGATTCGTATTATATCTATCTCGCGGGGGTCGACACCAGCCCGTCATCGGGAACCTATTGGCGGATACAGAAACGGCTTAAGAGTACGGGCGGGTTTTAACTCTCAGGAATAGAAATATCCAGAACCACAAGGGTCAGGTCATCATCCAGACCTCTGTCGGCCGTAACATTGCCCCATGTTTTAACGGCCTCCAGAACAGCATCGGCGAACTCTTCACCCCCGGAGTTCCCGTACTGTTTAATAAGGTCATGAAAGCGCTCGTCGCCAAAGGTTTCTCTTTCTTCATTCCGGGCCTCAAGAATACAATCGGTATAGAGAATAATCCGGTCGCCGTCCCGCAAATCCAGGGACCTGGTATTGTATTTGGTTTCCGGGAAAACACCCAAAGGCACTTTATTCTCATGATCCTGGATCAATTCTTTCTCACTCTGCCGCCAGATGAGAAGCGGTAAATGCCCCGCGCCTGCGTGGAATATTTTTTTCTCTTCCAGGTTGATATACACATAACAGGCAGTAACATATTGCTCATGGGTATAATTACACATCGTAAAATTAATCTGTTCCAGAAGCAGCGCGGGGTCAATAACCATTTCTTTATAAAACGAATAGGTCACTTCCAGCATAGCGCACACAACAGCAGCGGGAATACCATGACCCGACGCGTCAGCAATAAGGAAACCGAATTTCATATCATCGACAAGGTTAAAATCATAAAAGTCACCGCCAACATAACGCATGGGTTCATACCGGGCGGCAATGGTGATATACTCCATTTCGGGCAATTTCTCGGGCAGGAGCGTGGTCTGGATCTCCTGGGCCATAAGCAGCTCCTGTTCAATAGCAACCAGCTCGCCGTGTTCTTTGAACGAGTTCTTAAGGGAGATGAGACTTTTCACCCGTGCGAGAAGCTCCTGCTTGTCTACGGGTTTAGTGAGATAGTCATTGGCACCGGCTTCAAAGCCCGTAACAAGGTCACCGGGTTTGTTTTGGGCAGTGAGCAGCAACACCGGTAAATCATGAGTGGGATATTTTTTACGAATAATCCGGCAAACCTCGTACCCGGATATCCGGGGCAGCATAACATTGAGAAGGACAAGATCCGGCAGATCCGGTTCATTGAGCATATCCAGGGCTTCCTGACCGTCAGTAACGGTAATAACCTCGTATCCTTCCAGGACCAGGTGGTTAACCAGCACCTGGATATTAACCGGTTCATCATCCACAACCATAATTTTTTTAGGAGCATCGGCAAAACTCCTGCCGATTTCCCGGGGAATGTGAACCTCTCCGGAAGAAGGAGCTTCCGGGTCCGAAAGCAAAAGGAAATCCAACGGGTTTTCTCTGAGGCCGTTAAATTTTTCAGGACATGTTTTCAGAGAAAAGAAAAAACGGGATCCAACGCCGGGCTCGGAATCAACCCGGAGATTACCACCGTGCAGTTCAACCAGCTTACTGGTAATAGTAAGTCCCAGCCCGGAACCGCTATAAACCCTGGTAAGGCCGCCATCGGCCTGCTGGAAAGCTTCAAAAATATTTTCCTTTTGGTCGGCCGGGATTCCAACCCCGGTGTCGGAAACCGACACAACAGTCCGCTCATCCTCACCGTTGTCACGGTGCATGGAAATACGGATCTCACCGGCATCAGTGAACTTAATGGCATTCCCGATTAAATTCATCATAACCTGCTGAAGCCTGTTCTCATCTCCATATACATTGGCAGATCCCGGAGGAATTTGGTTGTCAATTTTTAAAAATTTTTTATCGGCCAGGGGCTGAATAATAGAAACAACTAATTGCGTGATAGCATGCATATCAACAGGAAGCAGTTCAATATTGATATCATGATGTTTGAGCTGAGAAAAATCAAGAATATCATTAACCAGGGATGAAAGCCGTTTACCGCTCGCCACCAGGAGCGAAAGATTCTTTTTGGTTTGAATCCCCAGGCTGCCGGTGGCGCCTTTAATAAGGGATTCCGCAAGGCCGATAATCCCTTCAAGAGGGGTTCTCATTTCATGGGACATATTGGCAAGGAATTCGTCTTTAAGAATATCAAGACGTTTTAATTCTTTATTGGCGCTTGCCAGGCTATCAATTTTAAGCTGCAAAATATCCGCCAGGTGATTAAAGGTCCGTGCGAGTTTTCCCAGTTCATCCTTGCTGGTAACCGGAAGCTGGCTCCGGTAATCACCGGCTTCGATCCGTTCCACTCCCGTGATTAAGCCTTCAATAGGTTTTGATATGAAACGGCTGATGAACAGGCCCAGGATACTAACAAGGAGAATAACCGCGCCAGTAGCGCCAATAACAAGTTTTTGCATTTTCCGGATAGGAGCAACTATCACGGTTTTTGAAAAAATTACCCTTCCCTGGCAATAAGACCCGGTCTCCCCAATAGAGTTGTTATAGACAAACTCATAATAAACATCATCAACACCAGGCAGCACCAGTTCCCTGACCCCTTTTTTTTCTACCGCAGAAGGAGCAGGGGGTAACGAAGCAAGGGCATGTTCTTTAAAAGCCGGGCTGCTGAAAGAGGCCAGAATAGTACCTGTCCCTTTTTTCCGTGCCGAAACAAAGATGGATTCGGCATACATGAGTCCGTCCTCAACAAGGGGTTTAATAATATCAATCATTTCTTTGGAATCGACCACAGCTCCCTTGATACTGCCGCCATTCATCAACACAATATAGGAAGCTAACTTGGAGATTGTTCTGCTAACAATCACGCCCTGGTGAGTCAATTGCTTCATTGTCTCTTCTCTCACTTTTTCAAGAATGAATAAAGAAAGAGGAAGAGAAGAGGCAATAATAATTAGAATAAAAAGCAGTATAAGTTTATATTTAATTTTCATATTATTCTCTATAATACAGTTTATCCTGGCATATTCAATAAATCAAGTGAAAAAAATATGAGAAAGATTCTTGACTTTCAACGGCAAAAAGCAGTTTGATGACGATATTAATATTTCGCTTATGAACCTTTGGAGTCAACAATGAAAAGGATCTTTTTCCTGTTTTTTACAATAGTGATAATTCTGCACATTGTACCGTTCGTGTCCAGTGCATACGCGGAGACACAAACAAACGCCCATAACACTACCGTTTCCATAGAACAGAACGCGAGCTCGAGCACGAGTCATGCCCCCCATGTAGACGGGACAACAATGAACCTTTTCTGGGTAATTCCTTTTGCTGGAATACTTCTCTCTTTAGCTGTTTTTCCCCTGCTTGCCCCCCACTTCTGGCATCAGCATTATGGGAAGATATCCCTTTTCTGGGGAGCATCTTTTTTTATAGCTTTTACAATGGGGTACGATTTGAGTACCGCGATTTTCTATGTTCTGGAAGCATGTTTTAAAGATTACTTCCCTTTTATCGCGGTTATATTCGCGTTATTCACTGTAGCAGGCGGAATCCGGCTTAAAGGAGAGCTGGTTGGTACTCCAAAATTGAACACAATAATCCTCCTCATTGGCACCGTTCTTGCCAGCTGGATGGGAACTACCGGGGCAGCCATGCTGCTTATAAGACCGCTCATTAGAGCCAATGACTGGAGAACACATAAAACGCATGTAGTGGTCTTTTTTATCTTCCTTGTTGCCAACATTGGCGGTTCTCTCACCCCCCTTGGCGACCCGCCGCTCTTTCTCGGGTTTCTAAAAGGGGTAGATTTCTTCTGGACGACCAAACACATGTTTCTGCCAATGGTTACGGCAGTGACTATTCTGTTAACTTTCTTCTATATAATAGACACCTATTACTATAACAAAGAAGAGCATAAACCGGAAAAAAGTCCGGATGGGGTAAAAATCTCAATTGAAGGAAAGGCGAATCTAATTCTCATCCCGCTCTTCCCCGCAGCGGTCCTTACATCGAGTCTTGACCTGGGAACAGCTTTCCGCCTTCATCATGTACCGGTAAAAACAGCTTCATTACTGCAAATATCTTTCCTTTTGGCCATTGCCGTAACATCACTCATTATTACCAAAAAAGAGACTCGAAAGGCAAATGGGTTTAACTGGGCTCCCATGCTCGATGTGGCTACTCTCTTTGCGACTATTTTCATAACTATGGCTCCACCGATTATAATGCTCAAAGCCGGAGCCCAGGGGCCTCTTGGCGCTGTTATCCGGGGAGTTATTGACTCAAATAATAACTTTATTGACACGAATTTCTTCTGGGCTACGGGAATTCTTTCCAGTTTTCTCGACAATGCCCCAACCTATGCTGTGTTCTTTGAAACCGCCGTGGGCGGGGGGAAAGTTGCGACTCTTATGGGTGAGCACGCCAGAACCCTGCTTGCCATTAGCGCGGGTGCAGTTTTTATGGGAGCGAATACCTATATAGGGAACGCGCCGAATTTTATGGTAAAATCTATCGCGGAAGAAGCGGGAGTTCCCATGCCCAGTTTTTTTGGGTATATATTTAAGTATACAATACCAATATTGATTCCGACTTTTATTATTATTACTTTTATCTTTTTTAAATGAATCACCTGGTAAAATCATAATAAGAGCTTTTTCTTTTTCTCCCGGAGAAGATTTTTCTAATAATAAAAACAAGCACGTATCCGAAATTAATTAAGGCCTGAAATGTATACACCTGGCTGAACATATATCCGGAAGCCAGGTCTCCTGCCCTGCTGTAAATCATATACCCAAAGCAGCAGTTGGTAAATATAATTCCGGCCCAAAAAAAGAAAAAGAAGAACCCGCCAAAAGTGTCCTGCAAATACCAGGCCGAAGACCCGATAAAAGCGATTGATATGATGATGATCATCATGGAAGCGTGATCAAGGTCGGTTATATTCGCGGATTCATGGAATTGCTTAAAAAAAATTGCCAGAGAAAATCCAATCCAAATTGTACTAACCATAAATAATCCAATTCGTTTACTTATATCCATATTACATTCCCTGTGATAAATTTTATCTGCAATGTAGTATAGTATATTTTTGGTCTCTAATCAAGCATAATTTCTCCGGTCCTTCCTACTTAATAAAGGTCCCATTGTTATACTCCCTGCTTTGCAGGGTCCACACTCTCAAGAAACTTAATTTTGCTTGTGCGCGGGCCTTGAAGTAGTATGGGCTCTTTGGATTGCTCCGGAACTCGCGTTGCTCAAACAGTCCTCACAACCCAAAGAGCCCATACTACTTCAAGGCCAGATGCAGCTCGCAATACTAT
>JAAENB010000128.1 GCA_024224995.1 bacterium | reverse complement strand
CTTATGAAGGCGCCTGGCGGGTTAGACAAAGTTATACAGGCCCGGCCGGAAGCTCCGGTTAGACAAAATTCATTGGCTGTTCCCAAACGAATTTCCGG
The DNA here is from genome assembly GCA_024224995.1 of bacterium. Next base: position 513 of record JAAENB010000128.1, on the reverse strand, counting down.
TTGGAGCGTTCAATGTTCAAAAGACGGGTATTATCGGTGTTACCGGAAAATTAACAAGCGACTGCATTCGGTGTACCTTGGTAAAGAAATCGACGAAAAGGAGGCTGAACGCCGCATAAATGCCAAAGAGAAAAGCCTGGGTGTGGCCTGATTCCGGAGGAAGGTGACCCGGGGATCGGAAACACATAATGAAATTGGAAGATGGTGAAAAGAAAAAAACAGGGGTGAAAAAGAAAAAAAGAGAACTCATCTTTGAAATCAAGGAGGTTGTGAATGACGATGTCAATTGAAGAGATCAAAAAAAACCTGGAATCGCTTCGTTTGCATGGAATGAGTTCGACGCTGCAAAGCCGAACAATGCAGGCGAATCAGGGGGAACAATCCTTTTTGGAAGTTATTTCCTGTCTGGTGATGGATGAACTGGATTTTCGGTCCTCGCGTCTTATTGAGCGAAGGTTTACTGCGTCCGGACTGGATGAAAGAAAGATCGTGAGTGATTTTGATTGGAGTTTT
>JAAENB010000127.1 GCA_024224995.1 bacterium | reverse complement strand
CGAAATGGAACAGTAGGCGCCCGATGTTTTTTCACCATACTTGTTCGCGGTAATAACCAGCAAGAACGAGGCTCCCGTAGGAAGAACGGTATTTTCGGGAATGGTATAACATATGTCTGCACCCTGTGCCGGAAAAGAGATAATAGCTGAAGATATTTTTGCTGAGGGGGAAGAGCCCCAGTAAAGTATGTATTGGTCAATGCTGCTTTCATCAGCGGCATGGGAAATGGAGACCAACAGGGAAACCTCGTTCGCGTCGGGATCGGTGTCTGCGCCGGCGGTGATAGCCCGGGCAGTGTCATTGGGAGCCATAACTCCGCCAAAACCCTGCCAGCAGCCGGAGATCGTAAGAGTTAACAATAGAATTAATAGAATTAATAGAATAAATAGAATAATAAAAGGTTGTTTAATAGAAGAAAGTTTAATAAATAATGTACTGTTCATTTGTACCCCCCTACAAAGTATAGCTAACTCCAATGGCCGCGCCAAGCCCATTCAGCGAAACATCTTTATCGTATATATACATATACCTGCCATGTACAAAAACAGTAAAACCCTTAATATAGTATTCATACCCCGCAAGAGCGTTAAACGAGAACGTACTGCTTTGCGAAACATAGTCATTATCTTCGATTGAAAGAAAAGAAGCGCCCGGAAGAAGAGAAACAACAGCATTTCCCCAGCCTTTTTTAAAAGGAGGCATTATCCATACAGGTCCGCCGGAGCAGGAAAACCCCTGAAAACCGGCAGAATCTCCCTGGTAATAATGAAAGGCAGCTTCAAAACGAAAACCGGGCATCCAGAAGTGGCGGGAATTTCCGGCTATAAAATCGAGCCCTTTATCAACAGCGGCAATAGTGCTAAAGCCCTTTTGAAAGACCGAGCCAAGTTCGCCATTAACAACCATATAGGTACCGGAAAGAGAAAAACGAAAGCTGTTCCAGCCTGCATAATAATAAAATCTATTCAGGTCTTTTTTCTGTGCTTCTTTCCAGGAACGGAGAACGTCCAGTGTTTCCAAATAGGGATCTTCGCTTGTTTCCAGACCGGCCTGGTAATTCTTTTTGATATCCTCTTCATTATATTCTATTCCCAGCTTTTTAAAGATTGCAATGTCTTCTTTATAATCGTTGGTAATATACATATCCTTGATTTCACCCCGTTGTACCTTGAAAACACCAAAATAATTTCTAAAAATAAACTCCTGTTCATTAAGGTTGGTAACCTTACCTACCAGGAGCGTTCCGTTTTTCAGAGATACTGTATCGGCAAAGATATGCCCGGGGGAAACTGTTATTAAAAGGATTATAAGGAAGAGATAAATAATCCCTGTGCATATATAGGTTTTCTTCAGGCTTTCAAATAACATTTTAATCCATGTAGTAGAGACAGAACACAAACCGTCTGTCCGGGTTTTTTTATATATCTATATTTAAGATATTAAAAGATAGTTGATGAGTCAATAGGGGGGAATAAAAATATCCTGACAAAAATGTCTTAAACACTAATTTGAATAATGTTCACTTTTTTTTAATTGAAAGGATGTTTTTCTTTTCTATTTTCACTATGCCGATTGCCGTTGTTTTAAGGAAGAGATCCTTTGCTGTTTCCTTCTCTATGCTGCCAACAAAGATATTACCCTTTCGGGTTGTAATTTGAATTGTTCCTGAAAATCGTGATTTATAGCTGCCTTTTTTTTGTCCGGTCTTATTTTTTTCATTTATTTTCGCGTCAATTTTTTTGTTCAGGTTGCTGAGCTGCTCTATTGCTGTCCGGTCGAAAACGGGATCTTTTTCCTCAAATTTCTTAAGAATTCTCTTCATTTTGTTTGACATGATATTTTTTGCTAAGACAGGATCAAATTCGCTAATCAACCGGGAAAAGGATCTGTCCTTTAAAAGCAGGTTGTTTTTTATTGCCAGGTTTTTAATCCAGGCACCATTTTCGGCAAAGCTGCCCATTATATAAATCCGTCGATTGGCCGGACCCGCGTAGGGTGAGTGGGGGGAATTCAGTATTATTTCCTCGTAGTAGATCAGGGCCTTTTTATTTTGGGAAAGCTCTTCAAGGCATCGTGCCTGTATATATTGTATCCTGGCCAGTTCCCTGGTTCCGGCGCGGGGATGTATCTTTTTCAGAACGGTTAGAGCTTTATTATATGCCAGCAGGTTACACAGCTTTTCCCCTTTTTCTATGGAGTCTTTTTCCGGTAAAACAGTTTTGATCTCGGCCTGGAATCCCTTAAGATAGTGTAAGAGTATTGACGCGGTAATCGCGATATTCTCATTCGCGTGATCTTTAATGACCGATAGATATTTTTTCCGGGCTTTTTCGTTATTTCCAACAATTGAATGGCAAAATCCCTGGTGGAGAAGAATTCCCGCTTTTGTTTCACCGGAATATCGTTCCGCGTCCTGGGCCTGGTGATATACTTTCAGGGCTTTGTTGTAAAAGCTGTTTCGTTCGTAATAATAAGAAATTTCCAGGTATATATTACCCATGTGCATGGTACTGTCCTGAATTTTGGGCTTGTCGGTCATAAAACGGAAAAAATTTAAGAGGTAAATAAGGGGGGTGGCAATTTTTCCGTACACGGGAACAGGCATGGTTTTATCCGGCTTATTCCGGGCAAGAATTGACTTTACCCGCATTTCAATGGTGTCGGCCTTCTCCCGGGTTATTCTTTTTTCATACATTTTTTTATGGGTATCATAGGTCATAACAAGAATCATGTGATCAAGACCATTGTCGGAGCGTTCACTGGCAGCAAGGTATTGCTTGAGCTCACGATTTCTAATATTAATGTTGATATCATTAACCAGGAGCGTCAGGCCAATCGCCAGGACCATTGCTCCCATTAAAACTATTTCAACCCGGTATGATCGTTTTTTCATGAATAGCCTGTTTGTTGAATCCCTATTTTATTTCGATAATAAATATTGTGGCATCATCATGGAGATTTTCAATGTCGGTAAATTCCGCCAGGTCCGTGACAATGGCGTCGATAATTTTTTCTCCGGGCATGGTATATGACCTGGTAATAGACTCGATTAGTCTTTCTTCTTCGAATTGATCATCCTGGTCATTAAACGCCTCTGAGATCCCGTCAGTATAGAAAATGATTTTATCTCCTTGCCGGAGTGATGCCTGCTTCGTTTCGTATAGACTATCATTACTCAATCCCGCTCCAATAACAAAACCCGGAATCTCGAGAACCTCAATCTTTTTTTCCGACACCCGTGCGATAATTGGGGAGACATGGCCCCCATTGCTGAAGGTAATCGTGTTGTCGGCATTTAAAATCATATAGAAGGCGGTAAAATAAAAAGTAAAAATTTCATGTTGCGGGAGCATTTCGGCAATTTCGATATTAACCTGTTGGAAAAGTTCAGCAGGATCATTGTGGCGTTGAGCCAGAAGCTTGAATTTTTCTTTTGCCAGCATCGTAATAAGTGCTGCCGGAACCCCATGACCGACTACATCAGCAATAAGAAAGCCGTATCGTGAATCATCCAGTTTAAATATATCATAATAATCTCCGCTGACTTTGCCGAATGCTTTGTAAAAAATGGAACAATTAAAGCGGTCATCACTTTCAATCTCCGGAAGGATTGCTTCCTGGACTCTGGCGGCAACTTCGAGCTCATAATCTGTTCTATCGTAATACTGCTGCAGACTGGTTATTTGTTCCTGTATTGAATCAGCCATGCTGTTGAAGGCCATACCCAGCTCACCAATCTCATCTTCATTTTTTATGTGAGCCCGTTCGGTCAGTTCCCCATCCTGTATTTTCCGGCTTGTCCGGTGAAGCGACTGGATTGGATTCACGAAAAGCCGAACCAGGAGCATCCCGAATACAACATGAAATATTCCAATAAAAATAATAATATATATTATGAGGCGGTATAAATCATGTAATCGTTTGCTCATGTTATTTATTTTAAAATGGAGCAGCAGGATCGCGTCTTCCAGTTCGAGTAAATCCATGGGCAGGTAAAAAAAGATATCCGAGGTTTCTTCCTCTATAATCGCGTAAAACTGTTTCCCATGAAAATCTTTATTGGTTACGGCAGTGTTCCCATTCTCAATATCGGCGTCTGAGATTTTATAGTTCGCCTGTGACGAATGGAGTATTGTTCCCGATTCAGTAAAGAGCACAAAAAGCTTCCCGGTCTCTCCTAAAATTGTGGTAGTTGTTTCAATAGCCTCTTTCCTGTTTTTGGGAGGGGTCTCCTTTGACATTTTTTTGAGAGCCGTTTGTATGTTGAAAACAAGTTCTTTGGCGTGGAATTTATTGTTTTCCGCGATGATATCAACCTGGTTTGCGTATATAAGGATTGAAAAGATTGACATATTGATTATCGCTAAAAATATATAGAGAAAAATGATTTTTGTTGAGATTGATTTTATTCTTAATTTCATGACATACCAATAATTTTTTGAATCACTGTAAATGGCAAGTAAAATTCTTTCTCAAAGAAAATTATATATACACATGCCCTTCTGCTATTGTTTTCTAAAAATAGATTATAGTGTAACAAACGCTGCTGAATAATCTACAAAATTTTATAAATAAAATGGATATATTATCCGTATTCCGGCCAGCCGGTCTTAAAAACCGTCATTTTAAATGCTTTTAATTAGTTAATTTTTTATTGACAAATTTGAACCTGGATTGAGTCTGTACTCATCGCATAACGATGTTATCTTATAAGGGAGGAATTAAAATGATTTTAGATCAAAAAACAAACAAATCTAAAGCAGGAGATCTGCATTTTATTAATGATTTTTATAAACTGTACGATCTTCCTATTCAGGAAAGGACCGGTATTTTCTCAAACTTTTTCAGGGATGAGGTTGCCAAAGGTCTCCCGGTGCATAGAGAAATACAGTCGCCTGCCGACAACCGGGTTCAAATCAAAGATACTGTTACCGGCGAAACCCGTGAAGTGGTAATGTTTGGGTCGAATAATTATCTTGGCCTGGCTAATCACCCCGGGATCAGTTCAAAAATTAGCGCATATATAGAAGAATGCGGAATTGGTCTTGGCGGTCCGCCCCTGTTAAACGGTACCACCTCGCTGCATAAACGGCTTGAAAGACGTCTTGCTCAAATGAAGGATGCCGATGAAGCCTTGCTCTACAGTTCTGGATTTAGCGCCAACTACGGACTCATTACGTCCCTGGTTGGGAAAAATGACGCCCTCATTATGGATGAGCTGTCTCACGCTTCACTCGTTGAAGGAGCCCGTTTGTGCAGAGGCACAAAATTAAAATTTTCTCATAATAACATGAAGGAACTTGAAGAAGCGCTCCGGACGGCTGAAAAGGCACAGGTGAGCAACAAGTTTGTTGTGGTTGAAGGGGTCTACTCTATGAATGGCGATATTGCCCCGCTGAATGAGGTCTACGAAATAACAAAAAAGTATAACGGCTTTCTTATTGTTGATGATGCTCATGGCACCGGTATTATGGGAAAGAACGGAAGAGGTACTGCCGAACACTTCGGCCTTGAGGGAAAAATAGATCTTTCTATGGGGACATTTAGCAAAGCCCTTGCTTCATCCGGAGGATATATCGCAGGCAATAGATCCATTATTGACTATCTCCGTTTTTTTTCAAAAACATATTTCTTTTCAGCTGCTATGCCCCCCATGCTTATTGCCCAGGTCATGGCATCTCTTGATGTTATGGAAGAAGAACCGCAGTTAAAAACGAAACTGTACGCGAATGTTGTCTATATTCTTACGGGCTTACGGAGAATTGGATTCGACGTGAGTACCCAATCGGCCATTATCCCCCTGTATGTTTCAAAAGATACAAAGATGAGAGAACTGGCCCGGGAAGTCGACCTGAAAGGAGTATTCGTTAATCACATCGAATATCCTGCTGTACCGGTAGATAAACAGCGATTCAGGATCAGTGCAATGGCCAGTCATACACAAGAGGATATGGATATATTAATATCTACATTTAAAAGCATAAAAGATAAGATTTAATAATATTTAATAAAATGTATGGAGAATTAAAATGAATACTAGAAATATTAACCGGGATGAACAATTACCATACGCCGTATATACATTCGGCTTCTGGAAAAAATACTGGGTCCATATGCGGCCCTATCTCCTTTTTCTTTCGGGGATCGCCGGCCTCGTTGGTATGGCCCTTGCTCCCACGCTCGACCTTGTCGCTATTCTGTGCGGGTTTTTTCCCCTGTTTTTTGCCTATGGCATGGGCCAGGCCCTTACCGATACCTTCCAGATCGACACGGATACTATCTCTTCCCCATACCGGCCACTGGTTAAAGGGGAAGTTACTCCAAAAGCAGTGGCTTCCGTTAGTGTCCTGGGTCTCAGTGCCGGGGTAGGGGTTTTGGCCTTTATCAATCCCTGGCTCATGATCCCCGGAGCTCTTGCTATTGTTGGTCTCGCTAGCTATACACCGTTCAAGCGGACCTGGTGGGGCGGACCTCCCTGGAATTCCTGGATCGTGGCGCTTCTTCCGCTTATGGGCAGAATGGTCGATCCCGGCTTTAGCCCTGCTGCTTCGTTTGGGCAGTTTGATGGTGAGGCAGTACGCCTGCTTCTCGCCATGGCGGTGGTCTTTTTCGCCTACGCCAATTTTGTCGTTGGCGGTTACTTTAAAGATCTTACTGCCGACCGTGAAACCAATTACCAGACATTCCAGGTCCGGTTTGGCTGGACTGCGGGAGCGACCTATAGCACTATTCTCGCGATCCTCGCAATAACCTTTACCTTTCTTACTATTTATCCGGTTGTTATGCAGGGAGGCGTAGCCGGTATTGTGAGTATTTCAATTCTTGTGCTTACGGCTGCTGCCAATTTTATTGCCCAGGTTAAACTGCATAAAACCAGGGATGAGTCGAAAACACATGGCCCCATTACCATGATTTTGCGGTCATTTTTACTCTATTGCCTGGTGATTATTATTGCCTATAAACCTGAGTGGTTAATTGCCATTGCGATTTATTACGCGGTGTTTGAGGTTAACCTGCTGCTGCGTCCCGAAAAGAGCCAGCTCTAAGCAGGAGCCCATACTGTTGAGAATGAACCGGTATCTCTTCTGAGATGCCGGTTCATTCCCGGTAAAAATTTTTTTTAAAGGAGTAAACAATGCTTATATTGTTAAATCCCATGGCAAACAACGGGAAGGGGATAAAAAAATGGAACAAGATCCGGGAGGACGTTCTTTCCCTTGCAAAGCAGTACGGAAAAAAGGTCCATGTTGAGGTGCTGCCCCAGGATCCCGTATCTCTTATCAAAAATCAGTTCAACAACGGAAAACGGGTCTTCATTGCTGCCGGTGGTGACGGTTCCGTGAATATGGTTGTTAATGCCCTTATGAAATTACCGGCAAAGAAGCGAAGCGAAATTATCTTCGGGGCTATTGGCCTTGGTTCAAGTAATGACTTTCATAAACCAATAGATAAAAAGAACAAAAAAAATAGCATTAATACTATCCCGGTAAAAATAGATTTCACTGCCCCGGTTCCGTATAATCTCGGGAAAGCCGAAGTCATTACCGATACCGGGGAAGTACAGGAAAATTATTTCGCCGTAAACTCCAGTTTCGGCATCCTGGCGGAAGGGAATCACCTGTTTAATACGGGAGACCGGGTTATTAACCGGTTAAAAGACAAATGGGTTTCGGGTACTATCAGTTATGCCGCCTTAAAAAGTATTGCCACCTATAAAAATTTTAATTCTCTTATTTCAATCAAGGACGAGAATTATCATACCAGGATCTCAAATATGAGTATCGTCATTAATCCTCATTTCACGGGAAGTTTAAAGTATGATACCCCGGTTTCTCCCCAGTCCGATTACCTGTGCGTCAATCTTTGTGAAGAGATGAAATTGCTGCGCCAGTTATATACTTTTTATAATCTCGGCAAGGGAAAGTTTACCGGGCTTCCGAAAACCCGGTCCTGGAAAAGTGACGCCGTTACCATCACTCCGGGACGGCTTGTTCCGTTTGAAATGGATGGGGAAATTAGCATGGTTTCCAATGTAACAATTCAATTAGTTAAAGGAGGACTAATGGCATGTCAATAAAAGAATCCGTATACTCCAGACTTGATACAATTGATGAGAATGCCGTGATCAACCTGGTGGCAAACCTGGTTCCACGGTCTACTGCTTCGGTCAACAATACTCATGAAAGTGATTCCGAAATTGTTGATGTTGGGCTGGACTCCCACTATCTTGCCGCAACGACGGATCTTGTTTCCGAAGAGATCTCTGCCGGTTTATATACCGACCCCTTTCTTATGGGATGGATGGCTGTTGTGGTGAATCTAAGTGATCTTGCCGCTGTTGGAGCGCAGCCGCTGGGTCTGCTCTTAAACACAACTGTTTCCGAAGAGTGGGACAATGATACATTTGAAGCCGTAGTTCAGGGCATTGCCGAAGCCTGTACTGTTCATGGCTGTGGTTCCCTGGGAGGTGACCTGAATACCGGGGAACCGGCTCTGGGGGCTACCGCTCTTGGGCTTGTTGAAAAGGACCGGGTGATGAAACGGACCGGTATGGGGCATAATGATGTGCTCTATGTCTCCGGACCCGTAGGTATGGGCGGGGCATATGCTTTTGCAAAACTGGCCATGCCTCACGAGGTAGACCGGTTTCCCTATCAACCGGTTGCCCGCTTAAAAGAAGCACGGGTCATATCGAAATACGCTTCTTCGTGTATGGACACCAGTGACGGGCTGCTCTTTACACTGGACCAGCTTTTTCGTTTGAACTCAGCGTCTTTGTGTATTGACTCCCTGGAAAAGATTCTTCATCCCGGTGCGCGGGAACTAACAGAGATGATACAACAGCCTCCGCTTACGGTACTTGCGGCAATTCACGGTGAATTTGAACTCTGTTTTACGATTCCGCAGGAGCAGGAGTCCGCGTTTATTAAAGAAATGGACGAAAACGGTTTTGCGCCGTTACGTGCCGGCAGCGTTTTACTGGATGGTTTCGAAGAGACTGTTCCGGAGCCCGGAGTCTATATTGACGGGAAAGAACTCCCTACCGGGAAAATAAGAAATCTCTGGTCCGGATCGGTATCGACCATGGATTATATAAAGTCTGTCCTTGAAATAATTTCTGATTTTTATGGATAGATCCGGGCCTGTTGTACGGGCACGGCGCGCCGTGCCCGTACAACGGATTATTTTTTTCGGGCTTTTATTAAGAGTTTTTCATAAAGATATTTTGAAGGCTCTCGCCTTTCGCCTTCAATAGAAAAATTTGTTTCTTTAAAAAGGCGAAAGATCTCGTCTTCATCAAAGCGCCTGTCGGAAATTCCTTTTGACTGCATCCAGCGTTCTACTGCAATATCAATTTGTGATATATCGTTATCGCCCGCGCGAATAACAAAGGCAATAAGAGCAGTGCCTCCCTGTTTGAGCATGGCTCGAACATAGTTGAAATACTCTTTTTCTTTTCCAAGTGGAATATGGCGCGAAACTCCCACACTCACCACCAGGTCACTTTCCAGTGACTCTTCAAGAGGCTGCTCTAAAAAGTCAGCCCGGTAAAAGCTGAGAGCCGGGTTCGATATTTTATCCTTTGCTTTGTCGATCATTTTTTCGCTAATGTCGAGCCCAATAACCTGTTCCGCTTTTTCCAAAAGCGGAATTGCAGATTCACCGGTCCCGCATCCCAGGTCTACAGCCTTTGCAGCGGAATAAGATTCGTCTAAAAGATCCAGTATTTTTACTGCGTGACTTCTGTCCGGAAATGCCTGGTCGTAGAAAGCGGCCATGGTGTTATACATCTTCTCTGTTGAGAGTGAATCGGATTTCATAATCTCTTTAAATAAAAGTAGAATAGCCGGTTCCGTAACAGTTTCAAGGTATTGCTGCAGTTTTTCCTTGTGGTCTTCTTCTCCTCCTGTGTTATTGGGAAGAAAACTATGTATCCGGTCAATGAGATCACCGGTTTCTTCTGTTGAAAGTACAGTCATAATTTTACCTGCATTATTTAGATTATTCAAAAAGAAGGGGGCGGTTTGAATTAATATATGTCATAGTTCGAGAGAGAGTCATTTTGTCAAGAATTTTAGGACCCGCAGGAAAGATGAGCAACCCGGAGATAATTTCTCCGAAGCTGTTTGAGAAATTTTCCCGGTTCATGGGGTCGAGGGGAGTACCCCTTTATTCTCAGGAGCATTTTGTTTACGGAACTCTTTATTGCCTCGCTTGCCGCGTGCTTGTCTTCAATTGAGGCATGGCCGCTTTTTTAAGTATTCATGGAAGACTTTGTTTAGTTTTTTTCGGGGCAGCGTTACCCCGGGCAATAAACTTCGCGGTTTCCATGTCATTATTATGGATTATTGCCCCGGATTGATATTTTCTTTTAAAAAGTACTTGCTATTGAGCTTATAAATTTTATTATTTTAAGCACCTTACTTGAAAAAAGGAGAGTATGGTTTATGCGGATATCAATATGGATGATTTTTGTTAGTATTCTGATCGTAACCGGTACCCGGGCTTCATATGCCCACCAGTTCCGGTTTATCTCTAAAATTTTAGTTAAGAAGTAATTTCTCTAAATCTAATATGAATTTTGTTTCGGTGTAGAGCTCATCCAATTTTGGTGTCAATAAATGCAAAAAATTCTTTGGGAGATGTTTTATTGGCTTCAAATTTGTAGGGCTGAGAGCAATTTCTTGAGAGTGCGGACCCTGCGAAGCAGGGAAAAAATAGATTAGAAACTAAATAGTACGTCATATATAAGGTATATGAACCCGGAATGTAACCTATGGCCGGAGCAATACCTCCGCAGATGTTCGGAACTCGCTCCGCT
>JAAENB010000126.1 GCA_024224995.1 bacterium | reverse complement strand
TATAATACTAATAATAATCGGTGCATTTAATAATCTCGTTTTACCTTTTTTTGATATTCCGGATAAATTCTTTTTTTCAGACGGAAATATTATAATCGGCCATATATATATAACTACAGCTGGAATTACATAAATAAATGGGAATACATTAACAATAAAAGTAAAAATAAAGGTGGAATTTATTTCCAAAAATTGCTCCTGGAATTCTGGCCGCATGCTAAAAAAGCTTAAAGTTGGAAAAATAAGAACTGCCGCAAGATTTGAAATGATAATTACAGAAATAACACTTAATAGATATGACTTTTTAAATTTCACTTTCCTCTCCGGATTCTACTTCTCCATAGATATACCTTTATAAATACAGTGAATAATTATTTTTATAATAAGAGTTTTTATTTTTTTGTCAACAGGTTTTTCTCCACGTCATCCGGCTGCGCCGTCACGGGCGGGTATATCATAATGCATCGATATCTACATAATAAAATTTGTCATATAAGTTGACATTCCCATAATTGATTCGTACAGTATCCTGGTGGACAATATTCTTTGTTGGAGGTAAGATAAATGCGGATCGCTTTAATTTCCGATATTCACGGCAATGAAATAGCCCTGAAAAAAGTTTTGGGCGATATAAAACTTGCCGGGGCAGACAGCATTGTATGCCTGGGAGATATCGCTACCCTGGGACCAAATCCTGCCTCTGTCCTTGAAGTGATCCGTGACCTGGGCTGCGCCTGTATTATGGGCAACCATGATGATTTCCTGGCAAATCCCGATTCGGGACTGGTTGAAGAATATGTTAAAAGTCCGTTTATTCTTGAACAGATAAACTGGTGCCGGAGCAAACTCTCCACGGAAGACCTTGATTTTCTTGGAACCTTTAAAGAAAGTATGATGATATCACCTGACGAACTATCCTCAATCCAATCATCAATCCTGTTTTTTCACGGGTCTCCCCGGTCCCACATGGAGGATATCCTTGCTACTACAGATACTGAAACCCTGGACGAGATGCTGGATGGGAAGAGTGCTGCGGTTATGGCCGGTGGGCATACCCACATCCGGATGCTTCGCAGGCACCGGGAACTGCTTATTGTTAATCCCGGCAGTGTGGGGTTTCCCTTTAAAGAATATACCGGCGGTTTGCCGCCGGTGATAATGAACTGGGCTGAGTACGCGTTTATTGAATTTAAAAACGGAGTTGTTGATATTAATCTGCGACGGATTCCGCTTGATAAAAATGAGCTGTATAAAGCTGCCGAAGCAAGTACTAACCCGCTTCGGCCAATGCTGATGCAGCAATATTCTTAAATCTCAGGAGCTTCACCGGATCAATATTGATACTGCCCGGTAAATGTTCTGGATTCTCCGCCGATTATACTGGCAGAATGCCCGTTTGCCGTATTATTCCAGCCGCCGCTGACACTGGAAAAATAATGCAAGGCTTCGTTGCTGATTCCTCCGCTTATACTTGAGGAAAGTCCGCTAGTCCAGTTGCCACTGCCTCCGCTTACGCTGGACCGGTCGCCATTTGCATGATTGGCGTAGCCGCCGCTTATACTGGAATAATCACCATTCGCTTCGCCTATAGTTCCACCGGTAATGCTGGAGTATACTCCGTTAATTTCATTCCATTCACCAACAACAAGTCCGCCATATGAGGAAAAGTTGTGTTGTCTACCAACAATGATATTATGTGATCCGGTACGTATGTTCTCTGAGGAGCCACCGACTCGATTTTCATTATAACCCACTACCAGGTTACCTCGGCCATTAATTGTTCCATTGGTTGAGCCCGAACCGCTTACGATTTGAATATTGACCCCGCTAAACCGTATGGTACTTCCGCTCCTGGTTACTCCCGCGAATATATTGTCAAGGCCCGATACTCCGGAAACTTCCGTATCCAGGTCGCTTATGGCGCTGGTGTTAGTGCTTACGCTGCTTTGAAGGCTTGATATCGCACTGGTATGTCCGTTTACATTGCCTTGAAGATTCGTAATCGAAGTGGAATGGCCGTTGACACTACCTTGAAGGCTCGTAATTGAAGTCCCATTACTATTTACGTCACTTTGAAGATCGCCAATTGCGGTAATATTCCCGGAAACGTCATTTTGCAAACCATTGATTGAAGTCGTGTGGTTATCAATAGTATCTTGCATGGTTGCTAGTGTTGTTTGAAGATTGCCGGCGGAAGCAGCCTGGCTGCTGTTTAAACTGTTTATTATTGCCGTCTGTTCATCATTTATTCTTCTGAGTTCATTGATTTCTTGTCTCATGGTTTTCATATCCGTATAAATCGCTGAAAAACTGAAATCTCCGGTATCACTGCTGTCGTCAAGTCCTCTTTCGCACCCGTAAAAAGCCGGAAGTACTAATAATAGATAAAACAGTATTGATTTATTGAATTTATTCATAATTACCCCTCTCTTAGGTTAAGTTAATCTAATATAAGTATGATATTTCCGTCCAAAAGGGTAAAATTTTTGGGGTTGATATGCCTTTTTTTTATGATTATGTTTAATTTAGATAATATGTTGATATAATCCCAAGATGGTCCGAAGACCTGCTGGAAAAGGTTAAACTTTTTACCAGGGTAAAATCCTTTGAATGCAGAATATAGTCTATCGGTACTTTGAAGAATTTTCCGGCGGGATAGGTGTTGTGGATTGATTTTCTTGAATCAGTAAGAGCTGTTTCGCTTTTTAATTTCCGCATGGTCCATGACCAGGGAACCGTGTTAAAGTCTCCCGTAACAATTTTGGGCTCCTCAAAGGTTTTTATTATCGAAATGAATTTTTTGATCTGTTTATTTCTATATACAAGGTGATCCTGGCTTAGAGGCGCGCAGGAATGATAAGTAATGACCGTAACAGGAATTTTTTCTATTAATATTTTTGTTATGAGAACTATTGACCTGCCTATAAATACAGTTTTATATTCTTTAATTGGAAACCTGGAATACAGGGAAACCCCGCTAAACCGTGCCGGAACTGTCACTGAATAGGGATATTTTCGCCCCAGCTTTTTCTTGAGCTTTTTTTTCCATTTTTGGTTAATTTCATGAAGCGTTATTATATGGGGATTGTTTTTTACGATGCAGTTTATGGCACGGTCTTTTTTGTAATTATATAAAAAAACATTGAGCTGTAAAACAGAAAATTGTTTGGAGGAACCCGGCTCTTCAGCAAAGAAATTTGCCGGTTCAATCGTATTAAAAAACGTAAGCAAAAATGATATAAACAGCAGCATCATCCCTGCCGCGATAATTTTGCTGCGCGTAATAATAAATAAAATAATCCCGCTAATAATCCCGGCACATATAATATACAGAGACATCGATGATATGAGCTCCAGTATCAGAACAGAATGGTGCGTAAGGATGATCAGGAGCAGCGCGCATGAGCCGATACAATACAGGTATTTAATATATTTCGATAATCGTTTTAGCATGAGTATAATCTACAAAATGATTGTGAATTTTTTATGAAGTCCCGATGAAGTGTGTAAACTAAACAGGTGTGGGTGTTCAGCAATGATTTTATCGGCATATTTGACTTTTTTTGACTTTTTTAAAAAATTTTGGCTAATTTTGGCTCAAAATACTACTGTATATTTATAAATATAAAAACTTGAATAAAAATATTTAACTGGAGAGGTATGCTATGAATATCGTTCGATCGTATTTTGTCTTTTGTTTAACAGTTTTGGTTTTTGCTTTTTCCGGGTGTGAACAGGGCCTTACCCAGGAGGACAGTTCTGAGGACTCTTCTGGCGGGGATTTTAGTTTTTCACAGATTTACTCAAGACTCAATACTATGGCAGAGGAGATTGAACAGTTAAAAATCGTCAATGAAGAACAGGCTGCAATAATTGAGGCATTGGGAGGAGAACAGTCAAGTACTGCCGGTAGTTTAACTACAAGAATAGAGACCCTTGAAACCACTGTCTCATCTCTCTCCGGTTCCGTAACAGGATTGCAGAGCACTGTTGGAAATTCCAGCACCGGCCTGGTAAGGGATTTTCTTACCCTGGAAGGGACTGTGGGCAGTAATTCATCGGCAATTAGCGCTCTTCAGAGCAGTACCGGAAGCCTGAATTCCCTTTTTTCCGGGGTGTCTCGGACCGGCAGCACAATACAGTTTAGCGGGGTCAATGTTCAGATTGTGAATGGCTCCGGCTCCACCCGGAACAACAACGGGACCGGTAATTTGATTATCGGGTACAATGAAACCAGAACCTGGGAATCCGATGACCGGACCGGGTCTCATAACCTGGTAATAGGAGTTTATCATAATTTTAGCTCTCATGCCGGGCTGGTAACGGGCTACGCTAATGATATTTCCGGACCCTGGGCAAGTATTACTTCCGCGACTTATTCTTCCGCTAGCGGGTGGGGTGCCCATATTAGTGCCGGGTCCACTAATACTGTCAGTGGGAATTATTCCAGTGTCACTGGAGGTTATAATAATACGGTTGCGGGCCTGGGTGGAACAATCGGCGGCGGGAATGGTTTTTCCGTGTCCGGAGCTTACGACTGGAGAGCAGGGGATTTTTTCTGGGATGATCCTAATTAATATTCGCTGGGGGGTGCTCTGCCGGAAATTTTTTCCGGCAGGGCAAAAACTTATAATTTTCCCGCGATCTTTTTTGAAAGGGCTTTACAGGCCCTGTCAATATCATCTTTAGATTTAGCGGTTTCCGTTTCATAGAGGATAACCCTGCCCTTCTCTACTATTTTGGCGCTAATGCGGTAGGTTTCATCAAGTTTGACAATTGTTCCCGAAAGGATCTTTTTTGGTCTCTCTTTTTTGGGAATTGTGCTGATACGTGCTGCCGCGTCTTTTCCCCCTATGGAGACTACTCCGGCCAGTATCGAATTATTGATTTTTCTGCCAATGTCTTTAATGCTGCTGTCGTATTGAAGCCCCGTAACTGCAAGCTTGTACCGGATCTTTTCCGCTTCCGGTTTTTTATCCGGCGTAACCGGGGGAGCAAAAGCGGTTTTCTTTTCGCTGTCTTTGATCGTGTCTTTGGTTGGTTCCATTATATCAAGTTCATTCTTCTCAATGGGCTCTGTTTTTTCAAGAGACCGTGTTTCTGCAATATATTTTACCGTGAAGTATGCCCCGGCGCTGATTGTCGCGGCAGTAACGGTTCCTACGGCGGCAACTATCAGCATAATTTTTCCGATAGATATTGAAAATCCGGCTTTTTTTGTCCATAAGAAAAGCGATATTACCAGGGAAACAAAGAGGCCGTATTTTCCTTTCTTTTTAAGAATCGTAACCAGGGTGTCTTTTTTAAATTTTCCAACTGCCTTTTTATTCTCAGGAGGAGTTGGATTGTGAAATTTATATTTCACTAACACCTTTTTAAATTGATCCACCTGGCTCATAGAATATCCTCCAGACTCTTGATTCCCCTCTTATTGAAATAGGCAACCAGTCTCTTTACGATTAATCCGTATTTGTAACGCACATGCCGCTCCGGCAGTCCCAGGTTTTCCCCGGTTTCTTTATAGGTATAATTATGTACGGCAATGAGATCAAAGAGTATCTTTTCCTTTTCATCTTCAAAATTATTTGTATCTTCCAGGGCCTCTTCAATTATCACGCGCGTGTCTTTGAACCCGTTTACGAAAGTTAAACTCAGGTCTTCAAAAACGTCTTCTATATCCAGATCCCGGCTTCCCTTTCTTTTGTAGTGTTCAAGCACCACGTAGCGCAAGGTGCCCAGGAGCCATTTCCGGTGGTTCTCTACCTCATCGTATTTTTCGTAAAACCGGATAAAAACTTCTTGTGAGAGGTCTTTAACCGTATCGATATCATTGATTTTGGTATTTATCGTACTAAAGACCAATGGATAATAATTGCTGTACGCTTCGGTAAAATCCTTTGACCTTGTATCAAGTTTTTTCATGTATGTTTTTTATCTCTATATATATTAGTGGTATTTATGAGCCCAACCTGACAAAAAAAATTATTCATCCCACTTAGATTTTTCCCATTCCGATGAATCCCATTTCCCCTCTTCTTTTTGCTTATCGTACATGGTGTCTTCCATAAGGTCTTTACAGGAAAAAGAAAGGAAGATGAAGGATGATAGCAAAAGCAGGATAGAGAATGTTTTGATTATTTTTTTCATTGAGTACCTCTTTTAAAACTAAATCTACGAGCCCCCCAACCCCAAAGGGGGCGCAAGAACAACGTTCAGGCTAAGATCTTGCGCCCCCTTTGGGGGTTGGGGGGCAGGCTACAACAACCCCCGTACGCCAAGATTTATACCAAGTAAGTGGCCTACTCTGCCGCTTTCGAAAAATATAGTATATTCAGGGGACGCTGTCAAGAACCATCTGTGGAAAAGGAGTATGTTTACCTCCGTTTTT
>JAAENB010000125.1 GCA_024224995.1 bacterium | reverse complement strand
TCATTCGGAATGTAACCTATGGCCGGAGCGATGCCTCTGCGGGTTGTGAGGCTGTTTGAGCGGAGCGAGTTCCGAACATCTGCGGAGGTATTGCTCCGGCCATAGGTTACATTCCGGGTCGATATACCTTATATTAAGACGCGACCACAGTGGCCGCTGCTCTCAAGAAAATAGTTTTTAGTTATGATAACTAACTTTCTTCCCCCTTGACATTTACCACACGGCTCAGTTGAATTGTTTTGCGCGATATAAGTTCGGCAAAGGTCATGATCCGTTCATTGGAGTTGGCAATATCTTCGGCCATTTCAGCGAGCCGCATGATGGAGTCAAGAGTTTGATTCATGGAGCTCTTTTGTTCATCCGTGGCATGGACGATCTCTTTTGAAAGGGTATCAATAATATCGGTTTGATTTACCACCACTTTTACCGCCTGGTCCTGTGACTGCATCAATTCCCGTACGGAAGAAATTCCTGTTTCAATATCTTTAACCATATCGAATATAATATTGGTTGTTTCCCGGGTAGTGTTCACAATGCCGGAGCCTTCTTCAATGTCCGCAATGATCTGTGATACCTGGTTTGCTATCTCCATTGAATTTTCCGATGTTGCCAGGGCTAATTTCCCAATCTCATCGGCAACCACGGCAAAGCCCCTTCCGGATTCTCCGGCCCTGGCCGCTTCAATGGCGGCGTTTAATGACAGCAGGTTAATGCGGTCGGATATATCATTGATCATGGCAATGAACTGGCTAATTGCGTTCCCCCCTTCATTGATCACATTCATTTTATCGGTCATCCGGGAAAGGCTTTCTTCGGTAACATGAGCGGAATTGGCAATTTCCGATATACTTTTTACAACGGTCATGCTTTCCTGAACCAGTTTTTCCTGGGATTTGTTCAAATCGGTTACCAGGGATTTTGTTTTCTCACCTTCCGCCTTTTGATCCATCATGGATTGATGAATGACCTCAGTAGTTTGAGACAGCTCTTCAAAGGTGGCAGACATCTCTTCACTGGACGAGGCCTGTTCCATGGCAAGTTTTGAAAAGTGGCTGCTGATTTTATCCTGCTCCTGGCTGAGTGTAATAAACTCATCAGTAATGGTATTGACGGTATTAACGATCCCTTCGAGATAGGTGGCCCGTTCCCGGGCTTTTTTCTCACTTTTTTCCTGTTCACCAAGCAGCTCTTTCAGGTCTTTCCGCATGGTATTAATCTTATCGGCAAGGCCGAAAGAGAGAAGGACCACTACCAGGGAAGAACCTATTTGAATACTCCACTGGGTAAAAAAGTTTTGCCCCAGGACTCCAAAGGTTTTCAGGGTAAAGAGCAGAACCCCAATAAACAGGCCCGTAAAACTGCTTACAAAGAAGATGGCAGGCCGGGATTTTTTAATCAGGGCTACAATGGCAGAACCATACAGGGTTAAAGCCGTAACCAATGCCAGGCCGGTGCTCACCTTAATGGCCAGGGCGTAATCTACCGTGAGGGAGACGATTGACCAGACCCCTGTAGGAGCAGCAACGCCAAAAAGAATAATTTTGCCCAGTATTGGGAATTTTTTTCCTGTTTCAATATATAAACGCGTCAGCAGACCGCACATACAAAGCGACATGCATATAAAAAAGGGCAGAGAGTTGTTGGCCCACCAGACTTCATTGGGCCAGAGATATTGAAAGGCAAAACCGTTTAGCGTGAGCTGCATAAATACAATAAAAGCGATAAAAAGAACATAGAACAGGTAACTCAAATCCCTGCTTGAAAGAAAAATAAAAAAGTTGTAGAGAACCATAATGAGCATGAGCCCGTAATACATCCAGAAAATGGGGAGCTTTTTGTTCAGTTCTTTCATATAAGTTTTTGGCGCCAGTACCATCGGGGTTAGATTTACAGAACTGGTCGTTTCTATCCGCATATAATAGGTTCGCTGCCCGGGTTTTTCTAAGAGTGGGAATATAAAGCTTTTGTCTTCAATTTTCCGCTTGTTAAAAGGAAACATATCACCATTTTCTTTTAGCAGGGGCGGGCCTTCTTCAGTGGGAACATAGAGCATTATTGAATCGAGCATGGGATAGGGGATCTGAAAATACCAGGGCACCGGTTCTTCCGTATTGTTTTGAACGGTAAAACGGAACCAGAAGGCCGACGTGGAAAAGCCAAAGCTGAATGCCTCTTTTTTTTCTTTTGTTTTGGGGTCTACTTTGGCTTCTTTCCATCCCGTTTGTTCGGCAATGGTTTCTATAGTGAATTCTTTGCCCCCATCTTCCAGGTATTCCGTATTGGCACTGATGTTTTTTTTAGTGAGATCCGCGCCTATTGAAACCGGTTCCAGGGCGTGGGCCGGTATGGATAAGAAACATATTCCCAAAAGAATTGTTAAAGAAGTTAAGGGTGATAATAGACTGTTTAGATTCATTTTCATTCCATGCATCGGCTGCGAAAAGTCAAAAATAATTCAAATTAGTCTATAATATTGTTGGTCGTTTGTCAAGGAATGCACCGGGGGATGGGGAAAAAAGATGCTGCCGGATAAAGGTGTTTGCGATATAATAGAGTTATCGGCTATATTCTTGATGCAGTTTCTTGAGAGAGCACCTGACCCCACTGAGCGGGGGAAAAATATGTTAGAAACTAAATAGTATTGCGAGCTGCATCTGGCCTGGAAGTAGTATGGGCTCTTTGGGTTGTGAGGACTGTTTGAGCAACGCGAGTTCCGCAGCAATCCAAAGAGCCCATACTACTTCCAGGCCCGCGCACAAGCAAAATTTAGTTTCTTGAGAGCAGCTGACCCCGCAGAGCGGGCTATATAAGGTATATCAACC
>JAAENB010000124.1 GCA_024224995.1 bacterium | reverse complement strand
TATTCCATCCGTCATAAACAAAAAGCTTTTCTGTCTCCTGTGTCCATGAGCCGTTCCACACGGAAACAGTCTTTTTCACCCGTCTGCCCATGTAGTCATAGACAAATTCCACCTTTTTGTCACCCTGCATCGGCAGTTCGGGAGCTGCAGCAATAAGCCTGTTTTCGCCATTGTAGCTGTATCTGAGTGTACCCGGATCATCTGAAATCCCTGTGAGATTGCCGTCATCATCGTATTCGGGAACGTTTGTGATCTGCGGATCAGGTGTCTTTGCTGTTGTGATGTCTGTGTACTGATTCAGGGAGTTGGTCATGTATGCTGCTGTCTGAGCAGTAGCGGTTATTCCCCCGCTGAAGGCACTGCCGTCTGTCTCAAGCGAGGTTCTTGAACCCTGCTCGTTATACAGATAATCATACACGGAAACTGTCTGACTGTCAAACTCGTTTTTAATCTGTGTCCGCAGATTGCGTTCAGACTCATACTGATAAGTCGTTTTGAACCTGTCCCCGACTGTCATGCCATGTAAAAGATCGGAGTTCGGCTCATAAGTGTATGCTGCTGTGTGTTCGGATGCGTCCGAATTCCATGAGACACTGCCGAATCTGCCTGTGTCGGGTTCATATCCGTAGGTTACGCTGTAATCAGCTCCGATACTGAATCCGGTCGGACGGCCCGGGACATCCTCAGTGTCATATGTGCGTGTGATGGCCCTGTTGTAAAGCCCGGTTATTGCCTCGGTTTCGAGCATCAGTTTACTGTCATTGTATGAGAAAATCCTGGTTCCCGCTGCATCTGTGACAGTTTCCTGCCGT
>JAAENB010000123.1 GCA_024224995.1 bacterium | reverse complement strand
TTCCATGAAGATGACTCCTTTTAAAGGTTTAATAGAACGAAAAATTTTAACGGGAGCTTTTATGCGAAAAAAATACAGTGACCTGAAACCGGGAGAAGAAGAAGGACCGGATTTGTATAAAGATGTTTTATCGCAAAGAATAAAGCTAAAATATAACCGAAAAAATCCAACAGCAGAATATGAATATGTAGAATAATTGTAATAACCAGGCAAACAGGTGGGCTCACTATATACCGAGCTTACCTATAAACTGTCTGAACTGTGATTTGTGTGATTAAATGATTGTTATGATTTTGTGATGATGATTTTGCTTTTGTAAATAAAAAATGAACTTTAAGGGGCAGACTCATCGGATTACGCAAGCCCTGTGATGAATCATTATAATCAAAAAAATCACAGCAATCATAGTCCTGATTTTGTGATAAAGAGCTCTTGTAATTGAGTTGGAGCTGGTGAGTATAAAGTTTGACAGGGAAAAAGTATAAGTCTATGATAAATCATAATAATCAAAAAAATCACATCAATCACAGTAATCACTCCATCCCCCCAACCACCTCCTTCACCCGCTGATTCCCCACCAGCGCGTCAATCACCCGCACAACAACCTCTCTATCCTTCTCCGGAAGAGACATAACCTCGGAAATTTTATCGGCCAATTCCTTATCTTTATCCATTTCCCGCAGAAAAGATCTTTTCGGCGCGTGTTCGATTAGAAGATAATCAGTAGAAACATTAAAGAGCTCAGCCATTTTAACCAGGGAATCAATCGAAGGAACGGATTTTTTCGTTTCATAATGACTGATCATTTTAATCTCAATATCTATCTTATCAGCCAGTTCCCCCTGGGTCCACCCCCGGGATTTTCTAAGTTCTTTGATTCTTACGTGTAAAGGCAGTCCGGTTTTCATATATATATCCTCTGGTAAAAAAGAAATAAAATCAAGAAAAATTTGTTTTCCGATATAAATTAGTTGACATGAATTTATATGTTGTTGTATATTTGTGGGTAATTGAATATAGATTAAGGTCTATGTTCCAATAAAAAAAGCCTCATCTCCGGCAAGAGAAAAGGCTTTTCCCGGACAATCCTGGCGCTTCTGAGCGCTAGTCCCGTTACATAAGTTAATAAAACGGTTACGGGACTTTACGGAGAGCCTTCTTAAATTCACCCCTTAAGAAACAACTCTCCTCAGGAATTGTCAATCAAAAAACACTTCGGCTTCGCTCAGTGACCCTGAGTTGCTGGAAAAACAACAATTCAAAAGGGAGGGAACCCATGTCACAATCAGATCAAACCAACCTGCCGGTGGTGGTGGTACCGGACGCTTCGGCTCCGCTCAGCGACCGTTTCTATTCAGTGACCCTTGACCAGGCGGAAAGGGAGACCCTTGAGATACTGCTCAAGGAGATAATACTGAATCTGCCCCTGGATAAAGAATCAGACGAAGAGCTGTACCGGTCCGATATCCAGGGAGAGCGGGAGCAATTTAAGTTGAATCTTTACGGGTATGAGATGCGGGCGCTTCGGACGCTGCTGCAAAAGGTGCGATAAACTGCTAATGCGCAACTGCGTGTATCCGCACACAAAAAGTTGAAATAATTGTGTGCGGATAACGTGTTGATAAAGATAAGATCGAGCGTATATTTAAGGATTTTTTAACCGCGCTTAAAAACACGGAATACGATTTTCGATCCCGGTACACTGTTATTACGGGAAGGTGCGAACCGGGAAGAAAAACTAACGGCAAAACTCATGTTCTTTCGCGTGTTCCGCGAAGGTTTCAAGCAAGAGGTTCAGATCTTTGACGTTTTGTTTGTTGCTAACAAAATCAAGCCTGGTTTTTAATATAACAATGTTAACACTACAGGAGTTAAGGTTGATATAACTAAGAAGCCCCGATGGGAAGTATGGATACTTTGGATTTCCTTTATTTTTTCCAGCAATAGTTTTGAATGTACCAAACGTACCATTTGACATAGTGCAATTATATACATTTTCCCATATCAACTCCCCCCGATCTTCTACAGATTGTGGAGAATGATCTGAGTAGCAGGCCACTTTTCCTAATTCAATGACCTTTGGGAAAATCGGTTTATTGTTATTAGTCCCTGTACCCTTTCCACAAAACAATGCAGTCATACCAGCTCCAAGAAGAAATACAATAATTTTTTTATTCATTACGAAACCACTCTTTTCTTTTTACCTGCGTATTAATGCGTAAGCGAATCCAATTGGGTAATAATACGTTGTACCAGCTTTGCTTTTGTTAGGAGCCACATCACCAATTGTTCCATTTAAAGGATCATTATTTTTATAAAAATCTTTATGAACTCCCGAACGAATCTTTCCTACAATGTTAAAAATATGAGAGATACCATGAAATGCTTTCGTTATAAAAATCCCATTATTATTAAAATGAGTTTCTGCCGCTCTTGAATTCAAAGAAGAATAAGCTTTCCAGTAAAAATTATACTTTGCTGCACCGGTAAGCTTGGCCCAGTCCGTCTTTTTCGCAAGACCAAGCATTTTATAATCAGCTAACACCGATCTCCCGACATTTCGATTAAGAGCCTTCAACTCTCTATTAGCTCCATATACAGTAAG
The DNA here is from genome assembly GCA_024224995.1 of bacterium. The sequence goes on along the minus strand of JAAENB010000123.1, from coordinate 1,866 downwards.
ATCAGGCCTAATGAGTCCAACTGATTTTAACATATTAACTTTTGAAGTATAAATGCAATTCAATTGGTTGTTTAACCAACTACTAGCCTCTCTCCTTCCATACCTCCCAATATACGAATCGGGATTATTTGTGCTTGTCATTCTTGAGTAATTATAGTAAGTGAAACGGACTCCATTGGGATCTACTCTTTCTGAATCTCCTGCCCATCCCTGCTTAGTGATCTTGAATTTAAAAGAGTAGCCCCCTCGTATATTTTTTGCAGTTTTACTACCACCAGTAAAAATCCCAGCTTTATAAAAATACTTCACATTACTCTTTAGTAATAGATCAAGAGAAGGGCATTTGTCAATATTTCCAAATGAAGAAAAACGTCCTATAATCTTTGCTATTTTAAGAAGAATTTTAAAATCAGTATTTCCTTTAAGTTGAATAACCTCACTTTTACATTTTAACTTCAATCCCGCCCCGGAAACAGAAATAGTTGTACCATCATGAAATTCCAGAACTTTTAATTTACCGCCTTTTTTATAAACAAGAGTTTCCAAAGCAATTTCAGCATTTGTTTTATACCCTAAACCGGATAAAGTATTTTTTACTTTTTCCTTTGTTTTGTTATAATTTCCTTTTACAGCTAGAACCCGTATTCCTTGAGATATCTCATCACTCCGACTAATGACGGTTCTCCGGGGTCGCCGCTGTATAACTGCCATCTTTGTTCTGAGATCCCGCTGTTGCTGCAGCACATGGCTCAATTCATGAGCGATAAGCTTCTTCCCTTCTTTTGATCCCGGATTATATTCATCTTTCCCAAAAAATATATTCTTACCAACGGTAAAAGCCCGTGCATTAATACTCCTGTTAAGCTCCTCAGCTCTCCTGTTGATATGAACACGAACAGAAGCGAAATCTTTACCGAATCGTTGTTCGTAATAATCACGAATCGGTTGGGAAAGAGAATTACCGGCCCCCTTCATGCTATAGATACGGGATTCCGTTTCGGGAGAAACCGGGGTATATGAATCAGCAGTCTGCACAGAAGAAACAGAAGGAGCAGGTACGGAAACAGCCTTATTATTTTGAAGATTCCCTTCAGGCATATTCACCACAGACTCAGCAATGCCGTCGGCCTCACGTTCAAAGCTGTCGGAAGCTCCTCCCATCATAAGTTTGGGCTGAATAATATTGTCCTGTTTTGTCTTTTTAAAAATAAGGTTTATAGCGTCATGATGGTGCATGGAATCCAGTTCTTTTTCCGGTTCTTTAAAAAACCGTTGATTCCCCTGTGCCGAACGTTGTAATTTTTCTTCATTTACATAAGTTCTGATTTTTCTGAATCCCATAATCGTACCGGTCCATATTGTATTCTCATCTATTATGTGTATAAAAACAGCAAAACGTCAATAAGTTTTTTCTAGGAATTTCCTGTTAAAAAAGCCTTTGTTTTTATAACATCTTCAGGATCACCAATGAACACATTATGGCGCCTGGCCGAAGCGGTTATGGCAAAGGGAGCAACAATAATTGGCGGAGTACAGTTAAGAGGCATGGATACTTTTCCAACATTGTTTGGACATTTTGAAGGGCGGCCGAATCAAAATGATTTGGCAATGGCAGAACAATATGGCCATGCCATAGCAGCAAATATAATAGATGGACTGGAATTACCAGGGCATTTTAGAGCGGATCAGGAAAAGGAGGGGAAAAAATTTCCGGATTTTATAGCACCAATCCTGCTCTATATGAAAGATAAAACCATACCAATACCGGAATGCGATTTGGAAAAATGTATTCTTTGCGGAAATTGTATTTATGATTGCCCAACAGACAATATAAAAATAAACAAAAAAGCGGAAAAACCCAAAACA
>JAAENB010000122.1 GCA_024224995.1 bacterium | reverse complement strand
GCTGCTTCCAAGCCAACATCCTAGCTGTCTATGCAATCGCACCACGTTTGGTCAACTTAGCGTATATTTGGGGACCTTAGCTGATGGTCTGGGTTCTTTCCCTCTCGGACATGGACCTTAGCACCCATGCCCTCACTCCCGGTAAGCATCTTATAGCATTCGGCGTTTATCAGGGGTTCATAGGCGGTGAAGCCCTCTAGCCCTATCAGTAGCTCTACCTCTATAAGACTCGTTACCGAGGCTGCACCTAAATGCATTTCGGGGAGTACGAGCTATTTCCCGGTTTGATTGGCCTTTCACCCCTACCCACAGTTCATCTGAACACTTTTCAACGTATATCAGTTCGGACCTCCACCCCGTATTACCGGGGCTTCATCCTGACCATGGGTAGATCACCGGGTTTCGCGTCTACCCCACCTAACTTGTTCGCCCTGTTCAGACTCGCTTTCGCTTGGGCTTCGCACCTGAAGTGCTTAACCTCGCTAGATAGGGTAACTCGTAGGCTCATTATGCAAAAGGCACGCTGTCATCCACCATAAGGCAGACTCCAACCGTTTGTAAGCGTATGGTTTCAGGTACTATTTCACTCCCCTGTTCGGGGTACTTTTCACCTTTCCCTCACGGTACTGGTTCACTATCGGTCTCTCAGGAGTATTTAGCCTTACCGGATGGTCCCGGCTGATTCAAACAGGATTTCTCGTGTCCCGCCTTACTCAGGATACTACTAGCTCTTACTTGCTTTCGTGTACGGGGCTGTCACCCTATTTTGCCACTCTTTCCAAAGTGTTCCACTTCACGCATAATTACTTATTGTAGTCCTACAACCCCATAAATGCCGAAACAGTTATGGTTTGGGCTAATCCCCGTTCGCTCGCCACTACTTAGGGAATCACTTTTGTTTTCTTCTCCTCCGGTTACTTAGATGTTTCAGTTCACCGGGTTTGCCTCCGACTTACGCCGGATGTTATACCTTCAGTATAACGGGTTGCCCCATTCGGATATTCGCGGATCAAGAGTTATTTGCACCTCCCCACGACTTTTCGCAGCTTATCACGTCCTTCTTCGCCTCTGAGAGCCTAGGCATTCACCATACGCTCTTATTTACTTTCTTCAATATGTCTAAACATATCGTCTGTTGTTTTTAAGTTAATCTATTTTCCCAACATGTCAAAGAACCCTCTTATCTATAAAAATTATACATACAGATAAGCCTACATCAAAAGATCTCTCTCTTTTTGTAGGTTAAGTGGAGAATATCGGAGTCGAACCGATCATCTTTTTCCATTTTTTCTCCTTTAATTAAATATAATATTATAAGGTACAAATTTACCGGATAACCAGATTAAGTAAATCATAGGCTCCAGAAAGGAGGTGTTCCAGCCACACCTTCCGGTACGGCTACCTTGTTACGACTTAGCCCCAGTTACTAGTTTTACCCTAGGCCGCTCCTTGTAGGTGACAGACTTCAGGTACCCCCAGCTTCCATGGCTTGACGGGCGGTGTGTACAAGGCCCGGGAACGTATTCACCGC
>JAAENB010000121.1 GCA_024224995.1 bacterium | reverse complement strand
TTATCCGCTTATTATAAAAATAAATTGTGAAGATGCGATTAAGGGTGGCATTACCCTTGAAGAAAGTATTGCAATGAGCAAGAAGCTGGAAGCACTGGGATTTGATGCCATTGAAGTGAGCGGCGGGATTAAAGAGACCGGCTTTACTACTACCAAAGGGGATATTCCAGAGGATCTTATTCTCAGCAAAATAAGCAGGGTGAATCGTTTTCTATACAGGTTCATTGACAAAAAACTGCGAAAAGCTGCGGAGTTCAAGGAGGGATATTTTGTATCCCAGGCCGGGGCAATTAAAAAAAGTGTTGCTATTCCCATAATTTCCGTAGGCGGTATGCGCCGGAGAGAAACGATGGAACAGGCTTTATTACAGGGCCAGGCAGATTTGATCGCTCTGTCCCGCCCATTTATCCGGCAGCCCAACCTGGTTAAGCAGATGGAAAAAAGCCCCTACGCAGATCCCATAAACTGCATAAACTGCAACAGGTGTACCGTTGAAATCGCCGTTCACGACAAACCCTTACGGTGCTACTATCCCCCGAAAAAAAATAAAGCAGCTTGAGAGAACATTATCGTCATTTTACATGCTTGTTGATAACCTGGTACGCGGCTTCTCCCGAACTCCGGTTGATAAATTTTACAACCAGGGAAACCTTATTATCCTGGTCGAGTTTTTCCCAATAGAATTCACCGGTCTCTTTTATATCATTAAACAATTCTACAAGGTAGGGTTCTCCTTCAAAGGGCGGTATTGGATTGCCGTCTGTGGCGTAGGTATGAATACAATGTCCGTAACCGGCAATCCCTGTTTCATAGTTAAAAAACTGCTTTGAGCAGGCTGCCTCATTATTATTAAGGGCTTTTAGAATTGACAGTTGATAGACATAGCCGCTGTTTACGGGATTGATCAACCCTGAAATACGTGGAGTAAAATTAGGCGCGTCGGGCTCAAAAGTCCGGCTGTTCAGGGATTGAAGAAAATCAGTGCCGTCGTTTAAGGCGTCATAGATCGTATCGGTCTGGTCGCCATTGGAGACAATATGGTATTCGCCAAAAGACCTGTTGGAATTGTAAATGATCAATGAGGGATCTTTCATCTTTGATTCGTCAAAAGCGCTGGTTTTAACCGTTCCATTATCATTGACAAAAACCCTGTTCCTGCTGTTTTCACTTCTTCCCATGATCCAATAGACCTGCACATAATGAGCTGAGTCAGGAGTGAGACCGATAATAATTCCCCGGCCGGGATAGGGATTTTTTGAAAGATTGCTGATGTTTTGTTCGGAAATATTTTGTTCGTTCACCGTTTATTTTCTCCTGAGTAATTGAATATTCTTTTTCTATCCTGTTACAAGGGGTATTTTGTCAAATAAAAAAAATTTTTGATGATTTTTTACGAAGAATCTTACAAAAAAGTATAAGTTTATTCCGTTTGGAGCCAGGAGGGCGGAAAACGAGGAGTGAGTTTTTGTAATAGTTTAATTCTTATTACGATACAATAATGAATCCATTTCGTTCAGGTTCTTGTTAGATATCCGATCTTTCATATTCATATGTTCCTTATATTTAGAAAATAAAAAACTTCTTAAAATATCAGAAAAATGTTCATAGGATTCATTATAAAAAAAACCACCGCTTGTACCGAGAAGACATTGAGTAAAGGGATTTAATTCACCGGCTATTGAAAAAAATTTATTATTATAATCGAAAAATATTTCCTTTTCATCTTTGTTCTCATATGCTAAAGGATATGTAAATATACGTGCTGTTTTATTGTCAAATGCTGCAAATTTTTGAGCCTGACCAGAAACATTTTCCCATTCAAAATCTGTTAGATGGCTATTTAGAAAGTTATGTAAATCAGGTAAAGTTTTTTGAATAATATCTGTACAAGCAATACGCATATTACCTTTTGTCTTATAAAATTCACAATCAATAATTATAACACCGCCATAATTACCATCAGGATATTGGAATGACAAGAACATACCTTTTTTATAAATTGAATCAATCTGTTTCGGTGGTTTTATTCGTTTTTTTGCCTTTTTCCTCTTTTCGGATATTTTTTTTATAAATTTCTGAAGATATTTTTTTCTTAGTACAATGAGTTCTTCACTTGCATCAAGTTCTTTCCAGATATCTAAATCTTCATCACTGGCGACAATATCAGTTACTTCATTGAATAATTTCTGTGATAATAATTGAACTTCCCATAAACAGTAAGCCAGGGCAAACAATACATTATTTTTGTCTTCTTTGATTGTAAGGCTATATGAGAACTTTTCTTTAATTTCATTTTCTATATCTTTTACTTCTTTACCAAGATTATATTGATCATAAAAATATTCTTTTATTTCACATGAGGTATCATTTCCGAAAATATCAGCATCCCAGGTTCCCATGTATTCAGACCTCCATAAAGTATTGTCATATTTTCATCCTTCCCGGGCACGGACGCCCGGTCCTAAGTTTCATAGCCGTTTCACTTCACGTTTGCGGCATGATCCGAGCGGCCTCAAAGTAAACATATTCAAAAATAGGGACAGTTTTATGTCAAGAATTAAAGAATCTTGAACCACATAGGGCCTCACCGCACTTTTTTCAGTTGATAAATTTTATAAAAAAGTATTTGCTTTTTAACACAAAACAGGTTTCTTTACCATTTATTGTTGTTATAATATCCAAATCTCTATACTATAAATGGTGAGAATATGAGTCAAAATAAAGATGTCAGTTTGCTTCGCCGCGCAGCCCGCGTAGTATTTAGACAAAAAAAATACCTGGAACATAAAGCCCGGATACGGGAAGTCTATTTCGGTATACGTATCCGTATTTTAGGCATGCTTTCCCTGGTGATGATCCTTGTTATTTCCGTACTGACCTTTATTATGTTTATTAACCAGAAAAATCTTCTTAAAGAAGAAAAAATGATCAAAGCAAGGACGCTTACCCGGATATTAAGCGGTCCGGCTGAATTTTACCTGGATAAGAACGTGGAAACCAGCAAAGAGGCTCTCTCCATAAAGCTTGAAACAATACAACGGGAATGTTCCAATTTTAAGTCATACAATAGTGACATTGTAAAAATCGTTCTCACCGATGACAGGGGACGGATCAAATACAGTACCGTGAAAAAAGATTATCGCAGAAAAAAAGTCCTGCCCTATATACAGAAGGCTCTGAAAGAGATGGACGAAAAACCAGGCTCCCGGGAATACACGATAAAAAAGTATAACAAAAAAACAAAAGAAAATATTGAAATGCTCCGCCGCGCCATCACCTACCCCATTTTTTTGCACAAGGGAAATGTTGTTGATCTTTTAAAGGATTTTAACCGTCTCTATGGAGAATACAACAGTGCCGGGACAAAGAGAAAAAGGCAGATATATCGTTACCTGTGGAAAAAATATGCCGAAACCCTGGGCGAGGATTTCTCACCGGCAAAATATGAAAAGCCCGAGAACGGAGTGCTCAAGGTTCAAAAAGCCAATGATATCGATTTTCTTTTTCTGCATCTCTTTAATAATATAATGAAATATCGAATGAAATATATTCCCAAAAAAGAAAGATGGCTCTGGAATGACCGGTGGCTCTTTACTCAAAAACGGTATAAATTTCAATCCTATCTTGACGATAATGCCGACAAAGCCAAAAAATCCCATGACCTTATTGTTAAGCGAATGACGCAGCTTTCGAAAAAAGTTGAAAAGATACGGCGACTGGGAACCTTAGCAGTGGTCTTTGATGTAAACGCGCAGCAAAAAGCCGCAGAAAAGAATATCAAAAAGGTCATCAAGATTGCTCTTATTATGATGGCCATAAGCGCTGTTGCCATTCTCATTGTTCTGAATTTTATGATCCAGAACCTTAAGCGTCTTGAAAAATGGGCCATCGCTGTTGGCGACGGCAACCTGGATACTAAAATCAAAATTAGCACAAACGATGAAATCGGCAGGCTCAGTGATATAACGAATTATATGATCGGGGAAATAAAAGAAAAATTCCATCTTGAAAAATACGTTTCAACATCAACCAAAAACATGATCCAGGAGAAAAAAGAGTTACAAACATCACCCAACCTGGGAGTCACGGGCAGAAACACCTACGCCTTTATTTTTTCCGACGTAAGGGGATTTACGTCCTTTTCGGAAAAAAATGATCCTGCCACCGTTATTGAAGTATTAAATTTTTATCTTGAATTGCAATCGGAGATTATAAAATCAAATAATGGTGATATTAATGACTACGTGGGAGATGAAATTATGGCTCATTTTTCAGGGAATAAAAGAGTAAACCAGGCTCTTGATTCGGCAGTGAAGATTATGAAAGAAATAAAAAAAGCGAATGAAAAACGGAAAAAAGCAGGGCATCCTGTTTTTGAAGTGGGGATTGGTGTTCATGGCGGCGACGTGGTTGTGGGCAACATCGGCTCCAAATTCCGTATGGATTTCGCCTGCGTGGGCGATGCCGTTAACCTGACGTCCCGGCTTTGTTCAACTGCCGGGCCCGGTGAGATTTTGGTTTCAAAAGAACTTTTTAGCCTTACGGGGAAAACGTATACAACAAAACGGAGCCCTTCTATTGAAGTGAAAGGGAAAGAGAAAAAAATCCCAATTGTAAAAATTGAGTACTAATTCTACAGGATGAAATATAAAAAAATGCAAAAAAACAACGAAAATATCAAACAAAATGAAGTTCTCTCTCTTGAAGTAACCACCAGGTGCAACCTGAGCTGCCGCAACTGCTTTGCTTTAGCCGAACTTTCAAGACAAGCAAACATGGAATGGGAAACAACAAAAAAAATTGCGGAAGAAGGCTGCACGTTGGGATTTAAGATATTACATCTCACCGGGGGCGAGCCTTTTTTATGGGAGCATACTTATAAACTCCTGGATTATGCCTTTGACATTGGCTATGAAAAATTTCTTATTAATACGAATGCCACCCTTCTTAACAGCGAAAAATGCGAAAGATTAGTGCCCTATAAAGAAAAACTCATATTAACCTGTAGTATAAACGGGCCTCAAAATATCCATGAATCCATAAGAGGAACAGGAGCCTATGAAAAGGCCTGCGCCGGAATAGATACGGCATTACAGCATGAACTAAATGTAGATATATATACAACCGTGGGAAAAGACTTGCTCCCCCAAATCCCGGTTTTTGTGGAATCACTTTTTAAACGATTTCCCAATATAAAAAATCATTTTATTATACAATTAAGAAGAGTAGAAAATGATTTTTATCCTCTTCTGGATAAAATGTTGTCTCCACAAGATTTTATATCTCTTGTGACAATGACCGGCTTATTGTTTCTTAATGACTATCCCATATTTTTCCTGGAAAATCCTCTCTCAACTGTAGTTGCGAATTTACGAAAAATGGACTGGCTTCCCGCTTCCCCGGCCATAAGCAGGAATGGAAAACTTATAGTCCTTCAGGATGGAACTATAACGGCAAATCATTCTTCAAGAGAGAGCTATGGAAATTATACGCCTGGGGAATTGAACAGGGTTCTCAATTCAAATAATTTTTTACAAGATATCTCACCGGATACGGAGATATGTCCGCCCTGTGAATTTAATGAAATTTGCCGCGCCTATGGCATGCTGCGGCCTTCTTCATATAATCATAGTGATATAAAAAATAAAGCGGAAGAGCCCTTTTGTAAAAGAGTGCTTCAGCAGCTAAAAAAATCAGTTGTTTAGTAATTCCATTTCCATAAACAATAAAGGATTGGGCTCGCCGGGATGGAGGGAATCCTTTGATACTTCCACCAACCTGCTGCCGAACATCTGCTGAATACTCGATTTCAGGGTTACGGGAGGAAGTCTCCCTGCGATTTTTCCGTCTTTATACAGGTAGGCCAGTTGTACGGGGGTTGCGAAATCTCCGGCGTCGGTAAAACTTCCTCCTTCCGCGATTACCACAAATACCGTATCCCGCTCTTTGATTATCTCTCTGAATTCGCGCTCTCCCCTGCCGGCAGCAAGAAGATTGTACGAAAGTGAAACTCCGGAATCAAACGTACGCGTCCCGTTTCCTGTTGAGGATACTCCAAATTTCTCCCCATTCCGTAAATCGGCAATACACGAAATAATTTTTCCTTTCTCAATTAAGGGGAGCCAGTGCTCCTTCCGTACCACTCCCTCATCGTCAAAAGGGGCGGCAATTCCACATTCGGGATAATAATTAGTATCATATAATGAAAATTGTTCACTAAGAATGCGCTCTCCCATCTTTCCGCTGAAGAGCGCTGTTCCGTTCCTGTATTTATCGATCATAAAGGATTGGGATAGTTTTGAGAACAAGCGGTTGGCGCTTAAAAATACAACTCGTGTTATACCATTGGGCATTGAAATTTCATGGTCTATGGAATCCAGGAACGGGAGAAAAACTCCCATTATTTCCTTGAAATTAAGTGTTCCAATGCTGTACTGGTCCATATACCCGTCGAAAATATTGGCCGAGTTTTTATGCTTAAAAAAAAGATACCAGTCACAAAGTTCATACTCCACTGAGTGGTTTATTCCCGCGTCCGATTGTATGGATTTTTTAATAATGCCCGTTTTCGCTTTTCCCGAATATATAAAATTATTATTTTCTTTTTTAATAAATTGCAATGAATCAGATACCCTGTCTGCCAGTTGCTCTTGTAATAATTCCTGCTGCGGCAGCAAGGAAAGGATACAGGATGAATTGGCCGGAATTTCGCAGGTATAGGGAGCTGCCGCTTCGCGGTTGTTCCCGCACTGCTCCCATAACTTCTCCGGGGAAATCTCACCCACAAAAGATGCCGAAGAGACCGTCCCGTTTTGAAATATCCTGGCTCCGCTTTTGCGTATATCCTTGTTCAGGAACGAAGATATTTCGCCTGCCGTAATATCTATTGCCAGTTCTTTTTCACGTATGGTATACAACTCTTTTATCATGGAACTCCTTCCTGCAATTACCCGCGTACGGTCAGCTAACCATCATTTTGCGTACCAGGATCCTGGGTCCGCCAAACGCTACAGGCATTGGTTGTTCAACTTTCATGCAGCCCGTGAAGATACTGCTTTTTAATTTAAACTCTTTTGAGCATGCTTCTATGTCCGTAAGGGTTTCAAACACGGTTCCCGAAATTACCGAGATCCGTACCGGTTCGGCCACCTTCCCGTCCCGTACCCGGTAGCACCTGCCGGGAGCGATGGTAAAGGTGCTCATCCCGCTTCCGTGCCGCATTGTTTTAATATACATACCATTGCCTGCCAGCGCCAGGAGCTCCTCAAACGTTTGTTCTCCCGGTTCCACATAGGTGCAGGTCATTCTTACAACGGGTTCAAACTCAAAGCTAAAGGCCCGGCCATTCCCCGTTGGCTCTTCTTCAAGGGCCTGGGCCGTTTCTCCGGAATGGAGTCTGCCCGAGAGTACCCCGTTTTTTATTAAATAGGTTTTTTCTTTGGCAGTGCCTTCGTCGTCAAAAGGCGCGTACCCCGAAGTTCCCCTTCTTGTTCCCTCATCTACAATTGAAAGAATGGAACTTCCCACAGTTTCTCCTATTTTCCATGCTTCTTTTGCCTGCTCGTCTCCCAGCATAAAATCGGCTTCCGATTTATGGCCAAATGATTCATGAGCGAAGATGCCCACGACCTCACTGTCCAGTATTACGGGGTACTGTCCGGGTTCTACTGTTTCGGCATTGAGAAACAGGCTGCTTTCTAGAATAAGGGATCGTAATTCATTTTCCCGTGATTTAAGATTGCTGAAGTCATCGGAATAATAGTCTTCGGCGTCGTTAAAAACCGCCTCTCCCTTTTTGAGGGTATAGGCAAAATAGAGTCCGCATTGATTAAAGTCGTAACTAAAACTGCGGCCCGTGGATGATTTAAAATATTTAACCTTGTAGGAATCATTATATAATACTTCGTTTTCCTGTATCGCTTCAAATTCCCTGAGCACGGGAAAATACGAGCGGCACAGTTCCAGCTTTTCCGTTACGGGAATTTCTTTTACCGGGTTCTCCGCGTAATAGAGAAGATGATTTTTTTCGGCCTTCGTGCCGCCGAAGCTGCTCTCTCCCGCGGTTGGGTTTCCCCTGAAATATTCCGATTGCGTTATTATGGTTTGTATGGATTCGGCTATGGCCGTAAGAGAGGTTGTTGCCGAATAGAACCACTTTCCGTGGTTGCGTACCCGGATAAAAGCGCCAAGACTCGGTTTAATATTACACGATTCAAGCTCAAAGTTTTTAAAGCGGATGGAGGTTTCCGCGGTATCTTCAACGCGAACGTCGCAATAGGCGCAGTTAAACCGCGCAAGATCCAGGGCTTCCAATAATTGATTAATATCCAAAATCATACCTCTGTTTTGTTATGCTTTATTATTCTTCAGAATCTTCATTTACCAGGGAGACGAATTTTTTTCCCATCAGTAGAACATACTTCCAGTCCAGAAGCTCTTTAAATTCTTTTTCAAACGTTATTTGCGCTTCCACACGCGGAGTTCGCAGCTTCTTTATAAGTTGGTAATGCTTGCTGTTAAGAGCCCGTATTTTCGATTTCGCCAGAGCATCGCCGTTTTCCACTCCCAGGGAAACCAGGGGTACCTTTTTTGATACGTTAAGACTCATGAGAAATCTCCTGATTGATTATCTTTAACATAATAAAATATTATAATAGACTGCTTTCCGGTTAATAACAACAAAAAAATTCCCTTGTTTGAGCAAGGGAATTTTCTTTAAATAAAAACTGTTTTATTTATTATTAGTAGCTGCTAACGATATTTCTGTCTTTAAGCAGGGCAAGTTTGTTATTCAGCAGGCTCTTGCAGCTTTCCAGGGTTT
>JAAENB010000120.1 GCA_024224995.1 bacterium | reverse complement strand
TAACGATCTCAAGAGTGAAACCCTTAATAATTAAGGGAGGGGATAGGTTTGTCTTAAAATTTTGAAGAAAAAAATAACAAAATTAAATCGCTAAATTAGCAAATTTGGCTAATATTTAAAAAGTATTAATCGATCCTGGGGCCGCACCCCTCGCAGGGGCCGCACCCCTGTTCTTGACCGATCACCCGGCCTCCGAGGCCACCGATTACCTTCCCCCTACGGTCTTTCCTTGATTTTAAGTTTAAACGTAACAGCTCTTCTGTTTCTCCATGCCGTAACCCGCACAGTGCTTCCTATTTTATATTTGCTTACGGTTTTAAGGAGTCCGGGGTAATTTTTTATTCTCATTTTATTAATTTTGATGATAACATCGTCGGCGCGCAGGCCTGCTTTGTAGGCAGGGCCGTTTCTCACGACTGCCTTAATAAGGGCGCCTTCCGGTTTTTTGAGTCCCAGTTCTCTTGCGATTTTTGGGGAAAAATAAGCCTCAATTTTAACGCCAATATATCCTCTTTTTACTTTGCCGTATCGTTTGAGCTGTACCAGGGTCTTCCTGACAGTATTGATGGGAATGGCAAATCCCAGGCCAATGCTGCCGCCGGAGCGGGAGTAGATAGCCCGGTTTACCCCAATAACCTCACCATCAATGTTAATAAGGGGGCCGCCCGAATTGCCCTGGTTAATTGGCGTGTCGGTCTGGATGTGGACATTGCCCAGAGTATCGAGCCCCTTTCTTCCCAGGGCACTGATGATGCCGGTAGTATAGGTTTTATCAAGGCCAAAGGGATTTCCAATAGCAATAGCCAGGTCGCCGATCTTTACTCTGTCGGAATTGCCGAAATGGACTGCTTTAAAGCTGTTCTTTCCTTTAATTTTTAAAAGAGCAATATCCGTAAGAGGATCGGAGCCAATGACCTTAGCTTTATATTCCTTGTTGCTTACTTTCACCGTTACCGTGTCCATTTTGGCAATAACATGATGATTGGTACAAATATACCCGTCACTTGAAATCATAAAGCCGGTCCCCAGACCCCGGAGGGTCCGTTTTTGCGCTTTTTGCGGAGTCCTTCTTCCGAAAAACTCTCTAAAAAAAGGATCTTCCATAAATGGATGCCGGTACCGGGTCTTTACGGTCTTTTCGGTACTGATAAATACAATAGAGTCTTTATAGAGTTCATATATATTGTGATATGTTTTTTGCAGCGCATGAACTATGGAATCTTCTCCGCTCTTTAATGGAGAGGTCTTTTTTGTTTCGTCCAGGAAACCGCTTTCTGCTTTTGACGCGGGCATCAGGAAGAGGACAACAAGGGCAAGTATTGGAAATAGAATATTTTTTTTGTTCATATAGTTTTTTTCGCCTCAGTATGGGATATTTTAATTACTATTAGGTATATTGATAAAGAATATGTTACCGGAAAAATATGTAAATAAGTATTCTAAATTTTTGTAATAATATTCTTCAAGCAGGCGAAGCGTCCCGGCTGTTCCATGTAAAAAATTCCCCTTGACAGGTTTTCCGCTGAATAGAATATATCACCTGCAATTCTAGTTATAGATGAACAAATTAAACAGAACGAGGATTATTATGGTAAATACGGAATTAATCAAATCAAAGATAAGAAATATACCTGATTTCCCAAAAGAGGGGATCATATTTAGAGATATTACCACCCTGTTACAGGACGCGGAAGGGCTGAAACTGGTTATTGACGAGTTTGTGAGCCGTTACTCAGGTATGAAGATCGATGTTGTGGCAGGGATTGAGGCCCGGGGTTTTATTTTAGCGGGAGCTGTAGCCGAACGCCTTGGCAAAGGTTTTGTTCCCATCCGGAAAGCGGGAAAACTTCCCTTTAAAACCATATCACATGAATATGAACTGGAATACGGAACCGATACCATTGAAATGCATGTTGATTCAATTGAGGAAGGAGCAAGAGTCCTGGTAATCGACGATCTCCTTGCCACAGGCGGAACCTCCCTTGCGGGGGCAAAACTAATTGAAAAACTTGGCGGCCAGGTAGTGGAACTGGCATTCATCGTAGATCTTCCTGATGTTGGCGGAAATACGAAGATTAAAGAATCTGGCTATGAAATGTTTACTATAGTTGAGTTCGAAGGGGAGTAAAGGGGAAGGTGATCGGAGGCCCTTCGGGCCGGGTAACCGGTGATCGGTAAGATAAAATTACTGATTACTGATTACCCCGCCCGAAGGGCGACTGATTACCTTACTCAAAGAGTTCCTACCTCTAAATACGGGATCATGTCCCGGTTGAGATCCGAGCAGAAATCTATATCACCCTCCCAGCTAACCAGGAAGAGCCTGCTGTTGTAAGGGATGAACCAGTAACTTGAGGCGGCCTCGCGTAAGGGGTCATCTTCGTGGAAACCGGCAAGGCAGTAGTTGTATTCCCCGTCCTTGTTGTCGAGGTATGCCTGTTCCAGCAAGGCTGAAAAGATATCAACATTATTTTCTTTTATGGCCACAAAGCTCAGGTAGAACATTTTTACCTGATTTCCCACATTGGGAAGCGGTTTGTAACCGGCAATTCTAAACCCCGTATTGATGAAGGGGCGGAGGTATTTCATATACCCGTGATAGCCTCTGACAATATTTTGTTTATACTTGCTTTGATCCCATTTTCCAATTACTCCCACAATTTCACCGTCTTTCCGGGCAACATAAAAATCAGAGCTGTTAAAGTCCCTGGTATATTCCGATTTAAAATCTTCAACCGTGAAAACCGGGAAGAATTGTTTTTTCTTTCCCTGGGTATTGATAAAATCAACAATCTCTTCAAGAGTTGTGTCACTGCCCTTGCTCAGTGAGATACCGGGAACTGAGACCCGGGGCTTTCTTCTTTTGTTCAGATTGATAGCATAGGTGAAATATTTACCCCAATCCAGGTATTTGGGCATACCGGGGCGGCCGCTCGCGAGGGCGGCAGTGGCAAAGTTATTGTCATCAACAATGGTATTGATATATCCTTTGGCCCGTTTGTCGTTGTGGACTTCATTGAGAAGGGTGAAAATTTTAAGGGTAATGCCGCCCCGGTGGTCGTTAACAGCTCTGAGCCCGCTGAGGTATCCAAAGTCCATGGGCTCGCCGTTTATATACATGGGCTTGACACTCCTGGTGCCAATACCCGTAATTCTTTCACCGTCCGCGCAGGTACCGATCTGGTTGAATTTACCCTGAATATCGAGTCCGTGAAAAAAATCCGGATCCCGGGCGTATGAGAGTTCTATATCACCGGGCATGGTAACGGTTCTCATTAATTCGCACAGACTTTCATTATGTTTTTTTTCGGAAAGAAATGCTTTCATGGTATTGCCTCTCTTAAGAAAGTTTGAGGTTTGAAGTTTCAAGTTTGAAGTTTTTTCCCGGCCAGCCGGGTCAGTTGCTCTTCAGAAACTTTAAACTTCAAACTTTTAACTTCAAACTTTGTGTTTTATAAACCACCCCCTCCTTATGGAAGAGGGGATGGGAGGATTTTATGCAGAAGCAGGTTTTATAAGATTCAGATCCCGAGCACTGTGTTTGGTGTCAACACCCTCGGGAAATCTCTGTTTTTCCGCATAAAGTTTTCGGACATATGTTTTGTAAGCCAGGTTTCCAACGAATGAAACCAGGGAATTGGCACCCAGGCCGAATGTTCGGTGAATACTGCTTTTGACTTTAAATGTGTTTTTGTAAGCCCACATGAACCCCGCGTCCAGTTCTTCCGGTGTCATTTTGTCCGGAACAATAACCGTATGCTGAGTATCATAGTATTGCCAGTTCTCATGCAGCAATCGGCCCTCGGATTTTAAGCGAAGATAGGCGTCTGTGTTTGGATAGGGAGTATACAGGGCGTAGCGGGGAATATCAATTTTAAGTTCGTTGATAACGTCCACGCTGTTTTGGAACGTTGTTTTATCTTCACCATCCATACCAAAAATGAAGCAGCCCTGGATAAGTATTTTTTTGTCGTGAAGTCTTTTTACAACTTCTTTGTATTCTTCTAATTTATTAAAGCCTTTGTTTATGCCAACAAGGGTGTTATTGTCGATGGATTCGAATCCCAGGAGCAGGTAACCGCAGCCGCTTTTTTCAAGCAGGTCAAGAAGTTCATCATCCCGGACAACCCGTGTCGCGGCAAGACCGCCCCAGATTTTTTTAAGCGGGATCATTGCTGTGAGCAGTTCTTTCGCGTACTCAGGATCGTCCGTGAGGTGAACATCGTTAAAGGCGATCCGTCTTGATTTAATTGAGCGGAGTTCGTCAATAACATCTCCAATAGGACGTTTATGCCAGCCGAAATTCGCCGTAGGAATGGTGCAGAAGTCACAGGTCTGCCGGCAGCCCCGGGTAGCAAAAACCGTATTCGGGACAGTGTATCCAAATTTTTTCTGAAGATCTCTTCTGGCTATGGGAAGATTGCTGATCTCAATGTCGGTATGATTCTTGTTTACGTATTCCGGTTTTAGTTGATTATTTACGAAGTCGTTTAATAGTTGAGGCCAGGTTTTTTCGGCAAACCCGATAACAATGGTATCGGCATGCTGTCTGGCTTCCTCAGGAAGGAGTATCACATGAACACCGCCCAGAACTACGGTAACACCCAGGGATCTGAATTTATCGGCGATCTCATATCCTCTAATTGAGGTTCCGGTCATAAGACTGATGGCCACAAGATCGTAGTCGGCACTGAATTTTAATTTACTTACACTTTCATCAATAATTTTGACATCTAGATTCAGATCATCGGGCACAAGAGCCGCAAGGGTTGTAGCGGTTAGAGGCGCTTCTCTGTATGACATGGTAAGAGGACCAAAATCAAGTTTATGAGCCTGTCCTGTTGGCAGAATGATGAGAACTTTTTTCTTAGTATCATTGTTGTTTTTTTTCACGTTTTTCCCTCCTAATTTTTACCGGGGTGGAAGCTATCCATTTTTATAGTTTTTATTAGTAAACCAGAGCTTATTTAAGCACGGCTGCTGCCGGTTTTTTCTGTTTAAATTAAATAAACAGATGTATTTGTTATGTATAACCGAACAGAGTGGGCATTTTTTTGAATAGTGCTCTCTTTGTCAATATTTTTTTTAAAAATGATGTTTTTTGAGTGGAGGAGCTGGTTGGTTGGTTCCTCTGATACCGGAGCCGGTTTTCGCGGGAGGAGTTGGTTGTTCCTCTGACACCGGAGCCGGTTTTCGCGGGAGGAGTTGGTTGTTCCTCTGACACCGGTCCGGTTTCCGCCGGAGGAGTTGGTTGTT
>JAAENB010000119.1 GCA_024224995.1 bacterium | reverse complement strand
GTCAACAAAAATAACAGGCCCGTAAAAACATTTGTATGTAGAGAAAATACCTTTTCACGTGCCACCTTTCAAACGTCATCAAAATAATCCTGCAAAACAATCTGCAATTGATTAACTCGAAAAGGGATCAACAGTAAATTATCAAAACCGGAATCCAGGAGTATTTCTTTAATCCAGGGACGGAAAAGAGTCGATATAGCAACAACCGGGATATCCGAACGCAAGCGTTTAATAGCCTCCATGGTGCTGATGTTTTCCCAATTTGGCAAAAAAACATCCATCAAAACCAGGTCATATTCAATAGTGCGGAATTGTATGGCGGCATCATCTCCACCAAAAACACAATCATAAACGCAGCCGATTCCGGTAAGGGATAAGCAAAGAGCCCTCCTGTCTTTATTGTCATTGCCAATAACAAGAACTTTTTTCTTTTCCATCTAAATCACCATTATCTGTTTATAAGATACAAAAAAAACAGACGAAGGGAATAGAGCTTTTTTCATTTTGTATTAGACGATTTAACCATTTTTTTGTGGTCAAACCATTGACGGAGCCAGAATTAGCGCGATTCTTTCAAACCCCCCTGGGCTTCACTTCTCGCGAACATTAGTTTTAAAGTACCAGGGAAAAAATAAAAAAAGACTCATTTTATATTTGACAGAATAATCACATAGATAATTCATCAAAAAAAACAAACGACATAATTCATGGGGAAAAACATGCCAAAAAAGAAGAACAAAAAGTCCAAAAAACGAACAAATAGATCTTTTACGAATAATCTTTCAATGATACAGGTTCTGGAAAAGCCAATTTACCGGTGTTTGCAGTCAGAAGATTTATTTGAAGACGGATTAGGGTATGTAATTATAACAAGAAAGGGCGAGACCGGCCCAATTGCTGCTGTGTTTTTTTTACTGGATGCTTTTTGCCTGGGGGTCAAAGACGTTTTTATCAGGGTAATTCCGGAGAGTGAGTTAAACATCATGCTGGACGCGTATTGCGAGGATGACTCTTTCATCCCCATTGAACCATCAAGCGCGAGAAAACTTGTGGAGGGAGCGGAAGAGTATGCCCGGCAATTAGGATTCCATCCCCATAAAAATTATGCCAATGCCCGGATTATATTTGATGATATTGATAAAAATGATTCTGCGGCAATATTTACTTTTGGAAAAGACGGCAAACCATTTTTTGTTTCCGGCATGGATGATTCATTGCCGAAATGTGAAAAGATACTGGATAAACTCATGGATACAGTAGGACCCGATGGATTTGAATTTTACACACCGTACCATGAAGAATATCCCAGCGATATTACCGAAGACGAGAATGCAAAAATTGAAGAAAAAATAGACAAGGCTCTTGCCTTGATTACTAACGATAACGTAAAAAAGGGAGGTCAAATTCTTACCGGTTTATTAAAAAAATATCCCCAAAATTCAAAAGCTCATTATGGCATGGGAATTTTATCTGTTTATAAGGATGACATGGATAGCGGCATTAATTATTTCAATAATGCCATAGAGATTGAACCCGGTTTTGTGGAAGCACATTTTAATAAAGCTGTGGCCTGTATGAAGAATATAGATATGCTTGGCACGTTAAAATCTTTTAAGAAAGTTGATGAAACCGGTGACCCTCATGATCCTCTTGTTCAAAAAGCGCAAGAATATCTTAAAGACTTTGAACAGGAATTTACAAAAAAAGAAGGTGCTAACATTGATTCTTATATTGAAGCTGCTGAAATATTTGGGAATGCCGTTACATATTTAGCGGAAGAAAACTGGGAAGAGGCTCTTGTTTTTTTTAAGGAATCGTTGGATATTATAGATGATAATTACCAGGCATACGGAAACATGGCAATTTGTTACGCCAAACTTGGAAAGAAAAAATTAGCCCTGGAAGCATTGGATAAGTCACTGGCGATTAATCCCGATTATGAATTAGCCCTGGTAAATAAAATAAAAGTAAAATTAATGGAAGAAGGGCAGACCCTTGAAGCAAAATCCGAAGTTATTGATTATGAAAAAGAGTATTCCTTGAAAAACAAATCATATATTAAAGAAGTTTTTGGCGATAAGATATAACAGGCAAAATAAGAAGGAAATGTTAGATGATAAATATTTTTGGGCTTAACATGAATTATGGCGGCCAGGTGCTTTTCGAAGACTTGAGCTTAACAATAAATCGCGGTGAAAAGATAGGATTGGTCGGAAGGAACGGACACGGGAAATCAACATTGTTTCAAATGATTCTTGGAGATGTTGAACCGCATTCGGGGGAAATTACGGTTCCAAAAAATTATCGAGTTGGCCACCTGGAACAGCATATTAATTTTACCCGGCCCACGGTTCTCGACGAATGCTGCCTGGGTCTTCCTCCGGGAGAGGAATATGAGACGTGGAAAGTCGAGAAAATACTCTCGGGGCTGGGGTTTTCGGAAGATGACATGGAGAGGAATCCGTCGGAGTTTTCGGGTGGATACCAGATCCGCATGAATCTCGCGAAACTGCTCGTCTCCATCCCCGACATGCTCATGCTCGATGAGCCGAATAACTATCTGGACATTGTCGCCATACGATGGCTGGAAGATTTTTTAAAATCCTGGGAGGGAGAATTCATACTTATTACGCATGACCGGAGTTTTATGGACAGCGTGGTAACCCACGTCGCGGCGATCCACCGCGCAAAGGCCCGAAAG
>JAAENB010000118.1 GCA_024224995.1 bacterium | reverse complement strand
TCATGAGACGCGATAACCCGGGAAAGACTTGTCTTCAGTTCTTCAAGTATACTGAGGTTAAGACTTCCCCCCTCTTCCAGAAAAGTAACCACCGTGCCGAATCCGGCTTTGAGCTCATCTATTGTTTTTAGGGTGATATCAAGATTTATTGGTTTCAAAACCATAGTGTTTTAACTCCCGCTGGGTTGTCACATCTTTAGCCAATTCTCCCTCTATGGTAACACTGGAATATTTATCACAAAAAGGACACTGTGCCTCAAAAGTAGATTGAGTCTCCTCTGTCCCGTCTTTTACTTCAACAACCACGGGGAAGCGGTGTTTTTTGTCATTGCTGCATATTACGGTGTAGGTTATTTTACTCATACGTCCTCCCTGGTACTAAAAATTAATGACGGATAATATCGCTAAAAAGAGCAGCGGTACAAAATAAAATACCATTGATGCGGCAAGCATTAGTTTTTTGATTCGCGTAATCTTCCCCAGAGTCTCTTTAATGCTGTTTACCGACTTTGAACTGAATGAATAACTTTTTGGAAAAAGCGTCAAAAACGCGAATATTAGAGCCCCTAGCCAGCAAAGGAGCGCCAGCATTCCCCTGGTGGGATCGATTGTGTATATTTTCAGCTTGTCCGGTGCGGTAAACAGGATCATAATCGTGAGGGAGATAATGGTTGCCAAAAACTTGGCCGCGTCTTCAATCCGGTTAGGACTCTCCTGCTGCAATTTTAGTGAATAATCCATCCAGCTTTCCCTATCTGCCGGCGGCTTCTCCCCCTGCACTACCCGTTCTTCGTTCGCCATTGCTCCTCCTCACCGCTCTAATATTTGAATTTCGCACTAAAATACACTCTTTTTTCCCTTCAGTCAATAGCGAATTTCGTGATTAGCCAAAAAACGCTAAAAATTGATACTTTTTTAAAAAAGTTCAAAAATCCTTTAATCATTCTGCCTTCCCATTCGTATTATATATATACACCTTTTTTACTTTAAACAAAATTATATGGAGAACTATTATGTTTCTTATTGAAACCACGTTTAATACCACGATGAAGAATTTTGAGCTGCTGAAGGCTTCCGCGAAAACGATGAAGATTGGCAGGAGCCGGCTGGTAGAGCTGCTTATTCGCAAGGTTATGGATGAAGAGCCCTTTGATCTTACGGAGTGCTGCAGTGTGAAATACCAGTTAGGCTGCGGTGATGACAGCTGGTACCACTGCCATGTGGTGTTCGATTCCTCTACCTATGAAAATTGCCTGGATCTGCGAAAGTACTCTAAGCTGTCGGTTTCTGCGATAATTGCCTATGCCATTGAAAAATACCTCGACGAGCTGCTGTGTACCAGGAATCCAAAAGTTTTGGTCGATAACTATCATCACGCATACCTTTTTAGCAAGGGAGAATGTGACGGAGTGAAGACTTTTGTCACCTTTTGGGGAGTTCCCGGCCAGGAGATCCTGGAAAAATACCTATTATAGGGAGATAGCAGCCCGCCCCGCCAAAAAACCAAAACCAGCCCCAGGAAAAAACGCGGAAAAGGGGCAAGGTGTGCCCCAATTATAAAAACGTATTAGCAGAAAAATATCATTCTTAACATATATCAGTCAAGAATGATATAACTCAATTACAGAACCCGGCAACCATTACCCGCCCATGCTAACGGGAATAAGAACACCAACCGATTCGAAGTAAAAGGTATCGACAAAATATCCCATTCTAAAATTCCAGATGCTGGCCGGTTTATGAACTTTCGCAAGATGCCGGACCGAAGCTTCGAAGCAGCCGGACACGGAGATATAAAAATCATCATGACATCCTTCGATAATAGCGCCGCTGGAATTATCAACGGAATGGGTCACATCAATGGAGCCATTGAGAACAAGGCCGTTAGCCGCGTAATTCGAGAAGCGGTATGAGGCAACAGACCTGGTCACGGACCCCAGGTTTTGCAGCACAACAGACATGGACGCGGACCCGCCTTCGGGGCCGAAAATAGAAACGCTGCTATTGTTGCCGGCCGGATTACGCAGGAACGCCGTATACGCGTCTCTAAAAGTCTTACGGTATAGAGCAGCGAGCATGGTTATTTTATCACTGAATTCATAACCGTTAATAGTATAATTTATAACCAGGGTTTCGTTATAATGATACAGGTAGTCATTTGTCATATTAAGAAGAAATATTTCAACGGGAACAGTCCCGGTTATTTTTCCACTAACAGAAAGGGTTCCCCCTGCCCCGCCGCCGGCATAGATAAAATTCGCGGTAGGCGGATTGCTGATATACGCGTAGCGTTTACCGGTAAAAAAAGAATATGAACCGGAAATAGAATAACCATTCATGGAAAAGTTATTAAACGTAATTACGTACTTATTATCGTAATAAGGAAACCCGTTAACGACGTTACGAAACACGCTCTTTTCAACACGGGCGGAGCCGCTCGCGGAGTCCCGTATAGTACAGATGTATCGCTGGCTGGTTTTAAGAATTTTCCCGGCGGCTTTTTTGTAGAGATTTTTAAAGGCAGCTTCATGAACAATATGCTGAACCCATAATTCATGATCTTCGCCACCGGGAGCAGGAGCTTGAATTTCCAGAGCGGTATTGCTGATCTCTTCGGAAATAACAGGTTCATTGCCGCTATCGACACCACTTTCAGTGTTTATGCCGGACTCATCTTCCCCTTGTTCACAAGCAACGAGAACAAGTGAAAGCACAAACAGAACTGCGAATATTTTTTTCATTTTTTTCATTGGACCCTCCATATAGTATGTTTATATACTATATAGACGAAATACCAGGTGCCAAAGTTCGATTTTTTTTATTTTTTTTTAACGGTAGTTATTCTTTAACAAACGGAAAACTTCCCCGAATAAGAGCCACCACAGGGTCCGCACTCTCTCAAGAAACTCTTTTTAAATAGAGCCGTCTTCATCATAACGTGGGGCTGGAAGCCCCACGCTATGAGAAATCCCCATAGCCCTGGTGAACTATTTTAGAAACAGGGCCTGTTCCCGGAAGATGTTATCCGGGTTCTGC
>JAAENB010000117.1 GCA_024224995.1 bacterium | reverse complement strand
CCCCTGCGAAGCATCTCAAAAAAATCAACCCGTAAAGGCGTTGCACGCAACGTCTCTCCTTCCCCGGAAACCACTCCTCCGAAGCATCTCCACAAACCCAACCCGGTATACCCACAGTTTCTGACCTATTTTTTCCCGGCCCTGCCGGTGTCTGAGCGGAGCCGAAGACCCGGGTCAGCTGCTCTTAAGAAACTAAAATTTAAATAGGACCGGTTTTCGGGGGATCTTACCCGGAACCTGCACCTTGAAAGCGACGTGACGTCACGTCGCTTTCAGAAAGAATCTTCGGCTGATTCTCTCCGAAACCTACACAGAAATGGACTCCGGTACAACTACAGTTTCTTCCATATTTTTTCCCTGCCCCTACGGGAGAACATCCCCCTGGAAGCGCAAAAAACATATTTAACGAAAAAACTGTTTTATTATTTGACAAAGAATAATACCATATGGCAAGGTTTCATTTAATATGAGTGATTTCTTTAAAATAAAAATCATCAGCACCAATAAGGCTTTATACGCGCCCGATGAATACATCGAGGAAGAATACGGGATTGATCTGTTAAACGAAGTCCTGGAGGAAATCGATGTAGAGAAAGAGGTTGAATCATTCCGGGATTTTAAAAAAATATTTTTTGATACCATCACAAAAGAAACATATGCTGATATTATAGCCAAACTGGATGATTCCTTTTATTATAACTCCAAAATAATTAAACAATTTCATGAAAATTTCCCCCCTCTTTCTTCCGATGAAATGTATGATATATCCCGCTATTGGCTTCTCCATAATCTAATAGCAGAAGCCTTTCCGGATAATCTCGAGTCCATACCAGCCCAACGGGTACAAATCCAGGCAGCCCAATTCAGCACCGATGGTCATCTTCCCATTGACCTGTCCGATATTTCCATTTTTTGCATGAGAGTTCTAACAGAAGGTTTTTGCGATGGAGACTCCCTTGAAGCAAGCCCCATATATAAATATTATCAACAATTTGGTGACGACACCTGGGCGCAGTACGATTTTAACGGTCATGACGATGACTGGATCGGTATTGTCTGGGGATCTCAATTAATCGAAAGCATACCAATAGAAATTCATAATGAAGAATTTTGGAAGGAACATAAAAACCAATGGTGGACCCAGGATGACTCCTTCAAAGAACTTAACGGAGCGACCTGTCACGTAAACACCTATGATGTGTATATCCATAATCATTGGATCCCAATCTTAACCCATGATTCATTTTACAGCAAGGCGTAAACTTAAACCCCTCCGGGGTTGGAGGGGCAAAAGTTTCAATTTTAGCTAATTTTTCTTTCATAGCACAAAGACCTCTTAATACACAAGATCTACTGCGCTAAAAGTTGCACCGGCACTTGCCATCCAGAGCGCGATGTGATCTCCGGGATGAAGGTCTCCTTCTTCCTCAGCCAGGCACATAGAAGTTGGAATTGACGCTGAAGCAAGATTACCAATCTCGTTAAAGGTGTTCCATTTAATTTGATCGATATTACCACCCAGTTCAGCAAGACATTTTTCCCAGGGTTTCCTGGCATGGCCGTGAGTAAAGATCAACTCAAAAGAATCAAGCGGTTCTCCAAGATCCAGGAGCGTATTATGGATCTCTCCGCTATCATAAATTTTGCTTAACTCTCTGGCAAATGACGCGAATCCCATTCCATTAACACCAAGATAATCAACATCGGAAGAAGATGAATATTGTTCATACGAGCTGTGTGGAATTGTGCAAAGATGCGCTTTATCCTTCATTGCTCTCGTTTTAAATACCCATTCTTTATCATCCTTACCCAGTACTGTCGCGGTTACTCCGTCTCCACAGGTTAAGCCGGGAAATTTATACTGCAAAGATTCCATACTGTCAATTTGAAATGAATAGGGATATACAAATCCGCCATCAACCATGGCGCACTCAGTATTGATAACAAGAACTTTATCCACTGATCCGGTCTTGAGTAAATTGTATGACAGGAAGAGACTTTGTATCCAGCTATTACAGGCATCCATTACATCAAAACATTTTACATTTGAAAGACCCATGTAATGCGCCACAATATGAGCCTGTCCCGGTTCGGAAAACCCTCTTCCCACACCGCAGTGAATAATAAGATCAATATCATTCATACTACAGTCCGCTTTTTCAAGCGCGTTATCAATGGCACGCAAGACCATATTTAACGGAGTCTGTTCCTCATCCATCCAGTGCCTTGTTTTTATTCCCGAATGATTAAAGTAAAAATTAACCTGGTCCAGTACTGCATCCAGGTCTTTCATATGAAAACCCTCACTTTCCTCTTTAACCATTTTCAATACTTCATTGTTCGTTACTACCTTTGATCCTAATTCATAGGACATTCCTTCTACTTGCATAGTTTTTACCTTTTACCTTTTTTATTATTTTTTTATCCGGATATTTCTATATATGCAAGTTTCGTGCCAAATGGTTCAGATACCGCCTGGAGGGGTTATTTTTTTATAAATTTTTAAATTTTGTAAAAAAAATGCTCAAAAAAATACAATTTGTATTATATTTTCAGGGGAATTAGAAATTATTTTGATGAATTCGAAATATAAAAAAAGCCGGTAAAAGGCAGATTAAATGGATTAATACCGGATAATTAGAAGCAGTGTCCCAGATTAACACCTCTTGTCAGTTCCTGACAGCGAAATAACACCAATCTCCAATGGTACTCCTTCCCTGGAAGGGATTACTTTTGTGGCTTCTCTCAGTTACAGGACGTGACGCGCAAGAGGCATTTTTCTCACCACAGCCCCTATGGCAAAACTGGCCGTTATCGCCACAAAGCTTACCAGGAAGAATTTTATCAAGGGGTGAAAACTTACTGTTCCCAGGACGATTGTAATTCCTATAAGCACGGGCGAATGAAAAATATACGCTGCATAAGCACTGTCCGAAAGACCTTTCAGCAAAGATCCCTGCTCTGTGTGCCGTTTCCTGAAATGGGCTATCAAAAATATAATGGTTCCGGTTCCAAAAAACTGCTCCCAAACGGAATACAGGCATGATTGCCAGCTAAAGCCTCCCATGGATGTTGAAGCATCTTTATCAGCACCAATAAGGAAAAAGAGAACAGGAAGAAGTAGTAATAAAATCAGGGTGATAATACTCCAGGTTCGTGCTGTTTTTACCGGCATCTCTTCGAGCCAGTTATTAGAAGAGGCAATAATACCGATAACAAATAGCCCAATATACTGCGCAAAAAATGAAAGCTGAAAATGGAAAAAATCCGTTCCTATGGGATGCCGGATCCTAACCAGAAAAGTGACCAGGCCCGTTATCAGGGCGAATGCTGCTATTGTCAAATTCCCGGGAAAGGGCTTTGCTTGTGCCTCCGGTCTTTTCCCAATAAATTTTCGAATAAGCACATATATAACAGTAAATATCAGCAATGCTTCCACAAACCACATTGGTCCAATGGAAAGACTGCTGCATGTGCTAAAAAAAACAGGGAGATATTCCATGAAGGAACTATTTATTTTTCCCATAGCAATGGAAGACGCATAAGAAATCACCGGAGCAATAAGTATGCCAAAGAAAAGAACAGGAATACCCAGGCGTAGAAAGCGCCATTTCAAAAACTCTTTTATTCCTTTTTGATTAAAAGATGCGGGAACAAAATAAGCGGAAATTAGAAAAAAAAGCCCCATAAAAAACGCCTGGTTTACCACTACCAGAAGGGTAAGTACACTGGAAGTTAATATATCCGTAGTTGCTTCCCGGTAATACCATCCAGTTCCAGCTCCATACGTTTCAGCAGTGTGATGAATTATAACTAGAAATACCAACAAAATACGAAGATTATCAATATACAAAAATCTTTTTTTGTCGCTCATGATGCACCTCTTTTATGGGAATATTGTATAAGGACAATTTATTGGTTTGGTTTGTCAAGAGAGATATTGTGCGCGGGGTTTGGTGCTCTTAAGAAACTCTTATTAAACAGGGCCGTCTTCATCATAACGAGGGGCTGGAAGCCCCACGCTATGAGAAAACCCATCACCCTGGTGAACCTATTTATAAACAGGGCCTGTTCCCGGAAGATGTTATCCGGGGTTCTGCTCTGTTGCCCTATGGGGTTAAAACCCCGGGCTGAAATTGACTCAT
>JAAENB010000116.1 GCA_024224995.1 bacterium | reverse complement strand
GAAGTTTATCTTTTGTGTAAGAGCGAGGGAAGAAAAGCAAAGGAAACTGCAATACGCAACAATACTGAGCAAAAATTGGAAAGCGAGTTGAAAAACCTGTTGAAACAGATTCAGAAAGGAAGAGAAAGAAATCCTGTTTCTGTCGAACAAAGAATCGGGAGATTGAGAGAGCGTTACAGCAGGGTCGCCAAATATTACGAAATAAAATACAGCCACTTGGAATTCTCCTATACAATACCGGAAAAAAGTAATATTCCGAAGCGATTAAACAACTCATTAAAAAAACTGAAAGAAAAAGCGGATAACAATAAAATCGGTTTTCCGGGATTAAAAAAGAAATTGGAAGAACGGAAGGAAAAATATCATGCGGAATATTCAAAAGTTGATATTCACCTGAAAGAACCTGTTTTAATTTGGAATACGATTGATGAAAAAGAAGACAGCGGCCTGGACGGGAACTATCTTTTAAAAACAAATCGGAAAGATTTAAAAGGAGAAGAGATATGGAATCTTTATATGATCCTGACCAGACTGGAAAATGCATTCAGAGATCTGAAATCTCATTTAGGATTGCGTCCCAACTACCATCAGAAAGAAAACAGAGTTGACGGGCATATTTTTTTTTATATCAGTTCTTGCTTATCATTTACTGCACACAGTTGAATATACATTGCGCCAGAAAGGATTAAATTCAAGATGGTCGTCGGTAAAACGGGTTTTAAGTACTCGCACTTATTCAACTATACAGTTGCCTACTGTTAACGGTGCTGTTATTAACTAAAGTATCCATGACTATTTACTCTACATTAATATTATCAGATGGTTATAATACATATTTTTGGAAAAATTAATGCAAGTTATTGAAAATACAAATCTATCCGTCACGAAGCTCCCTTACGATCTGCCTTACCGCT
>JAAENB010000115.1 GCA_024224995.1 bacterium | reverse complement strand
CAGGTTTTTGCGGGAACTGTCCTGGGAATTCTTGTAGGGTATTTCTATCCGTTAATATAGTTATCAGTCCGATTAATTTTTTATCTGAATTTCATATCCTTCAGTAGTTCCTCAACAATGGATATCTCGTCCCAGGGATGATGCCCGTCACTATATTCGATACTGGATTCATGCCCCTTTCCAAGGGTTATAACCATATCTCCCGGTTCTGCAAGTTCCAACGCTTTTTTTATTGCCTCTTTTCTGTCGGAAATAAGAAAGAGGTCTTTATTCAGCTCTCTGTTTTTTATCCCCTCTTTTATGTCGTTGATTATCCCCATACTGTCTTCAAGCCGGGGATCCTCGTCGGTAAGTAGTATAATATCACTGAACTGATCCGCAATCTCTCCCTGAACTGCCCTTTTCTCGATGTCCCTTTCCCCGGCGGAACCAAAAACAGTTATGAGCCTTTTTTTTGCCGCTTTTTTAAACAAGGGAAATACTTTCTTGTAGGAGCCTGGAGTGTGCGCATAATCGACATAAACATCAAATGGTTGACTCCCTTTTATTAAGGCCATTCTCCCTTTTACGCTTTTCAGCTTTGGTATCTGTTTCAGTATATCCATTAAGGATTCATCCGTAATCTCCTTTACAGCCGCAGTTGCTGCAAGAATATTTTCAATATTTACCAATCCCGGTATATTCAGGCGGATGGAGTGGGAGTCTTCTTTGTTTAAAATATCAAAATTTGTTCCTTTGGGATCGGGAAGTGCATTCTCTGAGTAATAATCACAGTTTTTCTGATTTGTACTGTAACTAACCTTTGTTACGGAACCTGAGGCTTCCTCGAATAATTCATAGTTATCATCATCATGGTTAATTATGGCAAAATCGGAAGCCATCCGGAATAGATTTGCCTTGTCATCCCTATAGTTTTCAATGGAGCCATGGAATTCCAGATGCTCATGGGTTACGTTTGTTAATACCGCACCATTGAATCTCACATCTTTCAGACGGCTGGTTTTATCTGATAGTCCATGTGATGTTGATTCAACGACAGCATATTCTTTACCGTTGTCAACCATTTCCGCAAGAAGCCTGTGGATGGTTGTTGATTCCGGGGTGGATTGACGTATTTGATGCTTTGCAACTTTGTCAGCTGTTTTATAGTTTACTGTAGAAATAAATCCCGATTTTTTCCCCAACGCCTCAAGCAGTTGATGGATCATGGAAACTGTACTGCTTTTCCCGTCAGTCCCTGTAACCCCAATAATTTTTAATTTTGATGATGGGAGTCCGTAATAGGCTGAGGATATTGGAGACATTGACTGTCTGGAGTCGGGAACCTGGATATAGTCAATGGCGGGATTGTAGGATTCCAGATTATCAGAATGGACTATTGCAACAGCTCCCATCTCAATGGCCTTGTTGATATACTTGTGCCCATCGGTATGAATCCCCTTTAACGCAAAAAAGAGGGAACCTTTTTTTACTTCCCTAGAGTCATAGATTAATGAATTGATCACGGGATTACAGGAACCGGTACATTTTATTATTTTTATATTGTTAAGAAGCTCAGATAATCTTTTATTTTTCATGATCATATGGTATCAATAGAATAAATTTTCTGCAAGAGAGGCAAAGATGTATACAGCCCGAGTTGAGGAATGGTTCGCAGCAGCCCATTTCCTTGAAAATTTCCATGGTAAATGTGAGAACCTTCATGGTCATAATTATAAGGTACGTGTTACCGTGGAAGGTTCTGTTCTTGATAAGGGGGGGATGCTGTGTGATTTTGGGATTCTTAAAAAAGGGTTGAAGGAGATTTTTAAGGAACTGGATCATACAAATTTAAATGATTTACCTTTTTTCTCCGATGGAAACCCAAGTGCGGAGAGAATCGCAGAGTATATTTTTCTTGAAATGGAAAAGCAATTAACAATAAAACCGGCAGGATTGTCCCTGGTTGAAGTTTTTGAGACAGAAAAGCATGTGGCTTCTTTCTCAAATAGATAGGGGAGAGATTTTCCCTTTTTTGTATCTGGTGTTCTTGAAATACGAATTGTTTTGTAATGATTTGAAATCAGTCTGAAGATAAACGGAATAAGGTTTAAAGGTTGGTAATATGGATAATAATTGTGAAACCGCTTTTGGTTCATATACAATAAAAAGAAATTCAGATGAGAACAACCGGTCTCTTCAGGGATGGAATAGCGCAGATCTCTATATTCTTAATAACCTGGCTGAACGGGATATTAAAAAAGAGGGTACTTTTTTAGTTCTAAATGATAGTTTTGGTGCTCTGACAATACCTCTTTTGGGGGAAGCTTCGGTGATTTTTCAGAATGATTCATTTTGTTCACAAAAGGAGTGTAAAAACAATTTACTGGTTAATGGTTTTAAGAGTAAGGATGTTCAGTTTATACATCCTGATGAAGTCCCAGAGGGTAAAATTGATTTTATAGTATTAAAAATACCAAAAAGCCTGAATTATCTCGAATACCTACTTCAGAATATTTCATTAATATTTCCCCCGGGATTACCGGTTATTGCTGCCGATATGGCTAAAAATATACATAGTTCAACAGTTTCACTCTTTGAGCACTACCTGGAGGATGTTAAAACCTCCCTGGCCTGGAAGAAGGCCAGACTGGTACTTGGCGAAACTGGTGGAAAGGTTGGTAACCTGAAAAACTTTCCAGTGACATATAAGCCATCTGATGAAAATTTTGAGTTGGTTAATTATCCTAATGTTTTTGCTCATGGAAGGCTTGATCCCGGAGCGGCATTCATGCTTTCCCATTTTCCCTATGTGAACAAAAAGGATAAAATTATTGATCTTGCATGTGGTGATGGTATTCTTGCTGTCAAAGCGGCATTTCAATGGCCTGATGCAAAAATACTCTGCCTTGATGAGTCGTATCTGGCGGTAAAATCAGCAGAAGCATCATTTGTCAGGAACGGAATTGAGGAAAGGGCCGGTTATCAGGTTGGTGATTCTCTTGAGGGTGTTGAAAAGGATTCCACCGATGTCGTGTTCTGTAATCCCCCATTTCACAATAGTCATAGTCTTTCAACGTCAACAGCCATAAAAATGTTCCATGAAAGTTATTCAGTCCTGAAACCGGGAGGGGAATTGTTTATAGTTGCCAACAGGCACCTGTCCTATGAAAAACAGCTTTCCAAAATTTTCGGTAAAGTTCAGATAATTAAATCAAATAAAAAATTTTCGATTATCCGAGGCGTGAAATAATATCTATTGCACCTTTGATCCCATCGGCCGCGGAACTGATAATTCCTCCCGAGTAGCCGCTTCCCTCCCCATTTATATATAAGTTGGAGAATCCGTCGGCAAGGCCCTCTTTGCTTCTTTTTACCTGAATTGGTGCGGATGTTTTGCTTTCCAGGCCGATAATTGAACCTTTTTCAAATCCTTTTAACTTTTTTGTAAAATCCACTAGTCCTCTTCTCATTGCTTTTGAGATAAAATCGGGTAAAAGGGTATTAAGGTTGTAGTTTATCAGTCCCATTGGATAGCTGGATTCCTGAACTCCATTATTTGACTTGTTGTTCAGGAATTCCTCAATAGTCGACGCCGGTGCTTTGTATTCTTCTATCAGGAATTTTTTTTCCAGATTTTCCAGCCATTCTATCGATTCCAAAGGATCAAGTTCCCTTTTGAATATTTTTTCCAAATTTATTCCTGCGACTACAGCAGAGTTTGCATACTGTGAATCTCTTTTGTATAGACTCATTCCGTTTACGATATTCTGATCCCTATACGGGGCAGCAGGAACTATTTTTCCTCCGGGACACATACAGAATGTGTACACCGGAAGATCGTTGTCGCTGGAACTTGTCAATCTATATTCAGCGGCTTTTACCCCTGGGAGAGATGAGTGTCCCCATTGTGCCACATTTATCAATTCCTGGTGGTGCTCCACCCGTGAGCCAATGGCGAAATTTTTATTCTTGTACTGAATCCCTTTTTTTATAAGGAATTTGTATGTTTCGTATGCGGAATGTCCTGTGGCAAATAGAAACGCATTCCCCTCTATGTCACCGGAATTTGTTTTAACGGAGATAACTTTATTATCTTTTGTGTTTAGATCCGAAACCAGGCAGTCAAAAATGATTGAGCCCCCATTCGCCTGGAATTTTTTCCGGAGATTTTCAGTGATTTTCAATAAGTTGTCGCTTCCCAGGTGTGGATGTGTCATGTAGGCGATCTCTTCAGGGGCACCTGCTTCAATATAGGATTGGAGAATAAAATCCTTCTCCTTTGTTATTCTTTTTGTTCGACTGGTTAATTTTCCGTCGGAAAAAGTTCCGGCTCCACCTTCGCCAAAAGCATAATTACTGTTTGTAGTAAAAAAGGAGTTTTTTTCAAAATTGTCGATATCCTTTTTTCTTTCGTTTACTATTTTTCCTCTTTCAATAAGAGTGGTATTGAATCCCGCTTTCTGGAGAACTGTGGCAGCAAAAATTCCAGCGGGGCCGGTACCAACAACGACTACTTTATTATCTCTTTTTTTGTGGGGGATTTGGAGTGTTTCCAATATAGGGGAAGCTCCAGTTTTTAATTCCTCTGATGTGACAGCAACTCTCATTTGCCAATGGATCTGGTTTTTTTTTCTGGCATCAAGACTTTTTTTTTGAATGGTTTTTGAAAAATTTGAGATGTTGAGATTTTTTTTTATTGCTTTATTTAGTTGTTGATCATTATAATCTGTAGGTAATTTAATTATTATTTCACAGTAGCCCATATTGGGCAGATTACTGTAAATATGGTGTTGAAACAAGTAAAATGATGTAAATATTGAAAATAAGCTTGACAAAATTTAAAAGCTTGTTTAACAATTCATTTTTGAATAAGTCCTGAATGATTTATATTAAATTTAGGGAGGAGTTTGTGGCAGAAACAGCTTCAGCGAAGAAAAAGACTGTAAAGAAAAAAAAGAAAGTGAAAAAATTACTTATAGTTGAAAGTCCGGCAAAAGCAAAAACTATAAAAAAAATATTAGGTAGGGATTTTTCTGTAAAGGCTTCAGTTGGCCATATCCGGGACCTTAAAAGTGGCCGTGGGAAAAATGCTTTTGGTATTGATATCGAAAATGATTATAAGCCGGAGTACATTACCATAAAAGGGAAAGAAAAAACTGTAAAAGAGTTACAGAAGGCCGCATCTGATGTAGATGAAATCTATCTTGCCCCGGACCCCGATAGAGAGGGTGAGGCGATAGCCTGGCACCTGCAAGAGATTATTGGAAAAACGGAAAAGCCGATTAAACGGGTAACCTATTCGGCGGTTACCAAGAAGGCGGTTCTTGATGCAATAGACAATCCCCGGGAAATTGATATGGATCGTGTTAATGCCCAACAGGGGAGACGGATACTGGATCGGTTGGTGGGATTTAGCCTTTCTCCATTTCTATGGAAGAAGGTCGCAAAAAATCTTAGTGCCGGCAGGGTCCAGTCTGTCGCGGTTCGTATGGTGGTTGACCGTGAACGTGAAATCGGCGTTTTTACACCGGAGGAGTTCTGGAAAATTAATGCCCGGATCTTTCCAACTGCAGATAAAGCCGGACTCTTTGAGGCGGCTTTAAAAAAGTGGAAAGGTGAGAAATTCGCCCTGGGCACCCCTTTTGCCCAAAAAGGTGAATCTGTAAAAGAGATAGCCGAAATTTTAAGGAAAGCCGATTATAAAATTGATAAAGTTGATAAAAGACGTTCGAAAGGGAAACCAGGGGCTCCTTTTATCACATCCACTCTACAACAGGCGGCCAGTACCCGGCTAAGTTTCGGTACCTCTAAAACTATGTCTGTAGCGCAAAAACTGTATGAGGGGATTGAGCTGGAAAGTGGCCTTACCGGTTTGATTACCTATATGAGAACAGACTCGACAAGGGTTGCCCCTGAAGCCATTGAAGAGGTAAGGACTTTTATCCAGGAGACTTATACAGAGAAGTATCTTCCTTCAAAGGAAAATACCTATTCTTCCAAAAAAAATGCACAGGACGCCCATGAGGCAATTAGGCCATCGTCTGTTGCCAATACTCCGGAGAAGGTAAAGGATTATCTTTCCAAGGATCAATTCAGGCTCTACGAACTTATCTGGCAGCGTTTTGTCGCTTCCCAGATGAAACCTGCCGAGTATGATATTACAACCATTGTTATATCTGCGGCTGACGGGATATTCGAGGCAAAGGGTAGGGTGGAGATCTTTGATGGATATACAATTCTTGTTCCAGAGAATAAAATTTCCAAAAAAGGGAAAGAGGATGATAAGTACCAGAAACTCCCCCGGTTGGATATTGAAACTCCAATCAGTCTGGATTCCCTTGAAGAGACCCAGCACTTTACCAAACCGCCTCCAAGGTATTCCGAGGCAAGTCTTGTTAAGGCGATGGAGAAAGAGGGGATTGGCCGTCCTTCCACGTATGCACCGATAATTAAGACTATCCGGGATAGAGGTTATGTCCGAATAGAGAAACGTGCTTTTCATGCAACAGAGCTTGGAATGGCTGTAAATGATATTTTATTAAGTAATTTTACTAATATAATGGATCTGAAATTTACAGCAGGGCTGGAAGAGGGGCTTGATAAGGTTGAACAGGGTGATAAAGACTGGGTAAAACTGATCGATGAATTCTATAAACCTTTTCATGAAAGACTCGATGAGGCCATGGAAAAGGCCGAACCGCTAAAAGGCCGTGATTATGAGGGTGAGGAAAAATGTCCTGTTTGTGGTAGTTCCCTCGTGATCAGGTATTCAAAAAACGGCGCTTTTCTTGGCTGTAAAAATTACCCGGAGTGTAAAGGTTTGCTTCCGATGCCTGGTGGTGAGGCAGATGAGGGTGAAGATGGCGAGATAAAGGCGGTTGATGTGGATTGCCCTGAATGTGGTAAGGCAATGATATTAAAAACATCCCGTTATGGTAAAAAATTCTATGCCTGTACAGGTTATCCTGAATGCAAAACAACAATGTCGGCTGACAAAGAGGGAAAACCGGTGGAGATGCCGAAAATTGAACGGGATTGCAATAAGTGTGGTAAACCGATGATTGTAAAAGCGGGAAGATCAGGGAATTTCCTGGCTTGTAGTGGATACCCTGATTGTAAGAATACACTCCCAATCGATAAAGATGGAAATGTGATTGAAGTTCCCGATGTTAGTGGGGAAGTATGCGAAAAATGTGGAGCGGAGATGGTTGTGAAAATGGCCAGGCGGGGACCATTCCTGGCTTGCAGCGCATTTCCAAAATGTAGAAATGCCAAACCGTTGCCGGGTGAGGAAAAACCTGAAAAAGGAACAAAGAAAGAGAAGGAATAATCAAAAAAATCTTTTTTTTGATTATTCCTGAAGTAAAAGGGAATAATTATCATATGAAAAGTAACTATTCTCTTTACTTTATTCTTAATTATTTCTACTTTAATTGAAAGCGTTAGGAAATGGTGCTTCAAATTTAAGGAAAACTATGGATAATTCAGATAAAAATAAAAATGAGAGTTCCAAAAAGGAACCGGAAAACTGGTGGGATAAAGCAAAGAAGGAGCTTAATTCGGAAAATTTGGATAAACGGGTAAAAAAGATGAAACAGGGTAAATATAAATTTTCCCTATGGTATTTTTTACTGGTTTTAGGTGTGATTTTTCTGTTGAATATGTTTCTTGCCAAGTCCCCTGAAACACAGATTACTTTTAGCCTTTTTAAGGAGAAGTTGGAAGTAGGGGAAATTGTCAGGGTGAAATTAACCTCCTCCCAAATCCTGGGTTATACAAAAGCCAGAAGGCAAAATGAAACAGAAACGACTCCAAGTCTTATGGATAGTTTACGGGAGTCTGTCAGTCAGGGTGAAAAGGAGAAAATATACAGTACGGTTCCGGTATTCGAGGATCAGGCTTTTATCCCTTTATTGAATGAACTGCATGTTGAATACTATGCCGAGCATGAAAAACCAAATTATTTTTTCGAAATATTACTTCGCGGAATCCTCCCATTGGCTTTGTTTATATTTATATGGCGTTTTATTGTTAAGAAAATGGGCAATATGGGTGGAAATAATGTAATGAGTTTTGGCCAGAATAATGCCAAGATAGTTGCGGAAGAGGATCTTAAAACCCGTTTTGATGATGTTGCAGGCTGTGAGGAATCAAAAGAGGAACTTGTCGAAGTCGTTGATTTTCTCCAAAAACCTCAAAAATATACTGAAATTGGTGGGAAAATTCCAAAGGGAGTCCTTCTTGTTGGACCTCCTGGAACCGGTAAAACCTTAATTGCCAGAGCAGTTGCCGGAGAATCAGCAGTAACATTTTTCAAGATGTCGGGAGCCGATTTTGTTGAGATGTTTGTCGGAGTCGGTGCTGCAAGGGTTAGGGATTTGTTTAAGCAGGCCAGGGAAAAAGCTCCCTGTATAATCTTTATCGATGAGCTTGACGCAATTGGTAAGAGTAGGGCCGGCCTTGCTTCAACCAATGATGAAAGAGAACAAACCCTTAATCAACTT
>JAAENB010000114.1 GCA_024224995.1 bacterium | reverse complement strand
GAGACTAAATAGTACTGCGGGCTGCATCTGGCGTAGAAGTATGGGCTCTTTGGGTTGTGAGGACTGTTTGACCGGAGGGAGTTCCGCAGCAATCCAAAGAGCCCATGCTTCCAGGCCCGCTCACAAGCAAAATTAAGTTTCTTGAGAGGGGGCAACGAATTTGTTTAACCAGTTAATAATAAAAACCATTTTTTTGCTTCCGTTTCCGAAGTGAAAAAATCAAGTTTGCCGGGATCTTCACTGACGTTACTATACTTCGGCGGATGTATCACCGCTATTTTTTTATACATTACTAAATATGATTCAATACTTTCTAATTGCTCCCTGCAATATTTTATCACACTCAGTGTGTCGAAGTTATGTTTTCCATAGTCAATTATTAAAAAAACATGGTCTGTTGATGCTGTTTATCAACAAGGTTACTTTGACACGCATCAATCTGCACGCGGTTCAAATATGGTTTTTATTCGAGATTCAATCTCAACCATAGCGGATTTGAGCTCCCCTGGTTCAGTATACGTCATCGATAATGATATTATATTGCATACCATACTTAAATTATCTTTAATCCGCCGCTGCTGCTCGTGAAACAGGGGTGATTTTTCCTGAAGGGATTTTTTCAGTGACTCTTCCACTTTTTTGCGTTCCGAGATATCTATACCCAGACCAATTAAATGAGGTCTACCATTTATTTTTTGACGTACCCCCGTAAAATAATAGGGAATTCGCTTACCATGTTTTGTTACCAGGCAGGCTTCAGCATGTGAAGCGCCTTTTTCAAAAACTTCTTTCATTTTTCTTTCCATAAGCTTTTTCTCGGAACCATTGAAAAAGCTGGGTCCATACATGGTCTTTAGTTCTTCCGGTGAGTACTCTGTAATCGTCTCCCATTGCTTATTCCTTCGTACAAACTGTTTTTCATCAAACACATAAAAAAGACCCGGCAGGCTGTCTATGAATTTTTCTGAAAGTATTTTTTCATTTAGAAGCGCCTTCTCCGATTCTTTACGGCCGGAAATGTCATAATTAATGCCTATCATTCGCCGCGGTTTTTTTTTGTTATCCCATGAAACGATTTTTCCAATAGAGTTAACCCAGCAATAATTGCCGGATTTTCTTTTCATTCGAAACTCAACAAAGAATCCATTCTTTCCCTCTATGTGGTCCTGTAATTTCCGCTGAAAGTGTTCCAGGTCCTCGGGATGTATAAGCGTTAACCAGGTTTCAGCTGTATGCGGGAGCTCATCCGGATTATACCCAAGCATTGTGAACCATTTATCATTATAATGGCAATCATTAAAAGTGCGGGGATTGAATTCCCATATTCCACTATTCGTTACTTCCAGGGCAAGCGAGAGACGTTCTTCGCTCTCTTGCAATGCATCTTCTTTTTCCCGTTCCTTTATTTTGGCCTCAAAGAGCTTAAATGCCATCTTTATAGATGCATCAAGAACCGTCATACCTGTATTTTTTACAACATACCCATATGAAGTTATTTTTTCTGTTTTTTCAACAATTTCAGGTTCAGTATGACTCGAAAGAAAAACAACAGGGATATCCGTTTGGGTAAGTATTTTTTCTGCGGCTTCAGTTCCGTCAATGCCGGAACCCAGATCAATGTCCATAAGGATGAGGTCAATTGGTTTTTTTTCTTCAAGAGCGGCTTTTACCGCTTCTTCTCCGGTATGGACGTGGGTAACAGCATACCTGTATTCTTCAAGGTTCTTTTTTTCCATCATTGCTGTTATGGGTTCATCTTCCACAAGAAGAATTATTTTTGCTTTTTTTTCTTGCATATTTTATCGTATACGAAAATTAAGTAAAAGTCAATTTCTTTTTTTGTATGGGGTTTGGAAAGTCAGTCTCTATTGCGCGCCGGTACTTTAAGCATTTTATCACACTGAGTGTCTTGAAGTTATGTTTTCCATAGTTGATTATTAAAAAATCATGGTCTTATTAATAATATTTTCCTTGATTTTTTTTTCAAGTAAAATTATACTTCCTATGATGAATTATTCGTAAATGGAGGATTATTGTGATACAGCTGATGTTCAAATGCCCGGCCTGCTCCAATGAAAGAACTTCAATAACAAAGGGATTAAAAGCTCTTAACGATAAAGTCCCCGGGTTTTTAGAGAATACCCGTCTTGTATGGGAACAGGATATTCTATGGAAATGTGACTGCGGCAGTGAGATGGATTATTTTGATTTCTTTGAGCTCGCGTGGAAACAGCCGGAACTGCATGAACAGCTGATGCTGTATGTTAACAAGGTTACTGTTCTTCCAAAGGATGACTCCTGGTCATTCGCGGCCCTGGCTCTTCCCGGGAGAGAGATTATCGCAATGCTGGAAGATACGCTCTTTGAACTATATCTTTCATACGCGAAAAACGCGGATTACGACCATTTTAGCGATGATCGTTACGAGGTAATTGATGTTCTTGATGAGCTGCAAAAAACAAATCCAACGCGCGGCAAACAGCTTTTAGAGATATTGCAAAAACACGGCAGTGGGCATATAGATGAACAGCTGGCGGAACAAAACCTATTAATTACCATGTATAATTTTGATATTTTCCGGGAAGCGATATCGACAAATGTTATTGAGGTTTTAAAAGAGAACCTGCAGGGTGATATTCCTATCCGTTCAATCCATATTCTTCGGGGGCAGGTTTGCTATTGGCCCGACCGTTGTCTCTGGGTGGATGCCGGTGATAAAATTAACGAGCTAATTCTCGATCCTGTGAGGGAAAACTGCGCGGTCCCGCCCACGGTAGATGAAGCCGACGCGGTTTTTGATTACCTTGTTGAAAATTTTCCGGACATGGAATCGGAGTTTGAACTTAAAACAGCTGGTACCCTCATGTACCGCTTGCTGAGAACCGTTGAACTTACTGCTGCACAGAGCGTTTTTGATTATGTAAACTCCGGCCGGTACAAGCTATCAGCAGGATTTGTTGTATTATATGAAGAAAGCAGCGATTTTTCGTTACGGTATAAACCCATGATGGCCCCTGATTTTTATCATGATGATATAAAGACCCGGGTGAACAGTCTCTTTGATTCCGGCAATAAATTAGATTTGTTTACTAAAGCCTGTTATCACCATGAACAGGAAAGGCAGTGGCTCATAAATTTCTACGATAGCTGATAATATCCGTATTTTAATCTTTTTTTTGATAAAAACAGAACATTTACCTTGACTTTTAATGCAAATGCATTATATTTAATTCAGATGCATTAAAAAGATGAGGAGTTTAAAAATGATATCAAACTTAATTAACAAACTAAAATCTCTGCCTTTGAGAACAATCGTATGGGTTTTTCCCGTGATCTTTCTTTTTCATGAGCTGGAAGAATGGAACATTATGGAATGGTATAATCGTTTTTACATTGATATGCCGCCTTCCACAGATCTTTCCGTGAGAATCTGGATGATAGGCATAGGCATTACCGGTTTTCTTTTAACCGGGCTTGCGCTGCGTTTCAAGAATACAAAAATCACCGCTTATCTCATGGTGCCATTAATTGCCTTTACTGTGTCTAACGGTTTACAACACATCTACTGGCTCTTTCTTTTTAAGGCTTACGCCCCCGGAGTTATTTTTGGCGGTTTTCTTGGAGTGACTGCCGGTATCTACTTGATCTATCGTACTGTTCGCGAAGACCTGGTTAAAGCCTGGTTCCCGGTGCTGTTTGTGCCCTATATTGTGCATGTTATGGCTGGGACTGTTCAGGCGGGGAACACGCTGTCGCCGTCTATCAGGGCGATTCATGAGTTGATGATTAATGTGCTGGCGTGCTTGTGATCAGTCATCAAGTAATTGTAATAAATGCCTCCCGGGATATTTGGGATCATACAGTATTGTTACCTTTTGACCCGTTCTTCGTGCATCCGTATATAGTCGCCACTGGTCATTATTTGGCCAGTGGATACTATTGTTTTACCGCTTCTGCTGCCGGTATTTTTATCAATCATTATTTATTTTCTTGACTTTTTAATTCGACCGCATTAAAGAGGAGCATGGAAGAAACAACCAAAACAAGGATTATTCAGGCTGTGCTCCGGCTCATGGGGCAGCAGGGAGGCGGGAATTTTTCCACGCGGGAAATTCTCAAAGAGGCCGGGGAGGGGAACCTGTCGGCAATATCGTATCACTTTGGTTCAAAAGAGAACCTGCTAAAACAGGCGCTGCAGTGGTACTACGAGGAAATGTTCCGGGTTCTGTCTTCGCACAACACTGATTTTGAAAACGGACGCGAGACCCTGGTTAACCTGGCAGGGGATCTCCTGGAATTTATTTCCAGTAAGCCGGGACTTGAAAAAACCATGCTCTCAAGAATGATCATGAGCAGTGAAGTGGACCCGGATTTTGAACAGGCTGTGCAGAGGAATTTTGGCGTCTTAAAAGAAATTATTACGCGGGCCACAGGACTGAGCGATGAGACTGAGGCCGCGCACCGGGTTATTGCTTTTATGTCGGGGATTGTGTATCCCTTTCTTTTGGGGAGCTATGGAATGGGCACAGTGCAGAACAAGGCTTATTTTCAGAGTCTTGTTGGGGGGATTTTGAGGTTATGAGGTCGGATTTTTTTTTAAAAGCTTGACTAAAATTGAGCTTAATTGTGTATATCTAAATTGATATTTATTTATAAAAGGAGTTCCATATGAAATTAATAAAAAAAAGTAATATAGTATTGATATTTTTACTCATCAGTTTAGTTTTTTTAGGATGTAGTAATGATAACAGTGGGCAGGATGGCACAAAAGTAGCTTCGCCTGTATTCAGCAAAGCCAAAGGAACATACAGTACCAATGTTGATATAGAACTAAACTGTTCTACGGAAGGAGCTGTTATTTATTATACTACAAATGGAGATGAGCCTGCGACTTCATCAAATCTTTATAATGGGGCGGCTATTTCATTTGAAAAATATGGCAACCCGGTTACGATTAAAGCAATTGCTGTTAAAGATGGTCTGAATGACAGTGATATTGTATCTGCCTCTTACACACTTGAATCAACGGTAACTACGGAACATCTATATAATAAAACTATACTAACAGGGGGATCCGGTACTGATTATGGTTATTGTATTACTACGGATTCGGAAAACAATATAATTGCAGCAGGAGAATTCTCCGGAACTAATGTCGATTTTGATCCGGGTACCGGTACAGATTCCCATTCTTCAAATGGTGAAAGAGATGTTTTTATTAGCAAGTTCGCGAGTGATGGTTCCTATTTATGGACTAAAACTCTTGGAGGAAGTGGCTATGACGGCTGCAAAAATATTGTTGTAGATAAGTCAAATAATATTTATGTGGCAGGCTATTTCCAGGAAGCAGATGTAGATTTTAATCCGGGACCTGGAACAGACTTACATTCCAGTACCGGAAGGTATTCTTGTTTTTTAACTAAACTGGAAAGTGATGGTGATTATGTCCGGACAATAGTGATTGATGGACAGGATAGTGATTCACACTGCGATGCGGCAATCGATTCATCGGGAAATATTTTTCTTACCGGCAGTTTTTCCGGTACGGATATTGATTTTAATCCCGGAACCGGATCGGACCTCCATTCAACTAATGGGGCAAATGATATTTTTGTTACTAAATTTTCCAGTGATTTCTCCTATGAATGGACTGTAACAATAGGCGGGAGTATAAATGACTTCGCGCAAAACATCACTTCAGATTCTTATGGCAATGTTATAGTCGCCGGCGTGATGGCCAGTGATAATGTCGACTTCAACCCGGGGGATGGTGAAGATATTGAATCATCTAATGGCAGCTATGATGTTTTTGTTGCAAAAATTAATAGTGACGGTTCTTATGCCTGGGCACATTCATTTGGCGGCACTTATATTGATTGGAATAATGGTATTGCTGTCGATTCCGGTGATAATATATTCCTGACCGGTTACTTTCATAGAACAAATGTTGATTTTGATCCGGGTCCTGAAGAAGACATTCATTCCAGTAAAAATTCTTCATGCTCAAATATTTATGTGTCAAAATATAGTACTAATGGTACTTATCTCTGGACAAAAACAGTAGGCGGTACTACCGGTGATCACGGATATGACATTACTGTTGATAAATTTGATAACATCTTTTTTACCGGAACTTTTTCCGGCACGAATGTTGATTTTGATCCTGGTACCGGTGAAGATCTTTATACTTCAAATTCCGGCCGAGATGTTTTTGTTACCAGGTTTAATAGTGACTCTACATATTCCTGGACAAAAACAATTACCGGATCGGGTTTTGAAGGCAGTGAAGGTATTGCAATAGATAGTTTAAATAATATTTTTGTAACCGGTCAATTCTATGGTACAAATGTTGATTTCGATCCCGGAACCGGTACGGATTATTATTCTTCTTCGCCTACAAATGCGTATGATGTTTTTATCTGGAAATTAAGTTCTGAATAAACTATCAATATTATAAGAAGATACCTTTCTCTTGAAAAGGTATCTTCTTAAAAACAAAATATATTCGCAGCCAAAACATTCGCATGGGAGTCTTGTCAGGGGGAAAATGAATTAATTCAATTTGCCTGCTATAAACGCCGTTGTCCAGGCAGCCTGAAAATTATACCCCCCGGTAATTCCGTCAATATCCAATATTTCTCCGGCAAAATAGAGCTTGCTGCACACCGTGCTCTGCATCGTAGTAAAGTCGATACTTTCCAGGCTCACCCCTCCGCAGGTGACAAACTCTTCTCTAAAAGATGTTTTCCCTTCTATTGAATAAACATCATTGGTTAGTATGCTAACCAATTTGTTCATCCCCTTTTTTCCGAGCTCCCGCCACTTTTTATTCTCCGGCAAGCCGCTTTTCTCAAGCAGGTAAAGCCATAATCTTTCCGGTAAAGAATACGGCCGAAAGTTCGACAGGATCTTATTCGGATGTTCATTCGCAATACCTGTTATTTTATCAATAACAATATTCGTGTTCCGCTCATTGACCCAATTTACCTGGACTTTAAATTCATATCCTTTTTCATGTAATACTCTGGCTCCAAAAGATGATAATTTTAATATTGCCGGACCGCTCATTCCCCAATGGGTAATCAGCAAAGGGCCTTCGGATTTGAGTTTTGTTCCCGGTATGCTTACGAGCGTTTTTTTCACCACAACTCCCATGAGTTCGGTAACTTGTTCGCCCGGCATATTGAAGGTGAATAGCGAAGGTACCGGATCTTCGATCTTGTGATTTAATTTTTCAAGCCACTCCAATCCTGTCCTTTTTGGGCAACCTCCTGTTGCCACGATTATCCTGTCGAAAGTTCTCGATTCAATTTCTTCGTCTATGAAGTCAACTTCCAGCTTGTTATTGGCCTGTTTTATGGCCTTTATTCCTTTCCCTGTTTCAATTGTAACCCCTGATTTTTGTGTTTCTTCTATAAAACAATCAATAATACTCTGTGAGTTTTGAGACGCGGGAAATACACAGTTATCATCCTGAATTACTAAAGGAACGCCTCTCGATTCAAACCATTCCATTGCGTGTCTGGTATTAAAGATCCGAAAGGCTTTTTTCAAAGCTTTCCCGCCCCTGGGATAGGCTTCTGAGAGCTCTTTTACGGATGTACAGCCGTTCGTTACATTACACCTTCCCCCGCCCGATATTTTTACTTTGGCCAGGAGCTTTTCCGATTTTTCAAAAATGACAACTCTCGCTTCGGGATAATTTTCCTTTACCGTAATTGCCGCGAAAAAACCTGCCGCTCCGCCGCCAATTATCGCGATTTCCATCTTTGTTTGGTTTTTGCTTATATTTGATTTATCTGAATAATCTTGTTTCATGCGCTCAAGACTGCCTCTAACGTTCATTTAAAAAACTATTGACTATTGCGTCAATGTGCTGTAGTATTATTGTTTGAGTGCAGGTAACTTTATAATCCAGGTATTTTGTATATTCCTTATAAAAATAAAATTCATATCTTGTTCCCTTTTATTTTTGGTCTTGTTTATTTTATCATACTATATGTC
Source organism: bacterium (assembly GCA_024224995.1). The sequence goes on along the minus strand of JAAENB010000114.1, from coordinate 6,473 downwards.
TTTCGTATATATGATTTTGAATATCCGTTAAAATGCCACCATTCAAAACTTAATGGTTTAAACCCGGCTGAAATCATTACATTCTTAAGCAGTTTTCTATTTGCAGATTGAGTTTTAGTTAATTTTTTTCCTTTGTGTAATAGGTACGAAATAATAACCCCAACTTTTGTTTTATAAAAAGGAATCATTCCCATATCAATTATTTCTTCCTTTTCATTAACGATAGTTATGTCAACCGCAGCGCCGTAGTTGTGCATAGAACCTCTTTTAGGATTTGCGACATATTTTTCAAATCTTGTTCCCTTCATTTTTTTGTACATTTTTACGCTTACGGAATATGGCCGTGCTGCATCCATTATGTGCAAAGAAAAATTTGGATATCGTTTTTTTAGAATTTTCTGTGCTTTTGACAATTTGATTGCAACAGTTCTTTGTAAATATGCCTTTTGTAAACCTTCATAATAATTTTCACTAAAATAATTGTCCCATTTATTCGAATTAACTAACTTTACTTTAATTGTGGGATCAATTGTATGAATATCTATAAGCCCGGCTTTTTTAAATTTTCTTTCTACGGGATTATTGCTGCCTGGTTTACTACACCCTGTCATCAATAAACCTGACAGGAGTATGGTGCTAATGAACAAAATTTTCATTTTTATTTACCTCAAGAAACTGTCCTGTCAATTCTTTATCACCACCTTCTTTAAAATCAACCAAAAAAAGGTTTTTATTTTTTATTAAATAATTCATCTGCGATCTTGCAAATAATTTCAACGGGGATTTGAGATGCTTCTTTATATCTAAGACTTTCTTTCTCTAATTTATAGTCGCCAAGTTCGCTGCTATAATTATCTACTGTAACTTTTAGATCAAAATGATGGAAGTAGATAACTACATAACCGGCTCTTTCATCAAAACCGACTTTTCCATAACCGTCTAATAAAGGGAAGCCGTATCTCATTGATAAATCATGATCCGGTAACGCTTTATTCAGTGTTGTAAAAAGATTTTCAAATACCGGTTTATTTTCCGGCTTGCATGAAGAAATATATTCTTTATAATTTTTTCCTTTTTTGGGCATTTTTCGTCATCCTCTTAAAAATAATCTAAGCATTCCTTTTCATGCACTCGTTACAAAAGGTCAACCAAAAAATTTCACTTCACCAAATCCCTCAACCGATCTCTCATAAGCACAGAATCAATCATATACTTCACCATCTCCCTGTCCTTCTCCGGCAGCTTATTCACCTCAATAAACTATAGTCTTTACGGAGAAGAGATGCGGGTCATGAGGCAGCTTTTGGGGGAGGCGGCGTAGATTTATCACATATGCAGGGAAAGCCACCGCATCCCGGTGGCTTTGTTCAACGTTTCCGGCGTATGTGAAGTGCTATTTGCAATAACAATTATCAGATGTCTGATGTGATAGGGGATCAACTTTTTCTGATTTATGTGCATTTTTATTCGCTCTTAGTGTATTATATGAATCGTCTCTCCAGGAACAATTAGAGCACATATATGCACCAAAGTGAGAGTTAAATGATGCTAATTCACCACATTCCGGACATATTTTCATTTTATTCTCCTTTAAATCTAAAGTAACCATTAAACAAAACACCTTCAAATGATTCTTGCGTAATATTATTTTTTTCTAATATTTTTTTTGCTTCAGGCATAGGATAGGGTTCAAGATAAACGACTTTTTTGATACCTACTTGAACAATTTTATTAGCACACAAATTACAGGGATAGGTCGTCGTATAGATTGTTGCATCTGATAGAGCAGCTGAACTTCCAAATCTGGCAATATTTAAAATCGCATTTTCCTCTGCATGTAATGATCTACAGTAATCTAAATTTTTAAATTTTTCTTTAAATAATTTTGAAATAGACATTTGTTGCTCTTTAACAGTAATTAGATCTTTGATATCATTGTCTAATTCTTCTCTAATCTTATTTCCATAATTTTGCAACAAATCACGGTTCTCATCCGAAGCCTGTCCGTGTTCTTTTTTATATTCGTCTCTTAGTATATTTGATAATGAAATATACTTATAACCATGCTTTACAATCTTTTTTTCGGCTATGAAAGTGCATCCACTTCCAAAAGAACCTGTTAAACCTATTATTTGTATCATGGTAATTTTTGGCTTTATTATGTCAAATTAAAATTATGTCACATTGTTTTTATGTATAAATACAGTATATCCGTAACAAAGTCATATATCTAATATATCAATCCAACTCTAATAAATCAACCAAAAAAACTCTCTTCCTCCTAACGATTTCATTAAAATGAAATTCTTACTTCTTTTAAAGAGCTTTCTCCCCGGAAGCCTACACTCACTTCACCATACCCCTCAACCGATCTCTCATAAGCACAGAATCAATCATATACTTCACCATCTCCCTGTCCTTCTCCGGCAGCTTATTCACCTCAAGGAACTGCCCCATGAGCTCCTTATCCCCGCCATCTTTAAACGGCCTTTTGGGAGCATCTTCAACCAGAAGATAATCAACAGAAACATTGAAAGTCTCTGCGAAATTAATCACGTATTCAACAGAAGGAACAGATTTCCCTTTTTCATACTGACTGATCATTCGTGCATCCGTACCAATTTTGTCCGCAAGTTCCCCTTGAGTCCAGCCCATGTCGGTTCGTAATTCTTTAATTTTATCGTGAAGCGGTAATACCCTGAAATCCATTATACTGATCTCCTAAATAGCACTTTGTGGAAACAATTTAACGTTTAATCGGAATAAGTTGTTGACGGATATGGTGATTTATAGCGTTCTAGTGCTAGAATGTTTCAGTATCTGTCGCGGCAATCCCAAAGGAGAACCTTTAAGTTTATCCCTTGTTTAGACTGCTCTTTTTGAGAATTGTCAACAATAAATTAATTCCTGAAAGCGAAGGAGACCAGCCAATGTCATCTCAACAAAACGAAAGAACTATCACCCTTGAAGAAACCCAGAGAGAAACCCTTGAACTAATCCTAAAAGAAATCATCCTGAATCTCCCCCAGGACAGGACTTCCCCCGAAGAGGTATACCGGTTGGACGCGGAGGACCGATTCAAGCTGTGTCTTTACGGGGATGAGATGCGGTAGTTATTTTGTAAACTCATAGTAATACTGGTATGGTAATAAATCGAGTTTTTGTTGTGTCAATTTAAACCCTGCATCACTTACTCGTGATAACATTTTTTTGCTTGAAATTTTCATTTTTTCCGGAGGCCCCTCCGGCAGATTCCCCTCTTTAAATTCTATAACAACAAGCTTCGCCCCTTTTCTCATTTCCGAATTCAATTTCAACAGCCACCGGGGAAGATCTTTTACATGGTGCAATACATCGCAAATAAAAACTACATCAACATTGCTTGGTACTTTTGGATCATCATGCGATGCATATACTACTTCAATATTTTTAATACCTGATGCCTTTGATTTGTGATGAATATGCCGGATCATTTCAGGTTCTGTGTCAATGGCGATTACTTTTCCTTTTGGTAACTCTGAAGCAAAACGAAAAGAAAAGTACCCGGAACCTGCACCGATATCTGCTATAGTTTCAGAACCTTTTAATCCCAGTGATGAAACTACTAAACCGGGTTTTTGCCATATTGCCCTGTCTTCTTTTTCTAAAAATTCAATATATTTTTTTATCTCTTTAAAAGGCTTCAGGCTATGTGCATTAATTCCTTGCTTTCTAAGAGGACAATCAATTTGAACTTCCTGGTCATTATGACTTTGGGATTTATTACAGAAAATAGAAACGAATAGGAGCAATATAAGTAGAAAACGGATACTAATTTTAGTTCTCATGGACCTATCCTTTGAATTGATATTGAAGTTCTCTTCCATCCTTTATTTCATAACACCATAATAAAAGTCAACCAAAAAACAGGAAGGGCTGTGCCGGGGTGTTTTTATGCTGGTTCACTAACAGCAGCAACAATAGAATCCCTATTGCAGTTATACAAATCAGCACCGCTAAAAGGGTTTAATTCAAGCAGCTTAAATTCATCACCTGTCTCACATACATCAAGTATGTAAATAGGATCAGGCTGGGTTATGCTTGATGAAATATCAGACGCGATTTTCCAGACTTCATCCGGGCAATCGTGCTCGCTTTCAACTCTGCCGACAGATTCATATGAAGAAGCGCAAACAGGTTTCCCATTAGCAATTACAACCCGCCATTCTTTTCCTATTTCAACAACAGGGGTAATGATAATAGGAAGATTCTCATCATCATAGTAAAACCCATGATCAAGCGCTTTCATCGTTAAGCTCTCTGTTTGCAAAACACGCCCGGAAAATGGTTTCAGAGGGCTGTTGGGTCGAACAAAAAAAGAATCAAAAGCATCTATTTGTTCCAAATAAAATTCAGGTTTATTGATGAAATCAATAACAGTACTTTCTACCCATTTTTTATGAACAAGCCACTTCTTAACTTCGTTATACCAATAGTTGCATAAAAATGCCCGGGTATTGCAAAAAGCACCGGGAGCCCAGGGGAAGTCATTGGCAATTTTATGGGCATTGCCCAGACTTCCATGGAACAGAACATACTCATCATTAAGCTCAGGCCATTTGTTATTTTCAAGCCAATCATCATCCCAGGATATCACCCTGTGTCCGGCTTTAATCGCAGACGTTTCAAGTCTTTCATGATTATCGGAAAATATTTCTCTTTCAAGAATCCAGGTAACACTCATTTTTATTCTCACGATTGTAGTATAAATTGTTACGGCTATGAGGCAGCTGCTTGGGGAGGCGCGGTTTTAGTTGAAAGAAACCGCGCTTAAGTATTTATTATTATTTTTGATGCGATCTCTATTGACAGGCGCTCTTTTTTTCTGCATTCCCGCCTGACTACTTCCATCTCTTTCCTGAGGGCGGCAGCAATCTCAGCGGTTTCTGTCTCTGATAGTTCAACATAGTTGCCGCTTTCTTTAAATGTATTCCTGATTTCTTCTATTCTATTGACTATCCTTGCCATTTGTTCCATCTCCCTTTTAAATTATTTTCATATATATCATATAATTTGGAGTAATTTCTTTTGTGTATTTGTAGCCTGTTGTTCTCTATTGTCATAAATTGATTGGAAAACACAATAAAAATAATTGATTCCATGCTTTCCGTACCGGTTGAATCAATAATAATATATCCAAAAGCTTTTTTTTGCTTATATAAGTTTTTAGATGATAGCTCCGCTACCCAGATAAATTTCGGCATTGTAGAGCTGAGAATGAGTTCTCTACAAACAGTGTCGAAACTTGTATTCAAATTTATACAAGTCTTAAAAGAACGGCTTGATGTGAGAAAAAATCTAATTACTACAGAATCACTTTCCATACCAATTTTATTAGAACCGAGTATAAAATCAACTATTTTTCGTGCATTTATAGCTTCCAGGTATATTTTTGGATATAACGGCACTATAATTGAGTCTATTTCACAGTCGTCAAAAGCAGGATCGAGATAATATTCAGTGGGATTTTCAAAACTTGATACACGGTATGGACAATGATTATCGTCAATTATAACAAATTTTTTATCTATATCAGCGGTATCATAAATTTTCAAAGGGTTACCTTCGGGCCGGGGGATTGTTCTTGAAACAGGACAATGATTAATTTTATTTGGGTCAAAATTTTCATGTCCGCAATATATTACAGCATGACCAATTTCCGGATTTTGCAAAGAGGTTATTACCGGGATTCCTGATTCTATGTAGTAGTTAAAGATCCTTTTGAGTTCATCTTCTGCATAAGCACCTTTCGAATACATTTTAGTACCAAATCCAAATTCTTTTAAAGCAAATGATATTTGAGCTGCTGATAAACCGGTTGACGGCAGTAATCGTTCTGTTGATATATTTTTTAACACATTAATTATACCCGATGGCAGCACCGGGGTATAATCAGAATATTTATTTCCGAAATATTCCATTATTGACCATATCGTTGTTTCCGCGCACGTTATTGTTTCCTGGTCTTGCGATGAATGCGGAAAGGCGGCAGTTGTTAATAATAGACCGTTAATAAGGCTTGTATCTTTTACCAGGCAGCATAGAAAATTATCATTTTTCATAGCTCCGGGCGATATCATTGACCGGCCTATTAAGCAAGAGCTGGTTGGTCTGATTACGATATATCCAAGATAGCATTTTTGAACACGCGGAATTCTTTCGTTATCTCTAAAATCCCGGTCGCTTATTTCGGAATCAAACAGAGAGATCCGTATGCAGTTTCGATCAAAGTCTTTATGCTTTGATGAATAGTATGAATAATAACTGTTCCGGTATACTTTATCTACATAGGGATATTCCAGGTATAGCCATAAGGTATCTTTTAGTTCATTAAAATGATCATAAAGAGAAAATTCAATAAATTCTTGTTCTTCTATTGATAATTTAAAAATTTGCGGGATAAGGAGTTTAAAAGTATCAATGAGTTCATTTAT
>JAAENB010000113.1 GCA_024224995.1 bacterium | reverse complement strand
TCTTGCTTGAAACATTTTAACAGCATAAAACTCCTTAACATTTAGCACTTCCCCCTTCACTGTGTCATAAATAACGGCTCTCACATCATGAGCCTCCCACTCAAGACCGGTACCAATCTTTGCGGCAAAACAGTACGTAAGAACTCCAAACAATAAAATAACAAAAATAATTTTTTTCATGAAAATTCCCCTTTCCACCTATTTTGCGCTAAATTGACGCCAACCTATCGTTATGTCAACACTAATTAAAGCAAACAGATCACTCTTTCATCTTTAACCGTGCTCCAAACTTCCAGGCACAGACATCAACAATAAACGCCAGGATAAAACCGGCAGCAATGTCAACAGCATAATGCTGCTTAATAGTAAGGGTAGAGAGGCTCACGCAGCAGGCCCACACAAAGAAGGGAAAAAAAAATTTCCTGTTGATATGAAAGACCGAAAAAACGGCAAAAAAACAGAGGCTCACATGGATACTGGGAAAGCAATTTCCAGGCGGATCAATCCGGTGCAGGATTTTTAAAACCTGTCCCGAAACCCCTTCCATTGCTGCCGCCTCCATTTCTCTTGGAAAGATAGTGGGAAAAAAAAGGAATATCACAAAATGGATCCCCATGAGGATCATAAAAGTGATGAGTAATTTTTTTACCTGCTCTTTCTCTTTTGCCAGCAGAACAAGCGAAATCGGTAAAATATAATCGCTCAGGTACACCCACACCGTTCCCGGAATAAAGGGGATCTTTGTTTCAAAATCAAACACCGGAAGCACCCGGGGTTCAAAAAGATGAAAATGATTGATAAGCATATAAGGAATGAGAAAATAAATATACGCGAAAACCACAATATAGAGTTTATTACCAACAATACAATTAAAACTTTTTTCTAAAGAAGAAAACATATTTTATTATATATGTCCCGGAAACGCCTGTCAAGAAAATAGTCACCGGAGCAAAGCGGAATAACCCGGTCGTGTCTCAGTATACCGAAAAACGTAATTCGGAATGTACCGTATGCCCGGAGTGATGCCTCTGCGGGTTGTGAGGCTGTTTGAGCGAAGCGAGTTCCGAACGTTCCGCAGAGGTATTGCCCCGGGCATACGGTACATTCCGGGTTGATACACCTTATCTACGACGCATAAATACCTCTTGACACTTTGCAGCGGGCAAGAAATAAATTCCCAATGAAACGAATTATATCAGCATCCCGGCGGACCGATATACCGGCATTTTACGGAGACTGGTTTATGAGACGCCTTAAAGAAGGGGCAGCCGGTTATGTAAATCCTTACGGCGGACAAAAGTATATCACCCCCCTTACTCCCCAAACTGTTCACTGCTTTGTATTCTGGTCGAAAAATTATATTCCTTTCATGAGCAATCTAGAAAAAATTTTAAAGAGCGGATTCAACTTCTATTTTAACTATACCATTAACGGGCTCCCTTCCCTGTTTGAAAAACACGTTCCCCCAAAAGAACAAACAATAGAAAACCTCAAAGAGTTAAGCGCCATCTATTCGCCCAAACACCTCACCTGGCGATACGACCCCATCCTCATCTCCACCAAAACGGATTACAATTACCACCGCAGCAATTTCGAATCCATAGCCGCCTCTCTTTCCGGTTCAGTGGAACGCTGCTATACCAGCTTCGTGCATCCATACGGAAAAGTCACCAGGAACATTGAGAAACTACAGCGGGAAACGGGCATTACGGCAAACACCCCCGCAATAGAAGAGCAGCGAGCCCTGGCCGAAGACCTGGCAAAAACAGCAGGCCGATACGGCATTACCCTGCACAGCTGCTGCAACGACGAGCTCCTCAGTCCAACGGTCAAAAAAGCCCACTGCATCGACGGCCCTCTCATTGAAGAATTATTCGGCCCCGCGGAAACAGCACTCAAAAGAAAACCATCCAGAAAAAACTGCGGCTGCACCGAAAGCATCGACATCGGCGTATACGACTCCTGCCCCCACGGCTGCGCCTACTGCTACGCCACCGTCAACAAAGAAGCGGCAGCCTCACGCTTACAGCATCACGACCCATCATCGACTTTCCTCGGTTATACGGCCCAACAATCAGCCAATTGGATAGCGGAGATAAAAGATAAGGAAGAGACCACAACACAAGAAGACACCGACCAGCAAATGACTCTTTTTTAAGAACAAACAACGCAGCAATGAAGTCCCCTGAGCAGCAATCTTCATCCGGGATACGGCCCTGTCCTCTATGAGACATCGGAACACAACGAACAATACAATGGCGCACCCACGAGCAAAACACGGACGTTTTGCGCATCGGCTAAACAATCCAGGATGGATTATTTTAGCCCCCAACCACCAACAACATCCGAAACAAAAAAAGAGATGTCTCATAGAGGACAGGGCCGTATCCCCGCTCACGATTCACCTCATTCCCCCACCAACTCCAAAACCGCCAGCACATTAATCACCGTCTTCGGCACAAAAGAAGAAATCACCGCATACTCCTGCTCCTTCCCCTCCCCCGGAACCGACTCCGAACAATGCGCATTCTCCCCTTCAGGGCCAAGTCCATCTATCGTAGGAATACTATCCCAGGTAAAATTCCCGTCACTCAACCCCGCCCTATGCTCATGAACAATAGTCAAACCAGCGTTATTCGCCGCCCGCTCCCAGCACGCTGCAAGCTCCCTTGTCCCCTCATTCACAGGCCACGAAGGAGTCTCCCGAACCAGGGAAACCGTAGTAGAACACAGAAATGAACCGTCCGCGTTTCCCCGCGAGGAAAAACCATTAAGATCCATCAGCGCCTTTTTACCCAGGTCAAAAGCTTCCGGAGAAAAGGCCCGCATCTCCACATCGGCGGCAGCATAATGGGGAACCCTGTTAAGCCCGGTCCCGCCGCGAATGGAGCCCGCATTAACCGTAAGAGACCGCTCATAATCGGTAATCTCCGCGGCCCGGGCAAGAACATCGGCAAGCTGTAGAATAGCGCTTGCCCCCTTATGATGTCCGGCCCCGGCGTGAGCTCCCTTCCCCGCAGTTTCTATCTTAAAAACAGCCCGCCCTTTTCGAGCGGTAACCAGGTTAAACTCATTGTTGTTCCGGTGCCCCGCTTCAAAGACCAGGCAGGCCGCTCCATGTTCTTTGAGCCTGCTCACGCACAAGGCGCCAAAATCTTCGGAAAGAGTTTCTTCCGAAGCGTCAAAAAGAAGGGACCATGAAACGCGGTTAAATGAATCGGGGAAAAGATTCGAAAGCAGGTCTATCATCATATATATTATAAGGGTTCCCCCTTTAATGTCATTGGTACCGGGACCATAGACTTTATCCCCCTCAATGCGCCAGGAAAAATTATTCTCTATCTCCTCTTCCGGTGGAAAAACCGTGTCGAGATGTGAGACACAAGCGATAGTGCGGCTGCTGTTTCCTTTTTTGGAAAGGACCAGGTGGTTCCCGTAAGAAGGATTCTCTGAAGGGATATATTCGGCGCTAAAACCAAAGGGGGCAAAAAGATCTTCGGTAAATTTCCCCAGGGCATTAACCCCTTCGGCATTGTCCGTATAGGAATTCATCTCAATCATTTCTTGAAAAATTTTCATATACAATGAAAACTGGTCATTAAGAAATTTTTCTATATTTTTTGGGGTTTGATAAACAACATTGTCCATAATTAAATTTATAATAGTTGAATGGAGCTGTCAATAAATTAAATATCCTCAACACCGATATCAAGTTTCCCTAACTGTTTTTTAAAAGATTTATCAAACGTTATTATCTTGATTCCTCTTGAATCGGCAAAAGCAGCAAGAAGAGCATCACCATAGTCTTTTATATGATTGGGCCATATGTCAAGAACAGCTTGAAGATTAAAATCATTATCAATAATAATTCCAGGCGTTTGAATAAGAGACTCAAGTATTTCTTTTACAGTCTCAGTAGTAACCGAATACACACTGGTCAGAACATATAGAAGTTCAGTGATAACATTTTCCGTAATAATAATTTCAGTTTTAGATCAGCAGCTTTTTGAAAATAAACGGCAATTTTATTCTGCTGAGATCTATTCCTGTCAGTTAAAAAAAAATTAACGCATTCGTGTCTACAATATATTGTTTCATTTAGCTTTCTCTGCTATATTTTTCCTGGCATTCTCAATATCTTGACCAACATCACCACCGCCCACTTTGATACTGTTTTGCAATTTCAAAAAAGGTTTATTTACCGCTTCAACAATCACAATACCTTGTTCAAACTTCCATTCAATAAAATCATCTCTTGTAAGTTTTAGTTCTTCTCGAACCTCTTTTGGGATTGTAATTTGAAATTTGCCGGTTATTTTAGATTTCATTAGATGTCCGCCTTTTATAAATTCCTTACAAATAATAAAATATGCAAGAAAACACACCATGTCAACATTAATTTTCATTAGAATTTAATATTTATCAAATTAAATTCAAGGACTCTTATTATAATATTCAAAGGAATACAAAAAAAATCTTGACGTTTTCACACAATAAACCATTACATACGGAAAAAGAACAGTATTATAAAATGATAAAAAACAAGAAAAATACAAACGTTGTTGCAATCAACTGGATAGATAAAGCCGAACGGTGGATATTGGTGCCCGGTTACGCGAACAATAAACGGATCAGGCGAATCAAGGAGCTCAGCAAGGTCAAAGAAAATTGTTATTTTACCACAGGAGTGGCGAAAAAATTAATAGACTTTATTTATCGATCCGTAATAAAACTGGGATTGGGGGAAATAACACTTATCTTTTCAAGAGGAGCGGTAAAACGCTACAACCGGTCCGTGCACAACGCCGTTGATATTTGCGAACTGGACTGGGATGTAGGAACCTCACTTATTATTCCACGGACCCTCAAGTACGGAAAAACAATACAGCTCCTGGTAGATAATGAAGAACATACATTGCGCTTAATGGAAATAATCGTACTGCGAGGGTTGTTACAGGTAGCAAGGCCCAAAAAAAGTTCCGAATGGTATTCGGCAATGGCGGCAACGATTATAACAAAAGGGTGGAGCCGCTTCGAAGAAGAGACCCCGGGAAAGATTTTCCTGCCGGGTCCACCGCCTTCATCATCAGCGGGAAACTCTTGAAATAGACCGTAAATAACGAGCCACCCTTTTCCGGTGCAGATCCCTGGCCACCCGCAAAGGGGTTTTACCGTATATATCCCTGGTATTATACCTGGCGCCTTTTTTCACCAGGTAGCGCACAACCTGCACTGAGTCAAAAAAAGCAGCGTGATGAACGGGTCTTCTTTTGTCGGTATCCAGGTTGTTAACATTGGCTCCATGTTCAACCAGGAGTTTAACGATCTCATAATTTCCTTCCTGGGCGGCAAAATGGATTGGGGTACTGCCCCACTCGTTCCTGGCATTTACATCGGCACCGCTTTCAATAAGGAGCCGGGCAACATTAATCTTACCAACATACGCGGCAAAATGAAGCGGTGTTTGCCCGGTATTATTCTTTGCCTTTACATCGGCGCCCCTGGAAATCAAAAGCCGCGCCTTATAATAGCTGGAAACCTTAACAGCAATATGAAGAGAAATATCACCATAAAAGTCTTTTGCTGTTACAGAAGATTCGTAGATGCTGTCATTTTTAAATGTGCCTTTATGGGACCGGCCGTCGGCATAAAACCAGGTGCCTTCTCCTTCCATTTTCCCATCTTTGAATTGTCCAACATATTTACTACCGTTAAAGAAGCGATAGACTCCCCAGCCGTTCTCTTTATCATTCTTAGTATGCCCAACATATTTGCTGCCGCTTTTGAACGTAACGGTCTCAAGAGGTTCAAGAAAACCGGTTATTTCTTTTAAATTTCTCTTCCTGGCAATTTCCAGCGCAGTTTCTTGATTATCATTCACGGCACTGATGTCGACCCCCTCAATTATCAGCTTTCGAACCGAATCAATATCATTTTTAGCAACAGCTTCATGAAGCGGAAAACTCCATATATTAGAACTAAAAACAAAAACAGAACAAAACACTATACAAGATTGAATAATAAATTTCATGCTGATAATCACCGCCCAGGAGTATTTTTTATATTAACAATAATAATTCCCCGGTTATTTCTGTCTAATCTTTTTTCTTTAAAAAAAAGGTAAGAACGATAACTACTGACTCGGTATAAACCAAATTTCTTCTATATTATATTCCTGCTGCAATCCCATTAGAAGACCGGATTTTACCAACGCGAACCATTTCGCATAACACCAGTTATTAAAACTTAAAAAAAAAGTATCTTGAAAAAAAAAGTACTTGAAAAAATTTTTCAATTAACTATATTAGTATTAATAACGATAAGTTAAATACAATTAAACATTAAGAATAAAATTCTTAATTGAATCAAAAAAAAAGGAAACACGAGTAAATGACACAACGGCAAAAATATTACCACCTCTTATCCGACTTGAGTAACAGCTCAAGAGTGGATTCGCTCTGTCATCAGAACGGCCTGGAGATGTGGGAAAATAGTATTTTTCCGGCGATAGATGGGAAAAAAGGGACAAATTGTGCTTTTCGCTGATATATTATATCATTACGGATATAAAAAAAGCGGGGAGCGAAAGTTCCCCGCTTTTTTTTTGCATAAAATGCTGAAAAAAGAAGAAATAAGAACGATTTAAGAATGAAAAGAGCAGAATACATACCCAAAAGGTATACAAATAATATTAAGGAGTTTATATTTTCAATGTTATCACAGGAAACATTATATTTACTAAACGCGCCCCGGCTTCTCTCTCTGAGAGAACTCAGTGAACAGGGGAACGTATGTCCAAAACATGGTGAGAAAATATATAATAATAGTATTTTTAACTCCATAGATGGGATGAAAAACGCTCTTCGCTTATAGGTAATCCGTACAACAGGAAAACCCAAAAAAGCGAGGAGCGAAAGTTCCTCGCTTTTTTTGTGCCCTCTTAACACAGGGAAAAATAAAGCAGGAAAAAAATTAACGCGGCTGCCGAAAGACGCATAACAGTAGCAACAATGCTCTTGCGGCATGGCGAATGCAGAGATATAACCCGGCATTCGCAACACAAAATAAATTGATATAAAACAAGGATTTTATATGGAACAAAAGAAAAAACATCTCTCCCCTTTCTCCGGAAAAACCGGTTTGCATTCCGGCCGGAAATGGAATAGCTCCGCGCGCATGACGGGGAAACTCCCGGAACAGGGAAGATTATGCCCCGCGCAAAACGCGGAAATAGATGAAAGTGTGATTTTTGATTCATATAACAAGATCAAGTACGCTCTTCGCTTATAACAGGTTAACAAAAATTTGTATATACAACCTGAAAAGCGAAGGGCTCAAGTCCTTCGCTTTTTTTTGGCAGGTTGGCCGAGTGGAAAGGCACCAGGTTGCTACCTTGAGGTTGGGTATAACAGCCCACAAAGGTTCGATTCCTTTACCTGCCGCATACGGCATTAGAAAAAATGCCGTAAAAGAAATACCCGGGAGAAGACTCCCGGAAAAAAATGGATGGTTACTCTAACTGGGAAGAGAGCGGTCTTGAAAACCGTTGTAGGTGAGAGCCGATGGGGGTTCGAGTCCCTCACCATCCGATACCGGGTCGTTAGTCTAATGGAAAGGCAGTGGGTTGTAACCCCACCACGGTAACACGTATTCCTGGTTCAAGTCCAGGGCGACCCACATGACGCTATGTCCGAATGGCTTAGGTGATGGATTGCAAATCCGTTTATGCAGGTTCGAATCCTGTTGGCGTCTCAGTGACACTTTTTGTCGCGGATCTTTGAAAACTCTATACCACTTTTTTTAGCCCGGTGAAGCCGAATTGGCTCAGGCACCAGTCTTACAAACTGGAATATGCAGGTTCGAACCCTGTCCGGGCTACATAAAAAAGTTTCAAGTCTAAAGGTACAAGTTTAAAGTTTGTTATGTAAGAGTTTCCCTCAAAGGGGAAAACTCTTTTCACAAAACTTCAAACATCAAACTTTTTAACTTCAAACTTTTTTCCGGGGGTGTTTGCTAGTGGACCAGGCAATCCGACTTTCTATCGGATATTCGGGAGTTCGAATCTCCTCACCCCTAATAATGCAGGAGTAATTCAATGGCAGAATGGCAGTCTTCCAAACTGCAAGTTGCGAGTTCAAGTCTCGTCTCCTGCTCATAAAAGAAAGTTCCAGGTTCAAGGTTCGAGGTTCAAGGTTATCTAGAAAGGAGTTACCTTCATAGAAAGTTAACTCCGGATAAAAAACATCAAACTTCGAACTTGAAACTATTCTCTGGGGGTATCGGCAAGTGGACTAAGCCACCGGGCTTTCTACCAGGTATTCGGGGGTTCGAATCCCCCTACCCCTAATTTTTACTGCGGGTTGGAGCAGTGGTTGCTCTGAGGTCTCATAAGCCTCCCAGGTCGGTTCAATTCCGGCACCCGCAAATCGCCTCCGTAGCTTAACGGAAGAGCAGCAGTCTTTTAAACTGTAGGTTGTAGGTTCAAATCCTGCCGGGGGCATATATGGCGGTGTATCTTAATGGCAAAAGTACCTGACTGTCTCTCAGGGTTATGAGGGTTCGACTCCCTTCGCCGTCGCATAATGTGTGGTAGTTCAATGGTAGAACAGCTGCCTGTTAAGCAGCAAGATGAAGGTTCGAGTCCTTCCTTCACAGGTATAAGTTTCAAGTTTGAAGTTTCTTGAAGATAAGCTTCTCTTTTTTACAGGCGGACTCTTTTCAAAAGACTTCAAACATCAAACTTTAAACATCAAACTTTTTAAAAAACGAGGAGTAGGCAAATGGTATAGCCACTTGACTTCGGATCAAGCGTTACAACACTGATATGGCGACTTGAACAGGCTTACTGTTCCCTATACTTTATCATACAAGCACTCTGGAAGTTCGATTCTTCCCTCCTCGAATAAAAAAGTTCCACCGGCTATGCGTACAAGCATATAGCTCAATTGGTAGAGCAACTGATTGTGATTCAGTACGCTGCAGGTTCAATTCCTGCTATGAAACCAACTCCGCATAGCCAACTTGAATTTTTTTTAAACTTAATTTAAAACGCGGGAGTAATTCAATGGCAGAATGGCAGTTTTCCAAACTGCAAGTTGCGAGTTCAAGTCTCGTCTCCCGCTCATAAAAATAGTTTCAAGTTTCAAGTCTAAAGTTTCAAGCTCATTATTTAAGGGCTTTCTTCAAAGGATAAAAGTTCTTACAACAAAACTTCAAACATCAAACTTGAAACTATCTTTTACCGGGTCGGCTAATGGAAGGCCAGCAGATTTTGGCTCTGCTCGTAGGGGTTCGAATCCTCTCCCGGTAGCATGTACTGCGGGTTGGAGCAGTGGCAGCTCTGAGGTTTCATATGCCTCCCATGTCGGTTCGAATCCGGCACCCGCAAATTTTGAGATATACAGTAGACGTTTATGAAAAAAACGTAATACTAAAACGTCATAATATCTCAAATATAATCAGGATAACCAACTTTGTAAGGCCTTGAAGTAGAGCCTCTTCGGGTTGTGAGGACTGTTTGAGCAAAGCGAGTTCCGCAGCAATCCGAAGAGGCTCTACTTCAAGGCCATGTCGATAAACTATGTTCAACTGTGCTTATTGACAAAATTTTAGCTCTTGTAGCTCAATTGGATGAGCAGCTGTCTTGTAAACAGCAGGTTGTGAGTTCGAGTCTCACCGGGAGCTCATATGGCGGTGTAACTTAATGGAGTAAAGTGTCTGACTGTCGATCAGGAAGATGAGGGTTCGAGTCCCTTCGCCGTCGCATTATTGTGAGGTAGTTCAATGGTAGAACAGCTGCCTGTTAAGCAGCCAGTTTGAAGGTTCGAGTCCTTCCCTCACAGATGAAAGTTTCAAGTTTGAAGTTAAAAGTTTGAAGCTCCTTGAAGATAAGCTTCACTTTTTTACCGGCGGACTCTTTTCAAAAGACTTCAAACATCAAACTTTAAACTTTAAACTTTTTTAAAAACGGGGTGTAGGCAAACTGGTGTAGCCACTTGACTTATGATCAAGCGTAACAGCTCCGATATAGTGACTTGAACAGTGTAGTAGAATAAATTGATTACTGTTCCCCATACTGTATCATACAAGCATTTTGGAAGTTCGATTCTTCCCTCCCCGAATAAAAAAGTTCCACCGGCAATGCGTACAAGCATATAGCTCAAATGGTAGAGCAACTGAATTTTAATCAGTGGGTCGCGGGTTCAATTCCCGCTATGAAACCAATTCCGCATTGCCAACTTGAACTTTTTTAAAATTTAATTTTCTCAAACAATTTATCAAACGGGATGTAGGCTAACCAGGAAAGCCGCGGCATTTGGGATGCCGACATTGAAGGTTCAAATCCTTTCATCCCGACATGAAAAATGGTTCGAGGTTCGAGGTTCAAGGTTCTCTAAAAAGCAACCTCGAACTTCGAACCTAAAAACGCGGGAGTAATTCAATTGGAAGAATAGTAGCGTGCCATGTTACCTGTTGCGAGTTCAAGTCTCGTCTCCCGCTCATAAAAAAAGTTTGAAGTTTAAAGTTTAAAGTTCTCTGTTCTTGAAACCTCAAACTAAAAAACGGGTCTGTAGCTTAATGGGAAAGCTCCTCCTTTGCAAGGAGTATGATGTGAGTTCAAATCTCATCAGATCCACATAAAAGTTCCAAGTTAGGAGTTTAAAGTTTGAAGTTCGCTTCAATGGATAGAACTCCAAATAACAAAACTTCAAACATCAAACCTGGAACTTTAAACTAAATGTATGGTGCCCATGGTATAACGGTAATTACTCCTGGTTGTGGCCTAGGCAATACCGGTTCGATCCCGGTTGGGTGCCCATATAGGGCAATGATGTAATGGCTAACATGGCAGTCTCCAAAACTGCTCTTCAAGGTTCGAATCCTTGTTGCCCTGATTTCGGCACGGTAACCCAATTGGAAGAGGTGCTTGTCTCAGAATCAAGTTGTTGAAGGTTCAAATCCTTTCCGTGCTAATTGGTGAATCACCCGCGTAATGAGTCCCTCCTCTTCACAAGGGTAAAAATATTCTTGTTTCACCCTTGTGAAGAGGAGGGACTCATTACACGAATAAAGTGGGTGCTTAACTTTTAACTATTAACTTTTTTCAGGAGGAAAAACATGAAACCGCTATCTATTGGGACGCGGATGAAGCAGTACTATGAAGAAGCTTTTAAATATAAGCTTCCAATGCGAATGCCCGTTATCATCAGGCTGGACGGGAAGGCCTTTCATACCTTAACCCGTAAAATGAAGAAGCCCTTCGATAATACTATTATCGAACTGATGAATAAAACAGCATTGTATCTCTGTGAAGAAATTATGGGTATCCAATTGGCGTATATCCAGAGTGATGAAATATCGCTTCTCCTGCATAACTATAAAAAACTGGGTACCGATGCCTGGTTCGGCAATGAAGTCCAAAAAATCGTGAGCGTTTCCGCGGGTATGGCTTCCGCGAGTTTTTCACTGAATGGTTTTTCAAAACCCGTTGTTTTCGATTCGCGGGTGTTTGTTTTACCCGAAGCTGAAGTTGTAAACTATTTCGTATGGCGGCAGCAGGATTGGACACGGAACTCAGTACAAATGCTGGCCCGGAGCTATTACTCTCACAAGGAATGCCACGGAAAGAACAACTCGGCGTTACAGGAGATGATCTTTCAAAAAGATGATAACTGGGATAAACTGGATACTTCTCTGAAACGGGGACGCTGTGCTGTAAAAGATTCAAACGGAACATGGATTATTGATAATGATATCCCGGTTTTTACCCGAGATAGAGAATATATAGAAACGTTATTAACCGTGGAGGAAGAATAATGCAAACAATGTATATTCTCACCGGGCTCATTGGTTCCGGTAAAAGCACCTGGGCAAAAAATAAAGCCCTGGAAGAAGAAAATATCATTATCGTAAATAAAGACACCTTTCGTTTTATGATAAAAGGCGGTTCATATACTCATGAACGGGAATATGAACCGCTCATAAAAAAACTGGCTAAAAATTCAATTAAAATAGCGCTGGGAAGCGGTTTCAATATCATCATCGACGAAACCAACCTTACCCGGAACAGCAGGAAAGAATATCTCAACCTCGCGAAAGCCTATACCGAATTTACGCTGGATGAAATAAAGATTGTCTTTGTTTACTTTCCGGAAAAAGAACAAAATATAAACAACCGGATGAAAGAAGATAAAGGGGTTTCCCGCGAAACCTGGCAGAAAGTCTTTAACAATATGCTGGAAACATTCGAGGAACCAACAGAAGAAGAACTCCCACCCGGTGGAGAGTTACAAACAGTTTCAAACTAAAACGGCGCAGTAGTCCACCTGGCAGAGACGGCCGGTTCAAAACCGGTTTGATGTGAGTTCAAATCTCACCTGCGCTACATAAAGAAGGTTCCAGGTTCGAAGTTCGAGGTTCAAAATTCTTATACCTGAGTTTCTTTTTTTTGCAGACAAACCCTTCTTAAAAAACCTTAAACCTTACTATACGGCGATGTATACCAACTGGAAGAGTGAGCGGTCTTAGAAACCGTGCAGTGTGAGTTCGAATCTCACCATCGCCACATGTAAAAAAAGTTTCAAGTTACAAGTCTCAAGTTCCAGACAACAAAGACTCCTGCTGTTTCAGGAATTCTCTTCACAAAAAACCTGGAACCTGGAACCTCAAACATAAAAATACGGCGCAGTTGTCCAATGGAAGAGGCAGCCGGTTTAAGCCCGGTACGGTGTGAGTTCGAATCTCACCTGCGCTACATGCAATCGTAGCTCAATCGGAAGAGCACTGAACCGATAATTCAGTGGTTGTACGTTCAAGTCGTACCGATTGCACATTAGTCCCGGAAGCTCAATTGGAAGAGCACCAGAGTTCGATCCTGGTTGCTGTGAGTTCGAATCTCACCCGGGGCTCATAAAAAAAGTTTGAAGTTGCAAGTTTGAAGTTTGAAGTTCCTGGAGTACTCTTTTTAAAAAACTTCAAACATAAAACTTTAAACTAAAACATACCCCTGTAGTCTAATGGAAAGGCACCGGTTTCCTAAACCGTTTTACGGAAGTTCGAATCTTCTCAGGGGTACATAAAAAAAGTTTGAAGTTTGAAGTTCCGAAGAAAAAATATTTCTTTAAAATAAACTTGAAACTTTAAACTTCAAACTTTTATATCCGGGGGTAGCAATGCTGGTGCATGCGGCGGTCTGAAAAACCGAAGATGTTGGTTCGATACCAACCCCCCGGACATAGGGGACAGTACCCAAACGGCTTAAGGGACTCGACTTTTAATCGAGTAGCAGTGAGTTCAACTCTCACCTGTCCCAAAAGGAAAGTTTCAAGAATACCCCTGTAGTCTAATGGAAAGGCAACAGTCTTCTAAGCTGTTTAATGGGAGTTCGAATCTTCCCGGGGGTGCAGAAAAAGAAGTTTGAAGTTTGAAGTTCCAGGTTTGAAGTTATAAGATCTTCTCTT
The DNA here is from genome assembly GCA_024224995.1 of bacterium. Next base: position 5,866 of record JAAENB010000113.1, on the reverse strand, counting down.
AACTTCTAACATCAAACTTGAAACTTTAAACTAAATTTAAAAGAGGTGAACCGTCATGTCACGATTCAGGAAGTTAGAGTATCCTACCCTGCTTGAGACTATCGAAACAAGTTCTCAAGACAGTGCTATCTACGTAGGTTGTGATAGCAAACTAACAGGTCCTTATACCCTATTCGGTCTGGTCGTTGTTCTTCACATAGAAGGACATAAAGGTGGAATGGTGTACGGACAAAAATCTCTGGTTAACAGGAGAATGGCAATCAACGAACGGCTTTTGCGTGAAGTTGATATCGCCATGGAATCGGCCTTTACTATCTGCGGCTCTGTTGATCGCAGGGTAATGGAGGTTCACCTGGATATTAACCCAAACCCGGAACATAAAAGTAACGGGGTTATGAAACGCGCAGTTTCTTACGTACAGGCACAAGGATTTGAATACAAAATCAAACCAAGCGCATGGGCCGCAAGTACCGCGGCCGACTATTTGATCAACTAACGATACCGGCAAGGGAGAATATACCCCTCCCCTGCCGGTATCAAACAAAGCACCCTTAGCTCAGTGGGAGAGCAGCTGGCTCATAACCAGCAGGTCGAAGGTTCGATCCCTTCAGGGTGCAAAAAGCAGGGACAAGGGGCGTGGAAAAAAGTTCAAGGCAAGAAAAACCTCGAACTTCGAACCTGGAACTGTTCTTACAAGGGTCTGTAGCTTAATGGGAAAGCAGCGGCATGGCATGGCGTTAGATGTGAGTTCAAATCTCATCGGATCCACATAAAAAAAGTTCCACAGACTATGCATACAAGCACAAAGACCATATTGCTCAGATGGTGAGAGCGTTCGATTAAAACTCGAATAACCGCAGGTTCGATTCCTGCTATGGCAGCCAAAACGCAAAGAGCATAGGCGACTTGAACTTTTTTAATAATATTACACAACGGGGTGTAGGCTAATGCGTGAAGCCGCGGCACCAGGGCTGCCGAGACTGAGGGTTCAAATCCTTCCATCCCGACATAACAAATCAAACAAATCAAAGGAGGTTTTACAATGGCACGAGCACGAAGGAGAACACATACTCCGGCAACACAATTCGTTAACACCGATTCCACACAACACAACAAACTTGTTGTAATTATCGACGGTATGGATTACACAAAAGACCTGTACGATGTTGGTCTCTCTCTCAGATCAAGCGAGTCCGAGATTATGAGCATTGTACGGCCAATCATACAAGAGGTATTCAACAGAGATATTCGCGGCGCCTACAAAGTACATAAGGCATTCAACACCGAATCTATCTTCGTTATACCAAACAGTGTTGCCGGTTAAAAGCAAATCTTTCGGCAGTTCCCACAAATGAGCATACAAGCCTACGGGTTCGACTCCCGACTTTCCAACACCACTGGAGACACGCTCAACGGTAGAGCATCAGACTGAAGATCTGACGGATACAACTACTGCTTATTTAACTTGAACTGCCGCGATTATAAAAAAAACATCATTCGTGAAATGAGTACCAGCTCTTCAAGAGCTGGTACTCATTTCACGGGCGCAATAAAATATTATTAAACGGAGGTAAGCTTATGTCTCAAAGAAATCTTGAGCATCAATTATCATACCTGAATGATGAGCTTCGGTACAAGGCGTACCAGGACCTGATGAGTGGCTGCAACCATCTCTACAGCAAAAACAAAATACAGTACGATAAACTGAAGCCAGTTCTGGACAACTTCATGGTTCTGGCGGAAAAAGATCCGTACTTCCTGGCTCACCTGACAAGCTACATCTTCAAAAACACCGACAACAAAGACCTGAAAGTTGTATCCGCGTTCGCCAGTTCATTAAGCGACGCCGACGGAACTCCTTTCAGTGAAGGAAGTGAATACCGTAAACCAAACCTTCGGGTTATTGGTCAGGCTGCTGTTCAGCTGCTGGATCCAAAACTGGTTGCCAGGGTACTGGAGATAGCAAGTATCAAACAGCCCCTGGGTGAAAAAAGAACTGAAGCGACTCACGCTTCCCGATCTCTCATTACCGCTATCAGGAAATATTTACGATACCGGGAAAACAATCCCGCAAAAATGAAAGCTTCAGGGTTTGGTAAAATCTGGAAATGGTTGTACCGGAAAACCCACATTGCCCCTTCAACTGAAGTGGCAAACATCCTTGGATGGAAGCAAAAGGACGGGAGAGAATTCACGAAAGTAAATACGCTGAGCTTCAAAGGCTTAACTGAAATGGAGATCGCGGAAAAAATCAGGGCAGAAAAAATCCCTGTTCAAACTGCTCTGGGTTCACTTTCCGAAAAAATATCCCCGGTAATCGCAGTAGCGCTGCTGGAACAGGCTACCGGTAACCAGGCTATTATCTTGCGAAATCTCTGGGACGGACAGGGACTGTTAAAAGATAAAGAGGTTATGGCGTACTTTGCTGAAAAAATTAAAACAGCGTCATCTGCCATCGACAGGATTGAAAAGATCAATACCGAAGTCGATGAAGCAGTTACCAGGGTTATGAAATCCGTTAAGTCCGAGAAAAGAAAAGAAGAAGTTGGCGATATCGGTAAGATATTCGTCCACATTGACGCGAGTCCTTCTATGGACCGGGCTATTGCTTACGCGAAAGACCGCGGCGCGGTGTTCGCCGAAGCGGTAAAAAATCCGGAAGAAAACTTCTTCTGGGGCTACTTCCAGGATAAAGGGTACATGCTGAACAGGCCTGAATCCTTTGAAAAAGACGCGTTCCTGGCTGCCCTGTACGGTTTACGTTCGGGTGGATACGGAACCAACTGCCTGGGATGCTATGAAGAAGCCCGGAAAATTGGCTGTGATGTTGATGTCTTCATCACTGATGGTGAACACAACCGCGGTACTATTGCCGACATCGTAACTCGATACGACCGGGAAGGACTGGGACGGCCTCGCGCTGTTGTTGTAGTCCGGTTCAGGTCGGGCAGGACTATTGGCGGTTGGGGTTACCAACAAGATCTGGCCGCAGAACTGGAAAAACTGGGTATCCCGGTTACTGAAATTGATCCGGATGCTCTTGTTGAAAGTGCCCTGGTTTCACAAACCATCAAACAGGCTATTGCCGGTCCTCTGGCGATCCTGGACTCAATTATGGACACCAAACTTCTAAAACTGCCGACCTGGTGGGAGGCTGTTACCACAAAATAACACCACTCACCTTTATATTCCCCCGCCTTCGGGCGGGGGCTCTCAAGAAAGTAATTTTGCTTGTGCGCGGGCCTGGAAGTAGTATGGGCTCTTTGGATTGCTGCGGAACTCGCTCCGCTCAAACAGTCCTCACAACCCAAAGAGCCCATACTACTTCCAGGCCAGATGCAGCTCGCAATATTATTTAGTTTCTGACGTATTTTTTCCCTGCGATACAGGGTCGGTAGTGTCTTAATATACCGAAAAACGTCATTCGGAATGTAAATTATGCCTGCCTGGAGTGATGCCTCGGCAGGTTGTGAGGCTGTTTGAGCGGAGCGAGTTCCGAACGTTCTGCAGAGGTATTACTCCAGGCAGGCATAATTTACATTCCGGCTTGATATACCTTATATTAAGACGAAACCGGTGAGCAGTCGCATATATCTACAATAATCATTCGGGGGTTTACATAGCCGTTATATTCATTGTTTTCAAGGCGGTAAACAATATCAAGGGAGCTATTATTGTTGAAAAACTGCTCCATTTCGTCTGCAAGCTTCCAGCCGATTGCCCGTATATTATTCCCGGTTTTTATTGTATACCTGCCATGATTTTTCTCTTTTCCAAAACGGGTAAACTCTTCTATTAATACATTCCTGGTTAAAAATAGCGGTTCTTCATTATCTTTGCCATAGGGTTCCATAAACGCGAGAGAATCTATAAAAGAGCTGTCTATCTGCTCAATTCCCAGTTCAAGGTCAATTTTCGTCTTTTCTCCCCCTGTATACTGTTGGGCAATTTGCCGCTGTAATTCTTCGATTATTTCGTCAATTGCTTCAAGTTTTACACTAAACCCAAAAGCCTGTTTGTGCCCTCCAAGACGCTCGAACTTATGGGCAAGCGCCTCTACAAAGGAAAAAAAATCAAAATCCCCGCTGCTTCGTCCCGATCCCTTCACAACCCCTTCTTTTCCGGGCGTACTGATTAGAATTACCGGTTTATTTAAATCGTTGCAGATCCTGTTCGCAAGCAGACCAGAGAGCCCGTCCGGCACCTTTTCGGATTGAACAAAAATAAGACTTTGCTCCATTTCATGGGCTGAACTCTTTATTTCTTCTATTATATCGGTAAATAATTCTTTAACCAGGTCTTTCCGCTCTTTATTCATGGTCTTAATTGCCGTAATAATGGAAGCAATTTTTTCCGGATCATTTTCCAGGAAAAAATCAGCAGTAAGACTGCTTTTGCCAAACCGTCCCGGTGTATTCAAGAGCGGTGCGATATCCCAGCCTACCATTTTGGAGCTTACGGTTTTTTTTTGAGTACCGGTACTTCCATATTGCTCCTTTTGCATAAAAAGATCCTCAAGAAGCACGGAGAGTCCCCGGTGCTCGGTACGGGATAAAAATTCAAGCCCCAGCTTTACCAGGCTGCGATTTTCCTCAACCAGGGGCATAATGTCGGCTATAGTCCCAATGGAAACAAAGCCCATTACCGAACATAAAAAATCATATATTTTAGCGGAACTTTTCGCCTGGATATCCAGAAAAATCTTATTAACAAGAGTCATGGTTCCCATAAAAGGCATTTTACGGGGAGCCCCTTTTCGCGAAAAAAGACCGGCAATTTCTTCTATTGACAGTTTTTCCGGATCAATTTTCTCCTGAGATGCGGGTGACCGTAAAAGAGGCTGAATAAAATCTTCCAGTTTGTAAATTTTCCTGTCCGGGAATTTCTCCTGTAATTCCAGCGCCCGCTCTTTATCCCGGTTTCTCCCAAAGACAATCACCCTGTCATGTTCATCAAGAGCGGCAATCCGCTTTTCCTGCTCTTCGGAAGAGACCTGCTCCTCCATAGTTTCAACAATGCTGTTCCGGATACAGGAAACCGAAGCAAAATCCCCGTCTTCGGCAATAAGCATAAAAAGCCTGTTATAACCGGGCAAATAACTCAGAAGGACTGCGTGTCCCAGCTTAAACGCTACGCCTACTCCGGCCAGCGATTTAAAAGGATAGCCGCATTCGTCCTGTTTGGGATTTACAATAATCGCATCGGGCAGGTCCGTATCCTGTTCATGATGATCGGAAATAATAAAATCGATCCCGCAGCTTTTTCCATAGCTGATCTCTTCGACATCCCGTATCCCGGAGTCGACCGTGATTACGAGGTCCACATTCTCCTTTTTAAACTCATCAATAATTGTCCGGGAAAGGCCATAGGTTTCATCGTTTTTGGGAAAGCGGTAAAAAATATCCACATTCATCCGGGCAAACAGGGTATGCAAAATTACCAGGGAGGTTAAGCCGTCCAGGTCGGAATCGGCAAACACCCCTATCTTTTCCCGCTTTTCCAGAGCCTGCCGAATCCGCGCAACTGCTTCATGCGCCCCTTTTAAGCGGAACGGGCTATGGAGATCGGAAAACCCGGGATACAAAAAACGGAAAACCTGCTCCGGTTCTTCTATTCCACGGGCACAGAGCATGGCTGCCAGCCGCTCATCCAGGTTAAAAAGATCCGAATTTTGGGCTGCTGCCGGGCTGTTTACCTTTTTTATATTCCAATGAGACTTCATTATCGCTCTCAAGAAACTAAATTGTGCAAGTGAGCGGGCCTGGAAGCATCCCTCTTCTAAATGCTGCGGAACTCGCTCCGCTCAAACAGTCCTCACATTTAGAAGAGGGATACTTCCAGGCCAGATGCAGATCGCAATACTATT
>JAAENB010000112.1 GCA_024224995.1 bacterium | reverse complement strand
TGGGGGAATCGGAAGACCGGACTCAACTAAAAGGAAAACTCTTTAATGAAGAAATCTCTGTCCCTGAATTACAGAAAGCAAATGATATCACGGGCCTGGCTTTTTATTATATCCCCAAAATTATATTGTGCTATTTATTTGAAGAGTACTCAAAAGGACTTGAAATTTGCCAGAACGAAGAAATAATACTTGGTGGAGTCTTTGCCCAGCTGTTAATCCAGGTTTTTCACTTCTACCACGCCTTAACCCTGGCAGCCCTCTACCCGGCAGCAGACCCGGAAGAGCAAGAAAAATACCTGGATAAATTAAAATCAATTCATGAGGATTATAAAAAATGGGGCCAGATTGGTACCAGCAACTATCAGCATAAATATTATTTAATATCTGCGGAACTGGCTCATATTACCGGGGACGATAATGAAGCAATGAAGCTCTACGACAGGGCAATAAAAGGGGCTTCGAAAAACGGGTTCATCCAGGAAGAAGCCATTGCAAACGAGTGTGCCGCGAAATTCTATCAATCCATGGAAATGGAAAAATTCGCAAGCAGCTATATCTCAGAAGCATATTATTGTTATAAAACCTGGGGAGCAGCACGGAAAACAAAAGACCTGGAAAAAGAATATCCGGAGCTGCTTTCCACAACCGTCACCGAAAAGGAAAGCATCATCATCGAAAAAGAGACTACCCAGGTAACCCTGGACATGACCTCACTTATGAAATCGGCAGAAGCTCTTTCCGGAGAAGTGGTCCTGGAGAGGCTGCTTATAAAAATAATGAAAACGCTTCTTGAAAATGCCGGAGCCCAAAAAGGAGCGCTTATCCTCCAGGAAAAAGGTATTCTTAAAATTGAAGCGCTTGCCACAAAGAATTCGGAGCCCCAGCTAAAACCGATCCCCCTGGAAGGAAGCCGTGACGATTCAGAGAAGAACAAAGATGTATCTGAAGCGATTGTCCATTACGTGGGCAGAACCGGGGAAAATATAGTCCTGGGAGATGCCGCGAAAAAAGGAATGTTTACCAGTGATGAGTATATTAGAAAAAATTTCCCAAAATCCATTCTCTGTATTCCCATAATGCGGCTTGGCTACCCAATAGGAGTATTATACCTGGAGAACAACCTCTCCACCAACGCCTTTAGCCCGGAACGGGTGGAAATCCTGAGATTCCTCTCTTCCCAGGCGGCAATTTCAATAGAGAATGCCAGGCTCTATACGGATCTTGATGAGTCTAAAAAAAGCTATCGCTCCATGTATGAGAACGCCCAGGCTATGTCAATTGAAAGTTCAAGACTCTTTAATGAACAGGAAAAATCCGAGCGGAAATACCGCTCGCTCTATGAAAACGCTATTGAAGGAATCATTCAAACAACGACAACAGGACAAATCATAACAGCCAATCCGTCCTTTGCCGCCATAATGGGTTATGAGTCCCCGGAAAAATTTCTGGTATCCCCTTCCTCAACAGCAAAAACAAGTTTTGTCAACAAGGAGCAGTGGAAGGAATACAGCACAATATTGCTTGAGAATGAGCGGGTGGAGGGATTTGAAGCGGAAATGTACCGAAAAGACGGCAGCATTATATGGGTTTCAATCTCAACCCAGGCAGTTCGAGATGACAGGGGGAATGTGTTCAACTATGAAGGTTCCATAGTGGATATTTCTTCACGGAAGCACGCGGAAGAACAGCTTCGTTTGGCATATGAAAAAATGGAGGTGCGCGTAATAGAACGGACCTTTGAATTGTCCCAGGCCAATGAAAAACTGGAAAACGAGATCATAGAACGGAAGGAAGCGGAAGAAAAAGCAGAGGAAGCAAACAGGGCAAAAAGTATATTTTTGGCCAATATGAGCCACGAGATAAGAACCCCGATGAACGCGATCCTTGGTTTTACGGAAATACTGGAACATAAAATAACCGAAGAGCAGCAGAAAGATCAATTGTCTGCCATATCATCGAGTGGAAAAACACTGCTCCGCCTCATAAATGATATCCTGGATCTTTCAAAAATAGAATCGGGCAAGCTTGAGATGGAGTATGAGACAGTAAATCCCCATACTATTTTCAAAGAAATGGAGCAGATATTCTCATACAAAGTTAAAGAGAAAGGACTTGATTTCACTGTAACGATAGATCCGGATCTGCCAGTTTCCTTATCACTGGATGAGGTTCGAATACGGCAGGTCCTGCTCAACTTGATTGGAAACGCGGTGAAATTTACTGAAGAGGGATCGGTGGCCCTTTCCGTAACAACTGACAATATAAAAAAAGATCACTCAAAACTGAACCTGGTATTTTCAGTTACAGATACCGGCATTGGGATACGGCAGGACCAGACCGGAAGCATTTTTGACGCGTTTAAACAACAGGAAGGACAGAGCACTGCGAAATTCGGCGGTACCGGTCTGGGCTTATCAATCACCAGGCGCCTGGTAGAAATGATGAGAGGCGAAATTTCCGTAGAAAGTGAGGCCGGGAAAGGGGCGCTATTCACAGTAATACTCAAGGATGTTGATATAATTTCTATTGAAAAAGAAGTAGAAGAACATGATTATATTGACATTAATTCCATAAGCTTTGAAAAAGCAACGGTATTAATTGTTGATGATATAGCAAATAACCGCAAGCTGCTCCGGGACTTTCTCGATTTTCCGGAACTCAAGCTTATAGAGGCTGAAAACGGGCATGAAGCAATAGAGCTGGTAAAACTGTATAAACCGGGCCTGGTACTGATGGATATAAAGATGCCTGTTATGGATGGATTTGAAGCTGCTCAAATTTTAAAGAACGATGATGCTCTAAAAGCAATTCCCATCGTTGCTGTAACAGCATCTGTTATGGAAGAGAATGAAAAAATGGTGCTGGAAACAGGTTTTGACGGCTATTTAAAGAAGCCCATTAGTAAGCAAGACTTATTGAGCGAACTAATACGGTTTCTCACCTACTCAGCCAGGAAAACCGAACCAGGGACCGGACCGCAGGATAAAAAGGAAAACGGTGACAATAAAATTATTTTAATGGATTCACTTTCTTCGGAAGTGCTCTCGAGACTCCCTGAACTGGCGGAAATCCTTGGAAAAAAGACTCTTAATAAGTGGAAAATTATACATGAGAGAGTTATTGTTAATGAGATCAGGGATTTTGCCGGGGAAATAGAAAAATTGGGAAACGATTACAAGCTGGAAATCCTTATCAATTGGAGCAAAAAACTGTTTAACCAGGCTAATAACTTTGATATAGAGCAATTACCTAAAACCCTGGACCAATTTCCCGGGATTGTAGAAATAATAGTGTGCACTGCCGGCAAAGTGTACTGATCCTGTGATCTTTAGGGTAATAATGATTGACCTTGTTACCGGGAAATGATATATTTATATCACCGGTAAAGAATCCGGAAACAGGATAACAGGTAAGGAATATATGACGGTACTTATTGGATACCGACTCTTCGATAAAATTTATGAAAACAACAAGATCTTTGTTTACCGTGGAACCCGGGAAGAAGACAACCGGCCAGTAATTGTAAAATTCCTTCAAGATGAGTTTCCCGCCATACAGGACTTGAAACAACTTGATCATGAATTTAAAATCGGGAACGCACTCTCGGATATACCGGGTGTAATAAAACACTATTCCCTGGAAAAGATTAACCATAGTAAAGCCCTGGTTCTGGAAGACTTTGACGGAGTCCCCCTTAGTGACTATATTAATGCCGCAAAACCGGGACTGAAAGAGATACTGCAAATTGCCATAGGTATTGTGAATATTCTTAAAGATATTCATTTCAAGAATGTTATTCATAAAGATATTAATCCCAGCAATATTATTATCAATCTCGAAACAAAAGAAATAAAAATAATCGATTTTGGCATTGCTGCTGAGGTTCAGCGAGAGACCACGGCAGCAATGGACCCGGACAGGAAAGAAGGGACACTCTATTATATTTCACCGGAACAGACCGGGCGGATGAATCGTTCCGTTGATTTCCGTTCCGATTTTTACTCCCTGGGAGCGACCTTGTATGAACTGCTGACCGGGAAAGTCCCTTTTGAAAATGAATTATCAATGGAGCTTATTTATTCCCACATTGCCCTGGAACCGGTTTCATGCCATACGCTCAACGCCGATATTCCACCGGTAGTATCCGGCATTATAATGAAACTGCTGGCAAAAAACGCGGAAGAACGCTACCAGGGCTCTCATGGGCTCATAAGCGACCTGGAACTCTGTTATAAACAATTAAAAGATACGGGGAAGATAGAACCGTTCGAAATTGGGGAAAAAGATATATCTGAAATATTCCTTATCCCGGAAAAACTTTACGGAAGGGAAATAGAAATCAGCATTTTAATTGATCTGTTTAAAAAAGCTTCTAAAGGGAAAAAAGAAATAATCTATTTTTCCGGCCCTTCGGGAATTGGCAAGTCGGCGCTTATTCATGAAATAGAAAAATCCATGATTGAAAAACAGGGATATTTTATAAGTGGGAAATATGATCTTTTGAAAAAAAGTATTCCCTATACTGCTATTATTCAGGCATTCAGGGAGTTGTCAAACCAGCTTCTTATGGAAAGTGAAACGAAAATAGACAAATGGAAGGAAACCATTCTGGAAGCGGTGGGCAATAACGGACAGGTAATAATTGATGTTATTCCCGAAATAGAATTTATTATTGGGAAACAGGGTGACGTAGAACAATTACCGCCCGTTGAAGCTCAAAACAGGTTCAATTTGGTATTCCAGGATTTTATTAAAGTTTTTGCCAGCAAGGAGCACCCGCTTGTTCTGTTTATTGATGATTTTCAATGGGCCGACAATGCCAGTTTACTGTTAATTGATATCTTACTGAGCGATCCTGAACTGGAATATATGCTTTTTATTGGAGCATACCGCAACAATGAGGTGGATAGCGGTCATCCCTTTGTGACAATGCAGGATAAAATGAAAAAGAAGGGATTGTTTTGGACCGATATTACCCTGACGCCTCTGACAAAAAAAAATATCGGTGAAATGCTGGTAGATTCCCTTCATTGCTCTATGGAAAAAACAGCAGAATTCTCGCGTCTTATTGAAATAAAGACAGCCGGGAACCCGTTTTTTGTAATAGAATTCCTCAAGACCCTGTACCATGATGATTTGATTATGTTTGAACAGGGATGGAAATGGGACATTACGAAAATTGAACAGGCAGGAATCACGGATAATGTTATTACCCTTATGGCAAATAAGATCAATATATTACCGGCAAACACCTTAAATATTATAACAGTCGCGTCCTGTATTGGCGCTAAAATAAAACAGGATACTCTTTCCCTTGTTCTTGACAAAAACGGTGAGGAGATTTTTAAAGATCTGAAAGAAGCGATTAATCAAGGTATGATAATAAAGGTTGAGGAGGATTTGAACTTTGCTCATGATAAAGTTCAGGAAGCAGCGTATTCATTGATTGAAACTAAAAAACAGGCGGAACTCCATCATACAATAGGCAATATTTTTTTACATAATGCAAAAGTACATAATACAGTAGATGAGAGCATTTTCGTTATCGCGAACCAGCTGAACCTTGCCAAAAAATTACTTTCGGGAAAAGAAAAACAAGAGCTTATTGAGCTGAACAGTATAGCCGGGAAAAAAGCAAAAGTATCAGCAGCCTATGAGGCAGCCATAGATTTTTTTAAACAGGGCTCGGAACTGCTGCCGGAAAATTCATGGGAAATTGAATATGACAGAACGCTCTCATTTTACATAGAATGGTCCGAAGCTGAATATGTGGCAACTCGTTTTGAAGAAGCGGAACAATTATTTGCGGTTATATTAGAAAACGCAAAAACATTACTTGATAAAGTAAAAGTGTATACCCTTCAAATTTCTCATTATACATCTCAAATGAAACATCAACAAGCTCTGGAAGTCGGCAGGAAAGCGCTTAAGCAATTAGGTAATAATTTGCCTGAAGAACCTGATGAGAGAGCAGCTCTTCCGGATATTAAAGAAGCGAAAAAGATATTAGGTGATAGAAAAATTGAAGATTTGATTAATCAACCAACAGTTACCAATTCAACCGTTGTCGCGACAATTCACATTCTGCAAAGCTGTGTTGTTTCTGCCTATTTGTCGAACCCGAACCTGTTTTTGGTTGTAGTGGTGAAAATGATAATTGCGACGTTGAAATATGGGGATTATCCCGGAGCTTCAGTTTCATATTCTGTCTATGCAATCATACTTGCAGGCGCTTTAGGTGAAATTATCAATGGATATGAATATGCCCGGCTTGCATTAAAAGTAGCCGATAAATATGGTTTAAAATTGATGCAAGGAAAAAGTCTTTTCCATTTTTGCTGGTTTAACCACTGGAAAAGACCTCTCAAAGAAAACCTGGATCTCTTTATGAGGAGTTATCAATACTGCCTGGAAGCAGGAGACCTGTTATACGCAAGTTATTCACTTCTTCATTATTCTTTTACACACTTTAATACGGGAGATAATTTAAATATCGTTAGAGAAATCAATGATAAATACACCCCGCTCCTTGATAAATTAAAACAACCGGCAAGTAACCTGTATGTCAATTCCTGGAAACAGGCCGTTTTGAATTTATTAGGAGAATCGGAGGACAAAAATCTAATCCAGGGAGAATTCTATGATGAGAATAAATCTGTCCCGGAATTGCAGGAAGCAAATGACAACACCGGGTTGGCTTTTTATTATATCCCCAAAATAATCTTATGCTATATAAACGAAGAATATCAAACGGCATTTGAAGCTGCTCAACATGAGGAAATAATCCTTGGCGGAGTATTTGGCATGCTGCTAATCCAGGTATTCCATTTCTACCACGCCCTGACCCTGGCAGCTCTCTACCCGGAAGCAAACACCAGTGACCGAAAAAAATACCTGGAAAAATTAAAAAACATTCATAAGGATTATAAAAAGTGGAGCGAGATTGGTACATACAACTATGAGCATAAATATTTTTTAATATCCGCGGAACTGGCCCGGGTAACAGGAGATGATAAAACAGCAATGAAACTCTATGACAGCGCAATAAAAGGAGCTTCAAAAAACGGTTTTATCCAGGAAGAAGCCATTGCGAATGAGTGCGCTGCCAAATTCTATAAATCCCTGAAAATGGATACATTTGCAAATATCTATATCTCAGAGGCCTATTATTGTTACAAAACCTGGGGAGCAAATCAAAAAATTAAAGATCTGGAGAAAAAATATTCACGGATGCTGCCCGATGACCCCAACATAATACTAGTAGTCGATGAGGGTTAACATTTTTCATGTAATAGTATTGACAAAACAGCTCATATGATATATATAAAAGCAGGAAATCTTAAATAAAGGAGAAAAACTATGGGACTTCTTAAAGATACAGGCCAGACCCTGTTAAAATACGGAGAAAAATTTGTAAATAAAACCGAAGAATATTCCAAAATAGCGAAGCTGACCCTTGATATAAAAAAGCAGGAAAGCAACATTGAAAAAGCTGCAAAAGGTATAGGAAATTATGTTATTGATAAGCGGGAAAACGGAGAAACGACTCTTGACCTGAACGATAGTGTTGTTTCCGATTTTTTTAAGAAGGTTAAGGAATGTAAAACAACAATCCATGCCAAAAAAGAAGAGATTGAAGAACTAAAAAGAGCCGGAGAGGAGAAGGCAGAGGCTTCAAGTAAGGAAACGTTTTCAAATGAGGATAAGGCCTCAAATGAGGAAAAGACTCCCGGTTCCGAGAATACTGAGTAAGAGATGCCAATATCATCAAAAAAAATTATTAAACATATTAGTCGAATAAATGGATCTTTTAACAGAAATGACCTGCTGAATCAGCTGGTAGAGCCCAAAATAGAAAAAGACCGGAAGAAAAAATCTAAAAAAAAGACTCCTTATAAACCGAATAAAGATATTGCAAAAATAGATGAAACGCTTGCCGTTCTTCTTAAAAGCGGCTTGCTGCAAAAGAACAGGAAAAAATTTACTGTTGTTAACAGGTTTGCTGTTACCGGAAAGATCAGCGTTAATACAAGCGGCAACGGCATCCTGGAAACAAATGACGGAAACCTGGTCTTTATTAAAAAGGAGAACATTAACCAGGCTCATAATAACGACCAGGTAACGGCATTTATTATTGAGTACAAAAAAGGCGATTTCTTTGGAGAAGTGAGTAAAGTCGCCCGGAGAGACAGAGATGTCTTTATTGGAAAGATCTCCCGGAAAACCCGGGGACAGGTATTCTTTTCATTAATTGATGTTCAAGGAGATATTGAGGTCTGCGCCGACACCGGTATTGAAGCTATCAATAAAAGACAGGAACAGTCCGATGAAGAACAACTCTTCATGGTAAAGCTGAATAACAAGACAATCAGCGGTAGACAGGGCTGTGTTGTGGAGAAAAAATTCTCCCAGCTCGATGAAGAATATGATTTTACCCGGATTGTTTTAAAGCATTCGCTGCCCGGATCTCATGGGGTGTATAAAGAACTGGCCGATATTGAAGAGAACCTCCCTGCTGAAGAGTTCAAGAACCGCAAAGATTACCGGAAATATTTCACCGTTACTATTGACGGCGCCGATGCCAAGGATTTCGATGATGCCATTTCCATACGGAAGCAGGGAAAGAATTTTAAACTCTATGTCCATATTGCTGATGTTTCCGCTTACGTAAAAAAAGGGGGCGAGCTGGACCATGAAGCGATTAAGCGGGGGACCAGCTGCTACCTGGGAAACCGGGTAATTCCAATGCTTCCGGAAGAGCTTTCAAATAATCTCTGTTCCCTGAAACACGGAGTTGACCGTCTTACTCTTTCGGCAGAAATGACGTTTGATCCCCAGGGAAATATTATCAAAGAATATTTCACCAGGGGTATTATAAAGGTGGACAAACGGTTAACCTACCGGTCTGCTCATGAAACAATTGAGAAGAAGAATAGAAACATGCTCGGGAATAAGCTCGGGAAAAATCTCGCCCTCATGTATGAGCTAGCCTTGATACTCAATAAAAAACGGTCAGGAGAAGGCAGGCTGGATCTCAACCTGCCCGACAGTGAGCTCATTTATGAAGAAAACACCATAAAAGATATCCGTTTTTCCGAACGCTTAAAAAGCCATATGGTTATTGAAGAGTGTATGTTAAGCGCCAACATGGTGGTATCACGGGCTCTCAAAAACAAGAAGATCCCTACCCTCTACCGTATTCATGAAAAGATTCCTCCTGAAAGCGTTGATTCGTTGAGCACCTTTTTACGGCTGCTTAATATCAAGCTGAAGAAATCGAAAGATATGGGCGGCATGATACAGGATATTTTGAAAAAAATCGCGGGCCATGAATATGAGCAGGTTGTAAACCTGGTAGTACTAAAATCCTTGATGCAGGCCTATTATGGAATAGAGCCCCTGGGACATTTTGGGCTTGGTTTTAAAGATTATACTCATTTTACGTCCCCCATTCGGCGATACCCGGACCTGGTTGTACACCGGTGTTTAAAAAATCTCATTGACGGAGGGGAACCGGCCTTCTCTCAAGCGGAACTGGTTTACCTGGGAGAACAAAGCTCAACGCTGGAGCGGATTGCCCAGAAAGCTGAAAGAGACATGGTAAAGATCAAATCATGCCGGCTGCTTAAGGACAGGATTGGTGAGGTTTTCCCGGCAGTAGTGAGCGGAGTAGGAAAGGCCGGTTTTTTTGTAACCCTTACCGAAATCCCCATTGAAGGAATGGTTCTCCTTAGAGCTCTTAAGGATGATTATTATACGATTAGAGAAGATGAGTATACCGTAATAGGAAGAAAGTACGGAAGAAGATTCCGGCTTGGTGACAAGATCATGGTGAAACTTTCTAAAGTTAATTTTGAAATTATGATAATAGATTTTGAAGTTGAATAAAAAAAGTTCGAGGTTCGAGGTTAAAAAAAACGGCTCTTAAGTCAAAAAAATAGAGTAAAAAACTTAATAATTTAACGTCATATAGTTGAGAATATAATAAGAATGGGTAACATTGTTCAGCCGAGAGTTAATCCCTCTTCGGGATGTGAGGACTGTTTGACCGGAGGGAGTTCCGCAGCATTCCGAAGAGGGATTAACTCTCGGCGACGATGATAAACCATATAGAGCTATGCTGACCAATGAAATTTGTAATTCATTATCACCAGACCGAGCCGGAACATTATGATCTTATGATTGAGCGGGGCAAGACCCTGCTGACCTGGCAGATCGCGGTTGAGGACATAAACAGGCTTGCGGCAGGAGAAGAAGTAAAAGCCGTTCGCATACAGGATCACCGGAAAAAGTATCTTACGTATGAAGGGCCAATCAGCTGTAACCGCGGCATGGTGAGCATCTATGATTCGGGTGACTACAAAACAGAGTCCTGGGATGAGAAACTCATCAAAATTTTTGTTGACGGTCTAAAATTAAAAGGAAATCTGTCTATTGGCCCGCAGAAAGACCGGACAAAAGAGGAAGTCATAATATATAAAAGTTTCAGGAGTGAACTATGAATATCATACAGCAAATAGTAGAGTATGTAAAAGACGAAGAGTATATTTACATACAAACACATAATTTTCCGGATCATGATTCCGTTGCTTCAGCAGTTGGATTGCAATACCTGCTGCAGCAGTTTGGGGTGAACTCTCATCTTATTTATGAAGGAGATATACAGAGAGATTCCCTTGTTGAAATGATCGACACTCTTGAAATTGACATTCAGCACAATGAAAACCACGAACTGGAAGAAGACCATATGATCGTTATTGTGGACGGATGTAAAGGAAATAAAAATGTTACCGATCTTATTGGTGACGAGATTGCTGTAATTGATCATCATAATGTTATTGCCACTGAGGATGTACGCTTCACCGACATTCGCCCGGAGTATGGAGCCTGCTCCTCTCTCATCTATGATTTGTATAAAGAGATGGAAATCGAAGTTCCCCGTAATATCGCAACAGCACTGATGATAGGCATTAACATGGATACGAACCTGCTTACCCGGAATGCCAGTCAAATGGATGTCCAGGCCTATGCCGACCTCTATCCATTAATGGATATGACCGCTCATAATTCCCTTCTGCGTAATTTTATTCAAACCAAGGACCTGGAATTCTATAAATATGCTATTGAACATACCCGGATTCAGGAAGAAATTTCTTTCTGCTATTTTTCCGAAGGATGCAACCAGAACCTTCTTGGCATTCTGGGCGACTTTTTTCTCGCTCTCAAAGAGGTTGATTTTGTTATTCTTTGCGCTCGAAATGGTAATATTATCAACTTTTCCTTAAGAAATGAACGGCCGGAATGGAACGCGTCATTAGTTATACAGGATGTTTTAAGAGAGATCGGGTTTGGGGGCGGTCATATGGATATGGCAGGTGGTATTATCAAAGACCCCTCTCTTTTTAACGAAGAAGTAATTTTTCAAAAATTTCTTGAAAGATTACGAGCAGACCTTAAATAAGTAATACCAGATCCCGTATGGAGAACATAATGATCTTTCAGTGCATTCTCGGCCTAATTGTTTTTGGAGCCCTGGCCTGGCTCATCAGCGAAAACCGGAAAAAATTCCCCTATAAGATTGTGATTATTGGTTTTGTTATGCAGCTTGCTGTGGCGCTTCTTATGCTCAAAGTCCCTGTTTTTAAAAAAATATTCCTCACATTAAACAATGTTATTCTTGGCCTGGAAAAGGCCACTGAAGCAGGAACGTCTATTGTATTCGGATACCTTGGAGGGGGGCCCCTGCCCTTTGTTGTTAATGATCCGCCTACGGGTTCAAGCTTTATCCTGGCGTTTAAGGCGCTCCCCCTGGTCCTGATCATGAGTGCTCTTTCGGCCCTGTTATTTTTCTGGAAAATTCTCCCGCTCATGGTAAAGGGATTTTCGTTTTTACTGCAAAAGACTATGGGAATTGGCGGTGCCGAAGGGCTGGGAGTTTCTGCTAATATCTTTGTGGGCATGGTTGAATCTCCTCTTCTGATCCGGCCTTATTTGCATAAAATGACCAGGAGTGAAATTTTTACGCTTATGACCTGCGGCATGGCAACTATCGCGGGTACGGTTATGGTTCTCTATGCCAGTCTGTTAGGAAAAATAATCCCCAATGTTATGGGTCATATTCTTACGGCATCAATCATCAGCGCGCCGGCAGCGATTTTAATATCAAAAATAATGATTCCCGAAACAGAAAAACTTACTTCGGGGAATTTAGACACGGGGGAAGAGTATCACAGTTCAATGGACGCTATTACCAAGGGGACGGTTCAGGGAATTGATCTCCTTATTAATATTATCGGCATGCTGATTGTTCTTATTGCTCTTGTCTATATCGCGAACCTGTTCCTGGGAATCTTTCCTGACATAGCGGGAGCCCCCATTTCCTTACAGCGAGTACTGGGATATATTATGGCTCCCATTACCTGGCTCATGGGCATTCCCTGGGATGAAGCAATGACCTCGGGTTCTCTTATGGGAACGAAGACCATATTAAACGAGTTTCTCGCGTATATGGAGCTGGCAAAGCTTCCCGCAGGGGCATTGAGCGATAAAAGCCGGGTAATTATGACCTATGCTCTGTGCGGTTTTGCCAATCCCGGCAGCCTGGGTATTATGATCGGGGGACTGGGAACCATGGTTCCGGAGAGAAGAAGTGAAATAGTGTCCCTGGGTTTAAAATCGATCATCGCCGGAACTCTCGCGACCTGCATGACGGGCGCGGTAGTTGGTATACTTGGTTAGCGCCCAGGATGAATATTTTAATTCCTTTATAAAAAATTTTATGGAGAGAACCTATGCCGGAAAAAATTGTCTTTCTTGACGCGTCAACAGTTGATTATGGTGATATTGACTTTCCCGAAATAGAAAAATCCGGAAATTTTGTTTCATTCGACAATACAAACCCTGACGAGATAAAAAAGAATGCGGGCGATGCTGATATTATTATCACCAATAAGGTAATAATTGACAAAGCTGTTCTCGACAGCTGCCCCAATCTCAAGCTCATTGCCGTAGCAGCAACGGGGTATAATATTATTGATATTGATGAGACCCAAAAAAGGGGTGTTCCCGTATGCAATGTTCCGGGATATTCAACCTATTCCGTTGCCCAGCAAACCATTGCTTTTATTTTGGCCCTGGCAACCCACCTCACCAAATATAACGAGGCCGCTCATGACGGCACCTGGAGCGACTCTCCTATTTTTACTCTGGGAACCTGGCCAATCTTTGACCTTAAAGAAAAGACAATCGGTATCCTGGGAATGGGATCAATCGGCAAGGAAGTGGGCTCTTTTTGTAAAGCCATTGGCATGAATGTTATCGCGCTCAAACGGGATGGAGTGGAATATCGTGATGATATTAATGAGATGGGCTATATTGATCGATATGACCTGGAAACAGTTATAACTCAATCCGATGTGATATCAATCCATATGCCTCTTTCCGATTATTCCAAACACCTGGTAAATAAAGATTTCCTTGGTTCCATGAAAAAAACGGCTTTTCTTATAAATATGGCGCGGGGCCAGATTATTACGCCTGGCGCGCTTCTGGATGCTCTCAAGTCGGGAGAAATTGCCGGCGCCGCAATTGACGTTATGGAGCAGGAACCGCCGCTTAAAGACGACCCCCTGCTCAAGGCTCCCAACCTCATAATTACTCCCCATATTGGCTGGGGCAGTTTAGACTCACGAAAACGGCTTATTCATGAAATTGGTTCAAATATTGAATCTTTTTTAAACGGCGTTGAGCGAAATATTGTTCCGAAAGCGAAGGAATAGATATGTAAATGCAGTCATTTATGTGGCAGCACAAATGAGTGAGCACTCACTCATTCTCTATGCAAAAAAACCAGTTTATTCAAAAATGCTTGACATATACAGGGTTGATTTATTTATGAGACGGTAGTAAAATCATTCCTAAAAAAAAAAAAGTTCAGCATTTTTGAACTCTAAAAAAGACTATATTATATAATATGCATCAAGGAAGGTATTACATGAAGTCCCGAAAAATTTTAATTGTCTTTTTTTTACTGCTTATCGTTTCATTGTCAGGATGTGGCGATAATAAAAAAAATACCAAGAATGAACCAGGCGATTCGGCACCGGTGATTACCCTGAAAGGCCATGACACAATATATCTCTGGAAAGATGAAGCGTATACCGATCCCGGGTATAGAGCCAGGGACGACAAAGACGGCGACATTACTGCGCGGGTAACTGTGGGCGGAGATACAGTAGATACAGCAGTATACGGCACATACAGCATTACCTATTCCGTGTCTGATTCTGCCGGAAATGAAGCCCCTGAAGTAACCAGGAAAGTTACCGTAAGCCCCCCTATTTTTGTGGCTGTAGGAGCAGGCGGCCGGATTATGACCTCCCCTGACGGAATCACCTGGACAGATGATCGTTTCAACACTACCAATATTCATTTCAATGGGATTGCATACGGCAATGACATGTTTCTGGCTGTTGATCTCGCCGGTGTTATTGTTACTTCATCCCACGGCTTCAGATGGGAGCAAAAAATTGATTTACCATTCTGGTTATTTGGAATAAGCTATGGAACAGATTCTTTTGGAGATGAATCTTTTATTGCTGTTGGCGATGACGCCGGAATATTCCGCAAAATGACCGGCAGAGGCGGCTGGAGTTTTCTAACATGGGATGTAACAAAAGACAAGACCCTCTGGGCAATAGACTATGACGAAGACAAAGGAATATTTATTGCCGTTGGAGAGGCCGGGTATATAATGATCTCCTCTGACAGCTCAACCTGGGAAGATAAAAGCCAGCCCGTTGACTTCCTGTTTGGAATAACCCACGGTGGAGGTAAATCTGTTGCTGTTGGCCCCGAAGGACTGATATTGACCTCTGCCGATGGCGGTAATAATTGGGATAACAGAAGCATCACTGACGGAGAAGATTTACATGCAGTAAGCTATGGTGAAGGGAAATTCATTGCTGTTGGAAAAAAAGGATGCATTTTAATTTCTGATGATGGCGGTGATACATGGGAGAATAAAAGCATTTCAGGTGAAAATCAATTTGATGCAATAAGCTATGGTAACGGCATATTTGTTGCTGTTGGAGAAAACGGATATATCGTTTCATCTGATGATGACGGTGATACATGGATAACCAGGAGCTCATCGGGCTTTTCTCTTTTTAGTATTACCTATGGGCCAAAATAATACCGTTCTCTTTGCTTACGTTTAAAAAAAACCATAAACAGAATAAAAAATGTTACTGATATTGGCACCAGTAGAGCCATCAGCAATATCCAGAGTATTAACGCAAGAAAGAATTCCAATTCTCCCGATTTTCTGTAAGCAAGATACATAAGTACTCCGGCAACCAGTCCGGAAAGAAGGAAAATTATAGATAGAAACAAAAAAACCATTTCTTTATAGCTTGTTTTTTGAGGCTTACCATATCCATAAACATAGAGCATTGTAGAAAGCCGCATTAACTCTTTTTCCGCTTCCGGATCATCTTTCAGTAGTTTTAGTTCCTCTATTCTTTGAGAAGCTTTTTCGTAATCTTCTTCAGAATTGATCCGGTCTATTGTCATAAAAATCCTCTCAATGACCCTTTCACGCCATTAGGTAATCATAGCCTGTACACGCATCCCAAAATCAGTCAGGTTAATAGCGTATTCCGGAGGACCGGTTAAGGAAACATAGCCCCCGGCAGCGCTCTCAACGAATGTCACTTCACTGAGCAATACGGCCATGGCTTTGTCCACATCGGCAAACTTCAAATGGACAAAAGGTCTTTTCCTTGCATAGAACCCTCTGCCGGACTTTGAATTTCCGGCTTTAACTCTCAGGTAGGAAGCAATATCTTCTTCCGTATCAACAGAGATTTGATAGGCTCTGTCGGGCTGCATTGAAGTCCATTTCCGCATATCCGGGTCTCCGCCTTTGTTGTACTGGCTTAAGGCAGTGGTAAGCATATAAATCATCAATTTCACCTTAAGTCTCTTCTTGTTATAATCTTTCGGTTTCGCGTTTGGCATTAGAATTTTAAGGCTCATAAGAAGAGCGAACGTCTTCATGAGCAGGCTAAAATTCTTAAATCCTTTAATCCCCGGGATCACGGGCTTTCCCGCAATCATGGCATTTAACTTTTCTATGGTTTTGAATTTGAACGTAATCTCGGGATTTTCACGAATTCCCTGTTCTATTTCAAGAGCTCCGTTATTAAAGACAAGAGCCGCGCCAACATCTTCACCATTGTATTTCCCTACAAACTGAATCGTTCCCGTAACACCTTCAAATTTTTTCTGCATTTTAGGATCATCCGAAAGGACAACCTTCATAAGGGGGAATATTGCTCGCAAGACTATTCGTGTAGTAAGTAAATCTCTTTCCGTAGCCATTTGTAATACCTCATTTTCCCGGATTTTTTCAAAAAAAAAGCGGTATTTTAATACCGCTTTTTTTTATTTAAACTGACAATATTTTACTAAGAAATCATCCCCTGGATACGCTGCATAAAATCATTCATATTAGCACCGTATTCCGGAGCGCCAATTATTTCAATATAACCTTTGGCAAGACTCTCAACAAACTCCGCTTCATTGAGAAATACAGCCAGAGCCCCGTCTACATCAGTAAACTTCATATGCACAAAGGGCCGCCGCCGGGTATACATTCCCCTGCCGGCCTTTGACTTTCCTGCTTTAATTCTCAGGTACGCGGCCAGATCTTCTTCCGAAGAAACAGACATCTGGTAAACCCTGTCGGGCTGCTTTGAAGTCCATCTTTGCATGTCCGGGTCTCCGCCCTTGTTATACTGGCTTAAGGCTGTGGTAATCATGTAGATAACCATTTTCACCTTAAGTTTCTTTTTCTCATAAACTTTTGGTTTCGCATTTGGCATCATTATTTTAAGGCTCATAAGAAGCGCGAATGTCTTCATGAGCAGACCAAAATTTTTGAATCCTTTAATCCCCGGAATAACCGGCTTTCCTGCCAGCATGGCATTCATTTTTTCAATGGTCTTGAATTTAAACGTAATGTCGGGATTTTCACTTATTCCCTGTGCAATTTCAAGAGCACCGTCATTAAAGACCAATGCAGCACCAACATCTTCACCATTATATTTCCCTACGAACTGAATCGTTCCCGTAACACCTTCAAACTTCTTCTTCATTTTGGGGTCATCCGAAATGACAACCTTCATAACGGGGAATACAGCTCGCAGGAAGATCCTTGTGGCAAGTAAATCCCTTTCCGTAGCCATATACTATACCTCGTCTTCCCAGTCTTCGTCTTCTTCAAAGTCTTTGCCCATAACTTCACGAACTTTGTCGATAATACCGTTCGCGTCGAGCTTATAATGAGCATAGAGGTCTTCCGGGTAACCCACAAGACAGAATTCATCAGTAACACCAACTTTTTCAAAGGCGCATCCTTTACCGCTTGCTGCAATAACATCAGCAACAGCAGTTCCCAGCCCGCCAATAATTGTATGCTCTTCAAAGGTGATGATTCTTCGTGTTTCGGTAACGGCCTTCATAATGGCTTCTTCGTCAATGGGCTTAATAGTATGAATATTCAGCACCCGAACGCTTAAATCGTCTTCTTGTTTTAAGACTTTAGCAGCTTCAAAAGCCTGGAGAACGGTAATACCGCAGCAAATAAGGGTAATGTCGGTTCCGGGATTAACTTCAACAGCCTTTCCTATTTCAAAACCGTAATCTTCTTTTTCATAAAAAGTAGGCTCAAATCCCCGTCCAACCCGGATATAGACCGGTCCGTCGTGTTCGATGCAGGCCTTTACTGCATTAGCTGTTTCGATTCCATCGGCAGGAACAATAACCGTCATATTGGGAAATGCCCGCATAATGGCAACATCTTCCTGGCCCTGGTGTGTACTTCCGGCAGTTCCGAATGAAATACCGCCGTGTGTTGCAATAATCTTGCAATCGAGATTTTGATAGCATATATCGGTACGAACCTGCTCGCAGGCCCGCATAGACGCGAATGTTGCCATTGTAGAAACAAAGGGCATAAGACCGGCTTTTGCCATACCGGCGGCAACGCCAAAAAGGTTCTGCTCCGCGATTCCCACATTATAAAACCTTTCGGGAAATTTCTCGCCAAATTTCCCTATTTTGGTCGATTTGGCAAGGTCTGCAGTTAATCCTACTATATTTGGGTGTTTATCTCCAAGTTCACAAAGAACTTCTCCATATATTTCAGCCTGGGTCATATTGTTGGCATCGTATACTGTCCAGGTGGTACCTGTAGTTGCTTCACTCATAGTTTCCTCCTCATTAAATTCATTAAATCATTTACTTGCCAAACATTTTATCTACCGATTTACGAGCCTTTTCTCCAAGCTCCGAATCGATACTACCGTAATGCCATTTCACATCATCTTCCATGTAATCAACACCGGAACCTTTTTTAGTATTGGCGAGAATTAACACAGGAGCGCTTTTTTCTTGTTTAGCGAATTCAATAGCATCGGCAAGCTCTTCCAAGGAATGTCCGTTTATTTCTTTAACGATAAAGCCAAAGGCTTTCCATTTGTCGGCAAAGGGTTCAAGTCCCATAACCTCTTCCGTGGGACCGTCTATCATCATTCTGTTCCGGTCTACAAAAGTAATAAGGTTGGTTACTTTAAAATGTGAGGCTGCCATTGCGGCTTCCCAGTTGGTCCCTTCGTTACATTCGCCATCACCGAGAATGCAGTAGGTATACCAGTCTTTTTTCATCTGGCGCGCGGCAAGTGCAAGCCCCAGGGCCATTGGAAGTCCGTGTCCAAGGGAACCGGTAGATACATCAACGCCCTTGACCTTTAAACAATCGAGGTGCATTCCAAAGGGTGATTTAAATTTATTAAAATCTTTCAGCATATCCATGTCGAAATATCCTCTCCGGGAAAGAACCGGGGCATATCCCACGCCGCCGTGTCCTTTACTTACAACAACCCGGTCGCGGTCTTCCCACTCAGGCTTCGAGGGATCGATATTTAGATATTTAAAATAAAGTATTACCAGTATGTCGACCATACTGAGTCCGCCACCAATATGAGCGCCACCAGCCCATTCCGTTACATCAATAATATCTCTTCTGGATTGCCAGCACTGTTCTTTTAAGTCTTTTAATTCCTGGTCTGTTAACGGCATCGTTTCCTCCTTCTTTTATACATTGCGCAGTATATGCGCAATTATGAATTTAAACTTATTGGATTATTTTTTTGTGTATCTTTTATACTTTTAGCCAATTTTCTTCTTAACTACCTGGAACGCTTCATCCGCAATAGCCAGGGTCTTTTTTATATCCGCATCGGTATGCGCTGTTGACAGGAACCAGTTATGATGAGAAGTAAACAAGGCTCCTCGCTTTGTACATTCTCCACACCACTCTTCATGCAGCATAAGGCTGTCATCATCCGCTAAGCGGAGATAAGGCATGGAAGGAACGCCTGAGACCTGTAAATCGAACTCATAACTTTTAGCAGCTTTAACGAGACCGTCAAGAAGTTTTTGACCTTGTTTCTGCATTACTTTTGGCGCGTTGATTTTTTTCATTTCTTTTAAGCAGGCAAGAGACGCTGCCATTGGAGCCGCGGAAAACCAGTAGCTTCCGGTGTAAAAAACTTTTGATGTGGTGGTTTTTAATGCTTCCGTTCCAACAAGAGCTGAAAGAGGATAGCCGTTGCCAATTGCTTTACAAAAACAAATAAGATCGGGTTTAAAGCCAAAGTATTCGTTAGAACCGCCCAGGTCCAGGCGGAAGCCGCAGCGAACATCATCAACAATGAGTACAATCCCGTTTTTCTTGCAGAGCGCTTCTACCTTTTGCCAATATCCGTCGGCAGGAAGATTATTGTCGCCATATACTCCATGATCATAGGGGGTGGACATAAAACCGGCAATTTGTCCGGGATTATCGTTCACTACCTTTTCGAGCTGCTCATAGTCATTCCAGTTGACCACAATAACGTTTTGCCGGTCCTCTTCAATAATCCCGTTGTGGCCATAAGACTGGGTCCAGGGAGCAGTTCCATGATATCCGCGGGCTACGGTTATGATCTTTTTCCGGCCTGTTTCGGCCCGGGCTATCATTGAGGCAAAGGTTGTAACATCTGCGCCGTTTTTGGCAAAATA
>JAAENB010000111.1 GCA_024224995.1 bacterium | reverse complement strand
GTTTAACCCCTCCGTGGTGTTGACCCCCGGGCAATATCTTCGGAAACAGGCCCGTAGAGGCGTTGCACTGCAACGTCTCTGAAACCACCCCGGGTAAGATCCCCCGAAAAAGGCTCTATTGAAAAAGAGTTTCTTGAGAGTGCGACCCTGCAAGAATTAATTTTTTATAATCCGTACAAAAAAATTGGAATTAGCCCCTCGTATATTATATATATCATACTATAAAAAAATGACTATGAAAAAAGCAACAAAAGCTCTATTACTGGTAACAGCCATTGCTGTTGAATTAAAGATGGCAGACCTCTATTCCCTCTATTACAAACTCTTCGATGAAGATAAAGACTTCTGGTACCAGCTCATGATTGAAGAAAAAAATCATGCTGCCCTGCTTAAATCGGCCAGGGACCAGATTCAAGAAAGCAATCTTCCTGATGAACTGCTGTGCTCCAATATAGAAGAATTACAACAGGTTATTGATATCATCAATGAAAAAATAGAGCTTTATCGTTCCGGGACTCCTTCTAAAAAAAAGGCGTATGTGTTCGCTATTAAAATTAAAAATATCGGGTATGAAAAACACTACCAGGATATTTTAACCGGGAGTCCCAATTCCGGAGTTGTGAAAATAATGCAGGAAGTTAACAACCAGGAAATCAATCATGCACACCGGATTGAAGAAATTATGGATTAAGCGTGACGCCCCACACTTCCCTGAGCTCTTTTTCCGGCTTTATATTTATTTTTAATTGACTTTCCCTGGGAAAACAGGTGATACTATGACAAATGAGTAATGGAACCCAAAAAAAAACAAAAGCATTAACGGCAAATAAGGCAACTCACAAAAAGCCTTCGGGCTCTTACCCGGAAGCGGAGTTTCTGAATATTCAAAAGATTGAAGATCATTTTGCCGTGAAACTGCCCAAACGGTACAAAGAGTTTATTTCTACCGGTGAGTTCCTGGAATATGACGGTCTGCGTGTCGTTAACCTGCCCAATTATTCCAATGATACCGCTTTCCGGGTCTCTTTTAACAACCCGGCCCTTTTTGAAATTATGTACGAGCGGGATATTGACCGGGAAGAGATCCCCGGGTTTATTCCCCTTTCCGCGCTCCACAGTGAGTCACAGTTCCTGGGGGTAAATATCCGCCAAAAAGAATGCCCTGTGGGAATGTGGGAGCGTGAAACCGGAACCTTTGAGCCCTGTTCCCCTTCCCTGGATGCCTTTCTTATGAGTCTCTTAAAAGAAGAAGAAAAGCTGCCGGAGAAAAAGTCTCCTGCCGCCTATAATAAAACAGTGCTGAATCTTATTGACCTGTATATCAACAAACTTGAAGATCCCGTTAAAGCATTATTGGAAATTGAAAAGGTCAGGGATTCCCTTCCCGATGAAAACTCCTTTTTTCATATTACCAACTATTCCGGCCAGTGCCACATTATGCTTGGTGACGCCAGGAAAGCCGCGCAGGATTTTCGCAATATCCGGAACCGCTTCGGGACTTCGGATACTGAAAGAATCCGGGAAGCAGTTCTGGGCCTGGAAGAAATGCTCGAATTCGATTTACTTCATTCCAAAATTATACGCGATATTCTTTCCTGGTTCGGGAAGAGTTTATAAAAGATCTGCCATTTGATTGATCCCCTTACTATTCAAATATCCAAGAATGTTTTTCATAATAATTCTATACCGGTATCGTAAATTATACCGTGAAAGGCCAATGCATTTACCCGCGTCTTCAAAAGTATACTGTTGAACAGCCACTAAATCAAAGATCCGCCGGTCTTCCTCATCTTCAAGGTTTTCAAGGGCTGTATCGAGAATAATCTGCGTATCATACGATTTATCCGGCGATTGAACAGCAGTAGTAACGCTATCTTCCGAAAAAACAATATCATCGGAACTTTTATTTTTTCTGTAATATTCGGCAATAGCTCTTTTGGATACCGCATACAGCCACGGTTTTATATTTTCAACAGTATCTATTTGAGATAAATATTTAAGAAAAACATCATGGGTCAGATCTTCCGCTATATCAACACTCCCCACCTTCTGATATACAACACTCAAAATATACGTGTAGTACCGGGTATATACTTCCACGAACTTCGCTTTTTGCCCGGTTGAAGCTTTTTTATCAATATGATCCATTATTAAGCTTTATACATTGGACAGGAAAAGCTCTACTCAATAACTCTGATCTGGAATAATTGAACTATAATAATTCTATTTATTGGAATTATTATCCCGGTATTCAGATGGTGAGATTCCATAGATTTTCTTAAAAGCTCTATTAAAGGTAGGCAAACTTTCAAAACCCACTGAAAAAGCGACATCGATTATCCGGGTATTGCCCTGTTCCAGATGTTTGGCTGCATCTTCAACTCTTAGTTTATTGATATATTCATCAATACGCATATTCATATATTGATTAAAAAGACTACTCATATAATTAGGACTTACGTCAACTGCCTCAGCAAGTCCTTCACGGGAAATATCGGAAGCATAATTTTTTTTAATAAAATCGATGATGAGTTCCAATTTCTTTTCAGATGAATCAGTAATGGGTACTTCCGCGTTATACCGTTTCGGCCGTTTTAGTTCATCATAAAGAAATTCCATTTCCAGCCAGCGGGCTTTATAATCCCTGAGTATAAGGTATGGAATAATAACAAATCCTATTGGAAAGGCATAGGTAAAAACCAGGTTTGTATACCGGCTGCCCATTGGTCCAATAAGCCCGGCTGAAAGGTATAAAAGTGTATTCAGTCCCACATGAATCAGCAGACTATTCAGTTTAAAATTATCCTTCTTTATTGAATTAAGATAAAAAATAGTGCAAATCTGAAAACCGGAAAAACTTAAAATAAGAATGAGTAACAATATTTTACTTTGCAGCATCATTAGAGTCAAAGAAATTAAAATAAAAATCGGGGCAATAATCATATTTTGTTTTAATAGATAAACACGATAGAGCGCCTGGTATATAAAGAAAAAAAGCAAAATCGAAATGGGGTAACTTGCAAGTACTATGGTATAAGATAGATCATGAGATATAATACTATAGGGGGTAAAAAGAAGAAAAATATAGGCAAAAGCAAAGACATTGAGCAATATTGCCAGTACAAATAAAATCTTTTCTTTACTAAAAAGAAGAATGAAAAAAAATACTATCGTGACCAATAAAAAAAAGAAGTTTATACAATAGGGGATTATTATATACCGGAAATTATAGAATAACCTGCTTTTTTTAAACTCCTCCTTTTTCATTATAGAAACCCCGTCAGGGATACCGCCGATATAATTACGAAAAATTCCCAGCCTGATATATATATGATTTTTCCCCAGTTTAAGATCACTTTTTCGAAGCAGGTAGTGGCGGTTTGAAAACATGTTGTCGATATCATTTACGGAGAGGGAATCAATTTTTCTATTGTTAAGGTACAGTGTATAGAGATGCTCTATTCTGCCGGGTGAAATACCATAATAAAAAGAAGGATCTCCTGAGATAAAAATGTCTCCTCTGAGCCATATATACGCAGAATCTTTCTTCGCATCCCGTAACTGCATTTGCGCGGCATTAGAAATCGGCTTCCACTCTCCTTTGGTGAGAACATTCTTTAGTGACAAAGACGTTGATTTTGAAATATGCCAATTCGAAGCTGTCTGTATTGAATCATCTGAAGAGTATAAAGACTGGAAGGGAAACAGAAAAATTGAAATGACTATAAAAAAGATTTGTTTTTTCTTAAAGAACTTCATATCAGTTTTGCAGGTTTTCAGTTAATATAGTTATCGTCAAGTTTTTTTGATATTAGAATTCAAAAATTATCTCATAGATTAATGTTCCAATCCATCATGATCCAGGCTTGCTGTAAACTGACCAACTACATCCTGGAGATTCATTGCCAGTTGTGCCAGATCAGAAAATGTCTCCTTTGATATTGACGCGATTATTTCGATATCTCCGCTTATATGTTCGGATACCGCCGATATCTCTATTATAGACGATGTTATTTGCTGTACCATTGACTGTAAATCATCAGCGCTTTCTACGATAGTGGACAGGGCCTGTATCATTTCACTTATTTTCCGGGCTGCCTCTGTGGTTTTTTCCGCAAGATTTCTTACTTCATTCGCAACTACCGCCTCCCCCGTGCCCTGCTCTCCCGCTCTTGCGGCTTCTACTGCCGCAGTTAAGGCCAGCATATTTGTCTGCATGGCTATCTCATCTATAACACTCACGATATTTCCCACCTGCTGAGAACGCTCGCCAAAAGTTCTCATCAGTTCTGATGACTCCCATACGGTATCCGGCTTTAGAAATGATCCCATTGATTTTGATGGCCTCCTTATAGTAATAAAGACAATTATGTCAGGTATTTGCTGTTTCCCGGGCTGCCTGGGGCTCTGATATTTACAAAATATCCTTCAGCAGATCCCAGAGTTTTGCCTCCACATCCCTGTCCGTAATAATGGGCAGGCATTTGGACAATGTCTGGATTGCGCGGATTCCGCAGATTTCCTCCGGGGCTATTTTATGAATGAGCGCTTCGGAAAGGCTAATCTTTGTTGCGTCGGCAAAGACCCGCACCGATCCCGGGGGAAAGGGAGTTACCTCGTACTTGACAAAGGCTTTGAAAAAATGCCGCAGCGCTGCCTGGTATGCCTCATGCACCTCTTTTCCATTGTTGAGCCTTTTCTCAGCAGTATACGCCGCTCCAATAAGCCCTTCATAAAAAGCCAGGGCAACCTTGTTCTCATATCTTCCGGCAGCCCGTTCCTGTAGAATAAGCTCCGCTGCCAGCGGCGTATCCACAAGAGCGTCAAGATCCCGGTTATGGGCGTTCAAATACGCTTTTTCCTTTTCCGCGCCTTCGTCTTCGCTGTTAAAAAAAGTTTCCCAGTTCTCATTTTTAGGACGACACAGAGGATCATCATCATTAAATGGGGCAATAGCGTTATTAACAACTAAAATAAGGTCGCTATAGTCCATGAGGTCCGTAGCGCCGAAATAATAACTGAACCCTCTGTGGATACAGGCCCCATAACATTCCTGGTCTAAAAACACAACCCCCACCTTTTCGATTGCGGTCATCCACAAAACTCTTTTATCGTTATCCGATAGTTCTAATATTTCTTCGGGGGTCATGGCTGGCTCCTTTAAAAAATATTCTATACGAAAAATTGGCGTATGTCAAAGATTTTTTTCCCAACCGGGTACTCTACTCCCCCTGGTACTCAACAACAAGAATAGTAAAATCGTCTTCCAGGCTTTTCCCGCCGGTAAAATTCACCACACCGTTATAAATATTCCGGCACAACAATGACGGCGACGGAGACATGTCGGACATATTTTTTATCCAGGCGGAGAATTCATCTTCGTTGTTAACGCCCAGGAACTCCCCTTCGGGATTTCGCGCTTCGGAAATCCCGTCGGTGTATAAAATAACCCGGTCTCCTTTTTGAAGCTGAACTTTCACGTCTTCCGAATTGGGCTCAAAATAGTCGTTAATAAAACTGCCGTCGGAACCGGCCATTTCCACCGGGCCGTTCTTCCGGACAATGATCACGGGCGGATGACCGGCAGTGGCCAGAACCAGGAGCCCCTGTTCAAGGTCCAGGCAGCATGAACAGGCAGTAAAAAAAAGCTGGCCCATTTTTCCTTTGAGCGGGTTTCTCATCTCTTTAAAAAGCACGGCAGGCCGGTCAATAAACTTTTGCTGAAAAAAATCAAGAGACATACTAATCATGGAAGCAGTAAGCGCGGCAGGGATCCCATGTCCCGATACGTCACAAATAAAAAAACCAAGTTTTTTAGAATCGGGACTTAAACAGATATTAATGAAATCACCGCCCACTCCCATCATGGGCTCATATTTAAAAGCAACTACAGCATTCTCTATTTCAGGAATTTCCTTTGGCAGCAGGGATTGCTGAATAGCCCGGGCCATTTCAACCTCCCGCTCCAGAGCCGCGTTCTGTTTCTCCCGGGAAATAAGACGGGCATTACTCATGGAAATAGCGCACTGTGCCGAAAGAACCGACAATAATTGGATCCGCTCAGTAGTAAAAGCCTTGGTAACAAGATTATTCTCGAGGTAAACAATAGAAGCCATCTCTCCCCGGTCTTTGCTCTGAGCGCAAAGAATAGACCTGGCACTGCTATTTACAATATACGGATCATTACAAAACAACCCATGAACACGGGCGTCATTCAAAATAACGTTCTCACCGGTACGGGCAACATAGTTTACGATAGAAAGGGGAAGCTCCTTTGACTGCCGAACCGGGATCGATTGCAAAACCCGGATCTCTTTTCCCTTTCCGCTTGCTTCAATATACAGCTTGCCGTCTTTGGGGTTTTCCAGGATAAGGAATCCTTTTTCCGCTCCGGCGTTCTCAATAGCAAACTTCATCATTTTTTTAAGAAGCCGTCCAAGATCTATTTCCCTGGACAGGGTCTGTGACGCAGAAATAACCGTGGAAAGATCCAGCATGTCCGATGCCTTGCTCAGGGTAACAGAAGTAGTATCCTGCAAGGTGTCATTCGTACTATCGTACTTTGTATTATTCCGGGAGGGGAGACTCAAACTCTTGTTATGCCGAACATACTGAAAATACTCCTCTTCAAGGTCTTTCATCTTCGCTCCGGCTCCCCACCGGGAATAGCAATTATAGGCCCTGGTAATATAGGCGCTGCCGGTCTCTATGAAATTGATATCCAGGTAAAACCTGCCCGCGCATTCACAGGCCATAGCCTCTTCGTGAATATATTCACTCTTGTGGGCTTCTGTAATCGCTTTTTCATACAGCTTCATGGCACGTAAATTATTCCCTTTTACCCGGGCAATCTCCGCCTCCACCAGCGAGTGTTTGTGCGCGAAATTTATGGCCCCGTGTTCCGCCCACTGCTTCATTTTTTTCTGGTTTCCCTTAAGCAGTTTCAGCAACTGCCTGCGCTCACGGTTCGTCACCACAGTACAGGCAGCAACCCGCACTAATGAATCATAATAATAAAATAACGGGGTTCCGTAACTTCCCATAACACTTTCAACATCTTCCCGGGCTCGTTTGACGCATTCCAGGGCTTCTTCGAAATCACGAAAGAGGTAGAGAAGCTTTGCTCTCATAATATTCACCGTACACAGGGCAGTACGGTCCCCGGCCTGTTCCAGCAACGGGATCATTGTCTCTTCATTAAAGCTTTCCCCGCGCAATAAACGGGGATTTTTGGCCTGGCCCGACAAATTAAGCGCCAATTGGTGATACAGTTTAACAAGACCAATCTGAGCGTCCTGCTTCATTGTATTGATAAGCGCGATATACCGGGGAAATTCACGGGAAATCATTTCCAGGTTATTGCCGAGAAAAAACGACTGGTAACAATAGGCATGAAGCGACCGTGCCGCGTATTCCATGTCTCCGTGTTCAAGGGCTTCCCGGTAAATATCCAGGAACTGTTCATAGATATCTCCAATGTGCTTTTTCCAGTGCACAAGGAAACTGTTTACAATAAAGTAGGTACGCGCTTTATGTTCATTCCGTTCCATTTTTTCGGTAAGTTCCAGCGCGATCTGTCCAAAATAGTATCCCTGGTCGATCTTTCCAATACGGCACAGGAGCAGTCCGTATCCACCGTAAATAAAGGGAGAGAATGAGGAATTACCGTACTTCACCGATGTGCGCAATATTCTTAATATTACCATAAGGAACTGCTCCGGTACACTGCGGTATGTGGGAGAAACAATGGTCCAGAGTATGCGCATTGCAGCAAGCAGCCGTTTGTTGGTCATCTCAGGCAGGTTTACCAGGTTGTGCTTGCGTACCCGGAGCAGGGCCATCCAGGCAAGGGCAAGCTCTTTTACAACATGCAGCGTGCCGGGTTTCCGGGGAAGATTCACTCCCAGGGGGCTCAGTATATCCAGCCCAATAGAGACGGCATCCTCCAGCCTGTTCTCTGCAATGGCCACATTGATCTTCATTTCGTAAACATTGACCGTATGCAGCAGATCTTTCGCATACTGCAAAATAAAATCCGAGAGCCGTTCCATTTCCGCGTAATCGGTATTCAGGTACGCAGCCTCAGCAGCTTCCTCGTAAAGAGAAAGAGCCAGGTCGTAAGAACGCTGCCAACAATCCTGTTCAAGTAAAGAAATACCTGTTTTTAAATAGGTCAGAGCCGATTCATTCGCGGTGGCTGCCTTTGCCCGGATTCCCGCTTCCAGGTTTAAGCGCGCCAGCTCTTCTTTTTCTTCAGGGGGAAACCCGGGGATGATCCCATAATTAAGCTGGTTAACAATATATAAAATATTATTGAAAAAGGTATCTTTATCACGGTTCGTTAGCATCAGTTTTCCAATACGATAGTGCATCGCTCCTTTTTCACTTTCGGGAATAAGAGAATACGCCGCTTCCCTGATCCGGTCGTGACTAAAGCTAAACCAGTTGTCCAGGCCAATAAAAAGATTTTCTTTAACCGCGTTCCTGAGGCCGGGGATAACCTCTTCTACGGGTTTATCCGTAACAAGCGACACGATCTCCAGGTTAAAACGGTTCCCAAGGCAGGCGCAGGTTTTCAAAATAGCCTGGGTCTCTTCCTCAAGGGAGGATATCTTTTTGGACATCAGCTGTACCACGTTGTCCGTAACCTGGAGCTGGTTTATTTTCTCCATATCCCACTTCCACCCGGAAGAAGAGTCCAATTCCAGCAAACCCACTTCGTATAAGCGCTTCAGGAACTGGCTTACGAAAAACGGATTTCCACCGGTCTTTTTATGCAGCAGGTTCGCCAGGGGAATTGATCTATCTTCACTGCTGCGCACAAGTTGAGAGACCACCTCATTAATGTTGCTATGGTCCAGAGGATCAAGTGAGCAGGCCGTAATCCGTATTCCCGACTCCGCAACATACTGCAGCAGGGCAACCAGTGGATGAGACTCATCCACCTCAGTGTCTCTATAGGCACCAATCCCCAAAAAGAATTCCAGCTCAGGGTCGCTGAGTACTGATTGAATAAGTTTTAAACTGGCACGATCGGCCCATTGAAGATCATCCAGGAAAAGGATAACAGGAGACTCTTCGGAAACAAGGGCCTTGATAAAATTAACGGTAGTAACAAGGAAACGGTTTTCGGTCTCTTCAGGCGGCAGCACCGGCACCTCGGGCTGCTCTCCAATAATAAATTCAAGATTAGGAATAAGTTCGATAATAATCTTTCCATTAGGACCAAGTACCGCCAGGAGCCGCTCCCTCCATAAATCAATCCGTTCCTGGCTCTCCGTAAGGATGATGCCGATAAGCCCCTTAAGAGCCTCAATAAGAGCGCTATAAGGAACCTCCTGTCCAACCTGTTCGTATTTTCCCGAAACAAAATATCCCGGGATTCCGGAAATTGATTTCAGCATCTCATTAATAAGAAATGACTTCCCTATTCCGGGCGGTCCGGAAACCAGGACCAGCTCCCCTCTTTTTTCTACGGAGCTGCTCAAAGGAGCGGAGACCCGCTCAAACGCCTGCTGCAGTTTAGCTTTTTCTTCTTCCCGTCCCACAAAAATCTGCGGCAGCTGAAATTTCAGCGGCACATCATGGCTGCCCGGTTCAAAGGCTTCTATCGTTCCTTTTTGAGCTCCCCCTTCCTCAAGAAGGTCCAATGCTTTATTAAGATCCCATTTCAGTCCCAGGCTGTTCTGATATCGCTCATCAGCATTCTTTGCAAGTAATTTCATCACAATATCCGAAACCACCCCGGGAATACCGGGACTCACCCGTTGAAGCGTACGCGGAGCCCGCGCGATATGAGAGTGGATTATTTCCATAGGATCGGAAGACTGGAAAGGAACGGAGCCTGTTAAGACTTCGTAAAAAGTAATGCCAAGGGAATAAAGATCAGTGCGATAGTCTACGGCACGGTTCATTCTTCCTGTTTGTTCGGGAGACATATAAACAAGGGTCCCTTCAACAACAGCCGGATTATAGATATCCTCATCTTCATGGCTTAAGATCTTGGTAATTCCAAAATCGGCCAGTTTCAGCATATCCAGCTCTTCGTTGATGAGGATATTTGCAGGTTTTATATCATAATGAATTATTTCCTGTTTGTGCAATTCACCAAGGATATCGGCCACTTTGATTCCAATTTCCAAAAAGGCGCTGAGGGAAAGCTGTTTTTCACTGATATAACTTTTAAGAGAACGGCCGCCAAAATCTTCCAGGATAATTGCGATGCCGTCAATAAATTCTATAATATCATGGGCTTTTACAATACCGTCGATATTAATAGTGCGCAGGATATCATATTCATGCCGGAATCGCGCGATGTCGGAGTCACTGGGATAGGTATTTTTTAATACCTTGATGATAACTGTTTCCGCAGCATCTTTTTTACGCCCCCGGTAAAGCATTGAGCTGCGAGTCTCATCTATTTTTTCCAGGATTATATAATTGGCAATTGTTTTCATGGACTGGAACGAAAGGTATGCGAAAGCCCCATTTTGTCAAGTATATACTCTGCATGAAATCATTAGTTTGATGGTAATAATCCTTGACAATGAAAAAAAAGACCGCTAAAAAGTGGCAATGAAAAAAGCTGTTAAAAAAAGCACGAAGAAAGCCATAAAAGGACATATTCGGGCCGCGTATATCTTCGATCTGCTTCCCAACGCGGGAAAGTCCGTTCTCGGGAATAAACTTTCTTCTAAAGAGTCCAAAAAAATGGATACGGGGCTGGGCGAAATTGAAAATCTTTCGGAAAAAGAGAAA
This sequence comes from bacterium, assembly GCA_024224995.1. The sequence goes on along the minus strand of JAAENB010000111.1, from coordinate 2,620 downwards.
AAAAGAATACTTAAGATCTTTATTAAAAATCTTAATCTTATGGAACAAAAACGGCAACAGCTTATGGACTCCGCCATTATTTACAGCCTCCTTACCCTGTCTATTGTTATTGTCGCTTCATTCCTGTACGGGCTTGCCGCCTTTTCCGGAATTAATAAAAGAGTCTCATTTATCGAAGCAATATTAAACAGCGGTGGAACCCATATTATCTTTTTCCCCTTACTGGCCGGGTACGCGCGGGCGAAAACCAGCCGGCCGGTGTGGAAAACCTTATTTGAGTCAAAGAACTTCTTTATTGATTTCAGTCTTGGCCTGGTGAGTGCCTTTTTTATTGCCGCCCCTTTTATATTCCTCATTAAGGGAGGAAGCTTTTACAGTTCCAATATTATTGTTAAAGTCTTTACGCTTGTTGTGGCAGTAACGGTTGTTCCTGCCGGAGAAGAACTGTTTTTCCGGTTTCTCCTGTTCCTGCGGGGCGGAAAAAAATACGGGTTTGGAGTTATGGCGGTGGTCTCAACACTCCTGTTTGCAGCAGTTCATATGCCGGAAACTGCAAAGCAGTTTGCCCTCTTTTGCGCGGCAGGAGCTCTTTTCTGCGGCCTCGCTTTTGCCCGAAAATCGCTGCTCCCTTCCCTCATTGCCCATTCGGTCTCGAACCTGCTAATCATGCTTATATAAGAAGCATACCCAAAAAACGTAATTCCGGGCTGATAGACCTCATAAGACACGCCCCATTCCCAGACACTACCGCTACGGAAAAAAGACTTGCATAAGGGGTAAACCGGTATAGAATAAGCGGGAAGGTTTTAATGGGGGTACAATATGCGCAATAATAAAACAAGCACAGCAATAGTACTTGTATCAATGGCATTTACATTTTTTGTATGCGGAGATTCTACTATGACTACAGCCAAAAGTTCTGCTTCAGGGTTAAACCCGGCAAGTGAAATTATCGGTCCTCTGGGAAAGCCCCTTGGGGAAGTTATTACGATAACAGCTACAGTGCAGCCCGATCCGGGGAAAGGGCGCGCCAACTGGCTTAAAATCACAAAGGTAAACGGCAAGGCCTTATCTAAGGCTGTTACCATGCATTATACCATCTTCCAGTGGGCTGCGATTAAAAAATTAACCGTTAATAAAACCTATACCTTACGGGTCTACCAGGACGGCGGCATGATTGGGATTCCGCACCAGGCTATGAAAGAGACCGTTTTTGTGCAAACGGAGGATTATCATTTTGCCTACCAGGTTGTGGTGCTTAAGGAGAAGTAAGCTCGGAGTCACGTGAAGAAAAGGAGATAAAGAATGATAGATTTTTCCAAAAATGTAGTTTTTAAGCTTACCCCAATGGATACAGAAAAAATTCTTGAACCGATACATAAATTTCTAATTGATGGAGAATCCGTACTGAGCGCCTTTAAAGCGATGAGGGATCAATTGGTCTTCACCAATAAAAGAATAATTGCGGCAAACGTCCAGGGAATGACCGGAAAAAAAACTGATTACACCTCAATTCCTTACAGCAAAATTCAGACTTTTTCCGTTGAAACTGCCGGGCTTCTTGACAGGGATTGTGAGCTTGAGATCTACATTAGTTCGATTGGAAAAATACATTTTGATATAAAAGGCAGTTTCGATATTGTGGCCTTCAATAGGATCATCAGTGAGTACACCCTGTAATCGTCATAACAAAACCGGGCTGCGGCCGTTCTTCTTGCGTAAGAACGGCTGCCTCTTTTTTGTGGAATTATCGAGTTTGATATAAAGCTCCGGCTGCCCAGCTATAATTATCAGCAGCAGGTATCTCCATTCCCCCGCCGACAGTGGAACCTCCCCGGTGGGATTACCGAGGCTACAGCGGGATCTACTCCCCCAGGATCTCTTTTACGCGGTCTACTGATATACCGGCTACCCGGGCGATAGTTTCAAGGTTAATTCCTTCTTTGTGCATCCGGAGGATCATTTCGATTTTTTCCTTGTCGGCCTTTTTTTCGGCTTCTTCCCGGGCCTCATCCGCTGCAAGCTCAATAGATCCTTTTTGGGTCTGTTCTTTTATAGACCAATAATCGTACACTTCCAGCTCTTCTTTTGTCCAGTTATATTTACTGGCCACTTCGTATGCTTCCAGGAGCTCTTTTTCTACCGCGTTTTTGGGGATCACTTTTAAGCTGCCGGCATTTTGGATGAAATAAACCCACTTTTCTATCAGGGTTTCGAGCTCTTCCTCTTCTTTGTCAAACTTGGTCAGCTCAATAAAATTGAACTCAAAATCCTTGAGCTCCTGTTTTTGGGTCTCCCGGTTTAAAATCAAGTGCCTGGTTAAATAATTATCACCGTCGAACATAGAGAAATCAAGAATACCGATAAATATAACCTGGTTGAGCTTCGGGTATTTATCTCCTTCTTCAAGCTGGTTAACATACGCCTTTGAAGTATAGTATAATACTCTTTTCGCGAATGCCGGGTGCTTTTCAAGCTGCATTTCCACAATAAATGTTACGCCTCTTTTATCCACGGCACGAATGTCAAGAATGGTCTCTTTTAGCCCCTCGAGTTTCGGGGCCTGGTAAGGATTAAGAATGGTTATAGTTTTAATCTCGTGTACGCCATCCAGTCCCAG